>NZ_JAUJFI010000014.1 GCF_030849505.1 Azospirillum isscasi | reverse complement strand
CGCCCGCCGCCGCCCGCCCGCCGCGCGGCCCGGACCGCCGGTGGCGCGTCTGCACGATCGGCGCGGTCGGCATCCAGAAGGGCTACGAGGTTCTGCTGGCCTGCGCCCGCGACGCCGCGGCGCGTGGCCTGCCGCTGGAATTCGTGGTCGTCGGCTTCAGCGAGGAGGACCCGCCCCTGTTCGAGACGGGGCACGGCTTCGTCACCGGCCGCTTCACGGAGGAGGAGGCGGTCGCCCTGGTGCGGGCGCAGGAGGCGGACATCGCCTTCCTTCCCTCGATCTCGCCGGAGACCTGGTGCTACGCCCTGTCCACCGCCTGGAAGGCCGGGCTGGAGGTGGCGGCCTTCGATCTGGGGGCGATGTCCGAACGCATCCGGCAGCAAGGCGGCGGCCATTTGCTGCCACCATCGCTGGAGCCTGCGACAATCAACGACACGCTCCTGGGCATTCTTGACGCTCATACGCCGCATGGCGTAGCAATCGGACAATCTTCTTCCTTTCGGCCAGATTACAGGCCAAGCGTTCCAGCGGTGGATTCGGATGGTCCGGACGGCTGCTGTTCAATTTTCCAGTTCCACGGGGGGTCGTCGATGATCGGCAGCGTTGCGTCCGCAGAAGCCCAACAATCCATTCAGATCAAGGCAACGGCCCAGACCTTGGCCCTGGCGCCCGGCTTCTATTCCCTGATCGTCACGAACGGCGGCGGGGCGGCGGCGGCGGGCGAGTTCCCCCTGCCCAGCGTCCAGCTCGCGCCGTCCCCCGGCAACCATGCCGGCAGCAGCGTCGAGATGATCGGCAGCGTGCCGGGCAACTGGCTGAGCAAGCCGGGCGACACCATCATCATCAAAGTGTCGGGCGGCCCTGCGACCGTGATTCTGTCTTCCTACAAGCACGTCGACCGCCCGAACGCGCTCCTGTCGCTCCAGTTCTCCCGCATCGACGACACGCCGGGGACCCAGCAGGCCGCCGCCGCCCCGGCGCCGGTCGCCGCGCCGGTGCAGAGCGCTCCCATTCCGGCTCCGGTGCAGGCCCCGTCCGCCGTCCGCCCGCGTGCCGAGATCCTGGCCCACGTCCAGCGCCAGGGCGACCTGCGCTTCGCGGATTCCACCTGGGCCGGCGCCGTCGGGCAGCGGCTGTGGATCGAAGCCTTCTCGATCACCCCGGTCGAGGGCATCGCTCCGGAGGATCTGGAGTACAAGGGCCTGACCGCCAACGGCTGGGAAACCCCCTGGATCACCGGCGGCGGCATGTGCGGCAGCCGCGGCCTGGGCACGCCGCTGATCGGCTTCTCGATCCGTCTGCGCGGTGCCGCGGCCGAGCGCTTCGACTGCGTCTATGAGGGCGCCTTCGTCAGCGGCTACCGCTCGCCCGCCGGGCAGAGCGGCAGCCCCTGCCGCTCCGACGCGATCGGCGACGCCCTGGAAGGCATCCTGCTGCGTTTCGTCGAAAAGCAGCGCCCCTATTGATCCGGAGCGATTCCAGACCGATGGACATCAAGACCGTGCTCAATGTCGGATGCGGTCAGCGCGCCATTTCGATCCTCGGCAGCTCCCTGCCGGCGGACGGGTGGCGGGAGCTGCGTCTCGACATCGATCCGAAGGTCGATCCGGACATTGTCGCCTCGATGACGGACATGGCCCCGGTGCCCGACGGGTCGGTGGACGCGGTCTGGTCGTCGCACAATCTGGAGCATCTCGACCCGCACGAGGTTTCGGTGGCGCTGCGGGAGTTCCTGCGCGTCCTGAAGCCGGGCGGCACGCTCCTGCTGACCGTGCCCGACCTGCAGGCGGTGGCGAAGCTGGTGGCCGAGGACCGGCTGGACGAGCCGCTCTACGGCTCCCGGCAGGGTCCGGTCCGGCCGCTGGACGTCGTCTACGGCTACGGTCCGGCGCTTGCCGCGGGAAACCGCTTCATGGCTCACCGCACCGGCTTCACCCCGAACCTGCTGGGGCGGCTGCTGCAGGAGGCGGGGTTCGAACCGGTGGCGATCTGGCGGCGGGCCGAGGCGTACGAGTTGCAGGTCAAGGCCTTCCGCCCGCCCGCTCCGGCCGGGGTGCTGGAGGAGCTTGGCATCGCCCTGCACCCGCCCGTGGGCTGACGCTCCGGGACCATGCTCATCCTGGCCCGCGGCGGATGGCGGGCCTTTTCTGCGGAATCGGCGGCACGCGATGAACTATCTCTTCGTCCACCAGAACTTCCCGGGCCAGTACCAGCACATCGTGCAGCATCTGGCGTCCCAGCCGGGCAACCGGGTGGTCTTCATCTCGCACGACAGCCCGGCGCAGATCCCCGGCGTGGAGCGCGCCGTCTACCAGCCCTTCCGGACGGCAAAATCGACGACCCACCACTACATCCAGGAGCTGGAGCTGGCGGTCGTCTACGGGCAGAGCGTCTACGAGGTCTGCCGCCGTCTGAAGGCCGAAGGCTTCCGCCCCGACATCATGATCGGGCACAACGGCTGGGGTGAGACGCTGTACATGAAGGACGTCTGGCCCGACGTTCCGCTGCTCGCCTATTTCGAATTCTTCTACCACCGGCAAGGGGCCGACATCGGCTTCGATCCCATGGTCCCGGTCATCGAGAACGACGGGCCGCGGGTGCGCACCAAGAACGTCATCAACACGCTGGGCTTCGAGGCCGCCGACTGGGGCCAGACCCCGACCGGCTGGCAGTGGTCGCTCTACCCCGACTACATGCGCGCCCGCATCAGCGTGATCCACGAGGGCGTGGACACCGCCATCGTCCGGCCGGAACCCGAGGCATGGCTGCGCCTGCCGTCGGGCCTGACGCTGACGCGCAAGGACGAGGTCATCACCTACGTCGCCCGCAACCTGGAGCCCTACCGCGGCTTCCACGTCTTCATGCGCGCCCTGCCGGGCATCCTGAAGCGGCGGCCCAAGGCCCATGTGCTGATCGTCGGCGGCGACGAGGTCAGCTATGGCCAGATGTCCAGCGACGGGCGGAGCTACCGCGACATCCTGCTGGCCGAGGTCGGGCAGGGCATCGACCGGGAGCGGGTGCATTTCCTGGGCAAGGTTCCCTACGGCACCTTCCTGTCGGTGCTGCGCGTCTCGTCGGCCCACGTCTACCTGACCTATCCCTTCGTGCTGTCCTGGTCCTTCCTGGAGGCCATGGCATCGGGCTGTCTGCTGATCGGCTCCTCCACCATTCCGGTGGAAGAGGTGCTGCGCGACCGGCAGAACGGGCTTCTGGTGGACTTCTTCGACGGGGCGGCCCTGGCCGACCGCATCGACGAGGTGTTCGAGCATCCCGACCGGATGCAGACCCTGCGCGACCGGGCGCGCCGGACGGTGGTCGAGAACTACGACCTCCGCACCGTCACCCTGCCCCGCCACCTTGCGCTCATCGACGACCTGATCGCCGGGCGGAACCCCGCGGAGAGGGCCCCGAAATGAGCGCGTGGAGCGACGGCTACAACGCCGACATTGCCTACACCCACGGTGCCTACCGCGAGCTGACGCCGGGTTACCTGTCCTACGTCTGCCTGCTGAACGGCGTCCGCCCGCCGCGCACCGACCGGCCCTTCCGCTATTGCGAGCTGGGCTGCGGCCAGGGGATGACCCTGAACATCCTGGCGGCGACCCATCCCCAGGGGCGCTTTACCGGCATCGACTTCAACCCGCTGCACGTCGCCGGGGCGCGCCGGATGGCCGAAGAGGCCGGGCTGGCCAACGTCGCCTTCCATGAGCGGAGCTTCCAGGAGGTGGCCGCCGGGGCGCTGCCGGCGGCGGAGGCCGGCGAGGGCTTCGACTTCATCGTCCTGCACGGCGTCTACAGTTGGGTCAGCCCGGAGAACCGCCGGGCGGTGGTGGACATCCTGGAGAAGACTCTGAAGCCCGGCGGGCTGGTCTTCGTCAGCTACAACGCCATGCCGGGCTGGGCGCCGCTTCTGCCCTTGCAAAAGCTGATGCTGGCCCATGCGGCGGCCAACCCGGCCCGCAGCGACCGGCAGTTCGACGCCGCGCTGGGCTTCGTCAACCGGCTGAACGAGGCCGGCGCCGGCTATTTCGCCGCCAACCCCACCGTCGGCCAGCATCTCGCCACGATGGCGGGACAGGACCGCCGCTATCTGACGCACGAGTATCTGAACACCCATTGGGAGCCGCTGGGCCATGCCCAGGTGGCGCAGGACATGGCGCGGGCGAAGCTGGGCTATGCCTGCTCCGCCAACATCCCGCACAATTTCGACGAGTTGTCGGTGCGTCCGGAACTGCGGACCATCCTGGCGGAGATCGCCGACCCGACGCTGGTGGAGACGGTGCGCGACTTCGCCATGAATCAGGTGTTCCGCCGCGACATCTTCGTCCGCGGCCCGGACCGGTTGTCCGCCGCGGAGACCGCCGCGGAACTCCGGCGGCTTCGCTTCACGCTGATGGTCCCGCGCGAGAAGGCCGGGCTGGCGGTTCCGGTGCCGCTGGGCGAGCTGCGCCACGATCCGGGGCTCGGCCTGCCGATCCTCGACGCGCTCGCCGCGGGCACGCCGGGCCTCGGCGAGATCGCGGCGCTGCCGGACATGGCCCGGCACGATTTCGGCACCATCTCCCGCTTCGTGGCGCTCCTGGTTTCCGCCAACCACGCCCACCCCCTGGCGGACTCTTCGGAGGAAGCACGCGAGGCTGCCGGACGGCTCAACCGGGCGATCGCCGGGCGCATGCTGGTCGATGAAAGCCTGTTCTTCCTGGCGTCTCCCGTGGTCGGGCTGGGCGTCGGGGCCGACTCCCTGGAACGCCTCGTCCTGGCCGGCCTTCTGGGCGGGCAGCCGGTGGACGTCCAGGGGCTCGCCGGCTTCGTGACGGATGCGCTGCGCGCGCTCGGGCGCGCGATCTTCGCCGAGGACGGGGCCCCCATCTCCGATCCCGAGGCCATGCGCCCGCTGGTCGCCGCGAAGCTGGCCGATTTCCTGCCGCAGAAGCTGCCCGTGTGGCAGCGGCTCGGCCTCCTGTGATGGAAGGCGGGGCGCCGGAAAGGGCTGTGGCGCCCATCGGCGCCCCGTCGTATGGTTCGTCCGTTTTCCGAAGCCCAGGACTTGAAGATGAGCCACTCCGCCGCCGACCGCGTCCGCGAAGCCCTGCTTGAGACGTCCCGGAACTTTGCGGCCTTCGCCGCGCAGGCCGACCGCATCGAAGCCGCCGCCGGGCTGATGATCGACGGGCTGAAGGGCGGCGGCAAGGTGCTGTTCTGCGGCAACGGCGGGTCCGCCGCCGATTCCCAGCATCTCGCGGCGGAGCTGACCGGGCGCTATCTGCGGGACCGCGCCCCCCTGGCGGCGGTGGCCCTGACGGTGGACACCTCCGCCCTGACGGCCATCGCCAACGACTATTCCTACGACGAGGTGTTCACCCGGCAGGTCCGCGGCCTGGGCCGGGCCGGCGACGTGCTGGTCGGCATCTCGACCAGCGGCAACAGCCGCAACGTGGTGGCCGCCCTGGAAGCCGCGCGCGCGCTCGGCATGCGCACCGTCGGGCTGACCGGCGCCGCCGGCGGGCGGATGAAGGAGCTGTGCGACGTCTGCCTGTGCGTGCCCTCCACCGACACCCCGCGCATCCAGGAAATGCACATCGCCGCCGGCCACATGCTGTGCGAACTGGTCGAGAACGCCTTCGTCTGACCCCGCCGCCGTCAGCCGCCCAGCCGTTCCGCCACCGCGTCGGCGATGGCGAGGCAGGAGGTCAGGCCCGGCGATTCCATGCCGAACAGGTTGACCAGGCCCGGCACCCCGTGCGTCTCCGGCCCCTGGATCAGGAAGTCGGCCTGCGGCTGGCCGGGGCCGCTCAGCTTCGGGCGGACGCCGGAATAGGCCGGAACCAGGGCGCCGTCGGGCAGACCCGGCCAATAGCGCCGCACCTCGCCGTAGAAGCCGTCGGCCCGTCTCGGGTCGACCCGGTAGTCGAGCCGGTCGTAATCCGCGGGGGCCAGCCACTCCACGTCCGGGCCGAAACGGGCCTGCCCGGCCAGATCCAGCGTCAGGTGGACGCCCAGCCCGCCTTCCACCGGCACCGGATAGACCAGCCGTGCGAAGGGTGAGCGCCCCTGCCCCAGCGCGTAGTAGTTGCCCTTGGCCAGCACCCGCGGCGGCACATGCCCCGCCGGGAAACCCTCCAGCCCCCGGGCGACGCCCCAGGCCCCCAGCCCGGCGGCGTTGACCAGCGTCCCGCAGGCGATGCGCATCGGCTCCGCCCCGCCGACCTCCAGTTCGAAGCCGTCCGCGCCGCGGTGGACGCGCTCCAGCGGGCTGAGGAAGGCCAGCATGGCGCCCGCCGCCTCCGCGTCGCCCCGCAGGGCCAGCATCAGGCCGTGGCTGTCGATGATGCCGGTCGATGGCGACAGCAGCGCG
This sequence comes from Azospirillum isscasi, assembly GCF_030849505.1. GTDB lineage: Bacteria > Pseudomonadota > Alphaproteobacteria > Azospirillales > Azospirillaceae > Azospirillum > Azospirillum isscasi. Next base: position 51,096 of record NZ_JAUJFI010000014.1, on the reverse strand, counting down.
CCCACGCAGCGCAGGTTCGGTTCCAGCGCCATCGCCTCGGACGCCGAGAGGGCCACGAGATCGTCCACCCCATTGGCGGCGGCCTGGGCGCGGATGGCCTCCAGCCGGGGCAGCTGGGCCTCCTCCGTGGCGACGATCAGCTTGCCGATGCGGGCGTGCTCCACCCCATGCGCCGCGCAGTAGGCATAGAGCGCGTCCCGCCCGGCCACGCACAGGCGCGCCCGCAGGCTGCCCGTGGGGTAGTAGATGCCCGCGTGGATGACCTCCGAGTTGCGCGAGCTGGTGCCGGTGCCGATGGCGTCCGCCGCCTCCAGAACCACCACCTCCCGCCCGGCGCGGGCCAGCCGCCGGGCCACCGCCAGCCCGATCACCCCGGCCCCGGCCACCACGCAGTCCACCCGCTCCATCGTTCCTCTCCGGTCCTTCAAAAGGGCTGATCCAAAGGCTTCCTCAAGGCCAACAAGGCCGCAAAAGCAGCCGGGCACGCAAGAGGGATGCGCAAGAGGGATGCGCAAGAGGGATGGAGACGCGGCATCCCCGGATGGACCACTCCCCTTAGGCCCGCCGCCCCGCAAGAGGCGTCCGGTCGGGCAAGGCCAGACCAGAAAACGTCACCCTCTGGATTCATCCGCACGCTCGCATTAAGACCCGGGACATCAAAAAATAACCACATGATAAAATTGATTCTGTTGACTTACTTTTTTGACGCTATGAGTTGATTTGGTCGATAATTCTTCGGCATTCATTGAATGCATGCCACTCATTTCTGAATTGAAGAGCTGTTTTCACAAACAGGCCCTCTTTTATTCGAAGGTGGCAGCGATGAGCACACCGGATTACGTGGTTCCCGTATCCGAAATCGCCGGAAGCGGGCGCATTCAAATCGATTCATTGCTCGCCGGGTACAAATGGGGTGCGGAGAGTCAACCCGGGAACGGCGTTTCCCTGACCTATTCTTTCGGTGTCGCCGGCCTGTCGGCCTATCGGGACGGCTATCTGACGCCGGACCCGGGAAGCGTCTGGACCCTGTCCGGAACGGCCCAGGCGGCGATTCGCCAGGCGATCGGGACCTGGACGGCGGTCGCGAACATCACCTGCACCGAGGTCACCGACAGCGCCCTGTCCTGCGGCGACATCCGCTTCGGCGGAAGCAACGCGCCGGCGACCGCCTACACGGTCCTGCCGGTGGTGGATCTGCCGGAAGCCGGCGACATCTGGTTCGGCAAGCTCTTCGCCGACCCGTCCCTGTCCTGGGCATCCGGCTCCTACATCCACCAGACCATCGTCCACGAGATCGGACACGCCTTCGGCCTGAAGCACCTGCACGAGGAATACGGGGCTTTCCCGGCCGCCCCCACGGGCATCGACTCCCAGCTCCACAGCACGATGAGCTACCGCTCCTATCCCGGGGCGTCTCCGGAGATGGGCTATTGGCAGGACCGCTTCCCCACCACCCCCATGGTCAGCGACATCGCCGCCATCCAGTATCTGTACGGCGCCAACATGTCCACCAACGCCGGGGACACCGTCTATTCCTGGCAGCCGGGACAGGCGATCTTCGAAACCATCTGGGACGGCGGCGGCAACGACACCATCAGCTGGGCCAACCAGACCAGCGACGCCCGGATCGACCTGCGCCCCGGCTCCTACAGCGACCTGGGACCGGCCTGGAGGGCCGGCTTCTCCATGGAATCCCGGACGCTGGGCATCGCCTACGACTGCTGGATCGAGAACGCCATCGGTGGATCGGGAAACGACGCCCTGATCGGCAACGCGCTGGACAACGCCCTGTTCGGCGGGGCCGGAAACGACACCCTGAGCGGGGGGACCGGAAACAACCTGCTGGACGGCGGCGACGGGTTCGACACGGCGGTGTTCGAGGGGGCGCCTTCCTCCTACACCATCCGCCACACCGGGGCGGGCGAGGTGATGGTGGACGGCCCGCAGGGGACCAACACCCTGCGCAGCATCGAGCATCTGTCCTTCGGCGACATGACCCTGGCGCTGAGCCGCGACGCCACCCCCGGCACGGTGGCCAGCACCTTCTTCGGTGTGGTCAGCAGCGTGTCGGGAACGCAGATCCTTCAGGAGGCCTCGACCTACTCCGGCCCGGTCCAGACCCTGCAATGGCAGTTGATCGGCAGCGACGACGGCGAGGCGATCGTCGGCGGAAACGGGAACGACTTCATCAACAGCCGGAGCGGCATGGACGCCATCGACGGCGGGGCCGGCGACGACGTGCTGGACGGCGGCACGGGGTCGAACTTCCTCACCGGCGGCGCCGGGCAGGACACCTTCTTCCTCGACGCCCGCTCGGGCGAACCGGTCTGGTCCACCGTGACCGACCTGGAGGCGGGGGAGATCGTCACCGTCTGGGGCTGGCAGCCGGGGCAATCGGCCCTCACCTGGACGGAGATGGACGGAGCCGGCGGATTCACGGGCGCCACGGCCCACATCGACCTCGACGGCAACGGCCATACCGACGCCAGCCTGACGCTGAGCGGCAAATCCGTGGGGTCCCTGACGACGATGCCCGGCACGGTGAACGGCACCGATTATCTGGCGGTCTGGCTGACCGGTTGAACGGAGTGCGGGCGTCCGTTCGGGCGCGTTGCTCTGACAAGGCCGGGCGGGTACTCTCCCGCCGGCATTGCCCGACCAGCGTCTTCACAACCGCCCGAGGACCCGACCACCCGTGTCCAACGCCGCCATCTATTTCCATCCCGACGGTTACGAAACCGCACGGGCGGACCTGAAGGGCCGCCATGTGGCGGGCGAATCCTTCCTCGTCGGTTTCTTCCGGCACTCCGGCCTGAACGGTTTCGCCTGCCACGCCGACGGGCCGGAGCAGGCGCGGCTGTTCGCCGATCTCGCCGCCCGCCACGCTCCGGGGCGGGAGGTGGCGCTCTACCCGACCGGCGAACCGTCGCGGCTGGCCCGCCTGGGGTGCCTGTTCGTGCCGGGGCCGGGCATCGACCAGTTCGCCTGGCGGCGCCGGTCCCGCGACCAGCGGGGCTACAGCCTGTGCGGCATCACCCACACGACCTCGGAATCGCCGCATGCCCTGGGCGCCCTGGCCACCGCGCCGGTGCAGCCGTGGGATGCGGTGATCTGCACCTCCTGGGCGGCCCGCGCCTCGGTGGAGGCGGTCCTTGCGCCCTACGCGGAGTATCTGCGCGACCGGCTCGGCGCCGCCGAGGTGCCGATGCCGCATCTGCCGGTGATCCCGCTCGGCGTGGACACGGGCGCCTTCCGCTTCGACCCGGCGACCCGCAGCGCGGAGCGCGCGGCGCTGGGCATCGGCGAGGAGGATGTCGCGGTGCTGTTCATGGGGCGCCTCAGCTTCCACGCCAAGGCGCACCCGATCGCCATGTATCTGGCGCTGGAGGAGGCCGCCCGGCGGACCGGCAAGCGGTTCCACCTGATCCAGGCCGGCTGGTTCGGCAACGACGCCATCGGCACCGCCTTCACCCAGGGGGCCCGGCGATACTGCCCCAGCGTCAACGCCATCTTCCTGGACGGCCGCAAGCCGGAGGTGCGGACCCGCATCTGGGCCGCCGCCGACCTGTTCACCTCGCTGGTGGACAACGTGCAGGAAACCTTCGGCATCACCCCGGTGGAGGCCATGGCGGCGGGGCTGCCTTGCGTCATCACCGACTGGAACGGCTACCGCGAGACGGTGCGCGACGGGGTGGACGGATTCCGGATTCCCACCATCCTGCCGCCGCCGGGCACCGGGCCCGACTTCGCCGACCGCTACGCCGCCGGGCTGGACACCTACGACTACTTCATCGGGCGCGTCTCGCAGGTGACCGCCGTCGACGTGGCGGCGGCGGCGGACGCCTACGCGCGGCTGGCCGCGGACCCCGCGCTGCGGCGGCGCATGGGCGAGGCCGGGCGCGCCCGCGCCATCGCCATGTTCGACTGGAAGGCGATCATCCCGCAGTATCTCGACGTCTGGCGCCAACTGGCGGAGATCCGCAACCACGCCGCGGAACGCGCCCCGCGCCGCCCCGACCGCGACGGCAACCCGCTGCGCCCCGATCCGCTGCGGATGTTCGAATCCTACCCGACGCGCCACCTGTCCCCGTCCACGCGGCTGCTGCGGGCCGGCGGCCTCGCCCGCGCGGGGATCGCCGATGCCCTGGCGGCGCTGCACGCCGACCCGCTGAACTCCACGGCACGCGGCGGCACCGTGTCTCCGGCCACCGACCTCCTGCTGGTGCTGGAAGCCCTGGATCCGCCCGGCCGCCCGGTTTCCGGGATCCTGACCCTGGTGCCGGAGGAGCGCCGCCTGCTGCTGCTGCGCAGCCTCGTCCACCTGATGAAGTACGGCTTCGTTCACGAAGCTGGATTAGCACAGGGGACAATATCCTAAGTTATGCACGGGATTCAGCCCGCTTTCCCTTGCGACGCAACAGGGGTTTGCGCTAAAGAGTGGACTATTCCACTTGTTTTTGTCGACGGCGGGCATCCTGACGAAACAATCGATGCAACCGATGGTCCGCCCATGCTGGCACGTCGCTTCACCAACCGCGGCGAAGCGCTTGGAACCCCCTCAGCCTCGCTGCGCGGGGCTTTCTGATCGATGGAATCCTTCCCTATGCAGGTAACGTCAACCCCGCTATCCGATGTCCGACTGGTTGTGCCGAAGCGGTTCGGCGATGCGCGGGGATATTTCGTCGAAACCTGGAACGAGCAGGCTTTCGCCCTGAACGGCCTGGAACGGCGCTGGGTCCAGGACAACCAATCCCTGTCCGCCACGCCGGGCACGGTGCGCGGCCTGCATTACCAGCTCGATCCCTTTGCGCAGACCAAGCTGATCCGGGTGCTGACCGGACGCATCCTGGACGTGGCGGTGGACGTCCGCCGCGGGTCGCCGACCTTCGGGCAGCACATTGCGGTGGAACTGACCGCCGGCGGGCTGGAACAGCTCTTCATTCCGGCCGGCTTCGCGCACGGCTTCTGCACGCTGGAGCCGGACACCACGGTCGCCTACAAGGTCGACGCTCCCTATTCGAAGGAGTGCGAGCGGGCGATTCTCTGGAACGATCCGGCGCTCGGGATCGACTGGCCGGCCCTGGCCGGCGCGTCGGTTTCGGACAAGGACGCGGTGGCGCCGCGGCTGGCGGACGCGACGGATCTGTTCGACATGCGGCCTGCATGACACCGGCGTTCGTCCGGTGCCGAAGTTCTTGACGGTTCTTTTCTGACGGTTCGATGGCGCTTTTGAAAGCGCAGCAGGGGGAATGGTATGCGCATATTGGTGACGGGCGGTGCGGGCTTCATCGGCTCGGCCTTCATCCGCTGGGTCCTGGCGAACACGACGGCCTCGGTCGTCAACGTAGACAAACTCACCTACGCCGCGGATCTGGAAAGCCTGGCTCCCTTCGCGGGGAACCCGCGCTACGCCTTCGAACAGGTGGACATCTGCGACGAGGCGGAACTGCGCCGCGTCTTCGCCGATCATCGCCCCACGGCGGTCATCCATCTGGCGGCGGAAACCCATGTGGACCGTTCCATCGACGGCCCGATGGCCTTCGTGCAGACCAACGTCGTCGGCACCGTCACCCTGCTGCGCGTCTCGCTCGACTATTGGCGCGGGCTGGAGGGCGAGGCGAAGACCGCCTTCCGCTTCCACCACGTCTCCACCGACGAGGTGTTCGGCACGCTGGGCGACGACGGGCGCTTCTCGGAGACCACGCCCTACGCGCCCAATTCCCCCTATTCGGCCAGCAAGGCGGCGTCCGACCATTTCGTGCGCGCCTGGCACGAGACCTACGGGTTGCCGACGGTGGCCAGCAACTGCTCGAACAACTACGGCACCTGGCAGTTTCCGGAAAAGCTGATCCCGCTGATGACGCTGAAGGCGTTGCAGGGCCAGCCCCTGCCGGTCTACGGCAGCGGCCTGAACGTGCGCGACTGGCTGTATGTGGACGACCACGCTTCGGCGCTGTGGACCATCCTGACCACCGGGCGGCTGGGCGAGAGCTACAACGTCGGCGGCGACAGCGAGCGCCGCAACATCGACGTGGTGCACGCCATCTGTGATCTGGTGGACGAACTGGCCGGCCCGCTGCCCGGCGGCCCGCGGCGGGGGCTCATCACCCACGTCACCGACCGGCCCGGCCACGACCACCGCTACGCCATCGACGCCACCAAGCTGAAGACCGAGCTGGGCTGGACGCCCGCCGAGACCTTCGAGACCGGCATCCGTCGCACGGTCGCCTGGTATCTGGACAACCGCGCCTGGTGGGAGCGTCTGTCCGCCGGCTACGCCGGCCAGCGTCTCGGCGTGGCCCCCGCCGCCGAAGGCACCCATGGCTGAGTCCGCATCCCACACCCGGACCGTTCTCGTTTTCGGTGCCAACGGCCAGGTCGGCTTCGAGCTGCTGCGCGCCGCCTGGGCTCCGGGTCTGAGCGCCGTGGGGCTGGACCGTGCGTCCGGCGACGTCACCGACGCGCAGGCGGTGGCCGCGGCCATCGCCGCCCACGGCCCGGCACTGGTCGTCAACGCCTCGGCCTACACCGCGGTGGACAAGGCGGAGAGCGAACGGGACGCGGCCTTCGCGGTCAACCGCGACGGCCCGGCCAATCTGGCCCGCGCCTGCGCCGCCGCCGGGGTGCCGCTGATCCACATCTCCACCGACTATGTCTTCGACGGGACCAGCAAGACCACCCCCTGGAGCGAGGACGATCCGGTCGCCCCGCAGGGTGTCTACGCCGCCAGCAAGCTGGCCGGCGAGGAGGCCGTGCGGAACGCCCAGCCCGACCATGTGATTCTGCGCACCGCCTGGGTGTTCGGGGCGCACGGGCACAATTTCGTCAAGACCATGCTGCGGCTGGCCCGTGAGCGGGACGAGCTGCGGGTCGTCGCCGACCAGCACGGCTGCCCCACCCCGGCGGCGGCCATCGCCGCGGCCATCGCCGCCATCGCGCAGGCGCGGCTGGGCGGCGGGGGCTGGACGCCCGGCACCTTCCATTACGGCGGAGCGCCGGCCACCACCTGGCACGGCTTCGCCAACCGCATCGTCGAACGCGCCGCCGACCGCATCGGGCGCCGTCCGACCGTGACCGCCATCACGACCGCCGATTTCCCGACACCGGCCCGGCGGCCCGCCAATTCCGTCCTCGACACCGCGCGTCTCGGCCAGGCCTACGGCATTCCGCCGGCGGACTGGATGACCGGCCTCGACCGGGTGCTGGACGACATTCTCGACGAAACCCAGGGCGTGGGAACGAAGGCATGAAGGGCATCATTCTGGCCGGCGGGTCCGGCACGCGGCTTTATCCGCTGACGCAGGTGACCAGCAAACAGCTCCTGCCGGTGTTCGACAAGCCGATGATCTATTATCCGCTGTCGACGCTGATGCTGGCCGGCATCCGCGACATCCTGATCATCACCACGCCGCAGGACCAGGAGCAGTTCCAGCGCCTTCTGGGCGACGGCAGCCAGTGGGGCATTTCGCTCACCTACGCCGAGCAGCCGAAGCCCGAGGGGCTGGCCCAGGCCTTCATCATCGGACGGGAGTTCGTCGGCTCGGATGGCGTCTGCCTGATCCTGGGCGACAACATCTTCTTCGGTCACGATCTGGAGCCGGCCCTGGTCCGCGCCGCCGGACGGACGGACGGGGCGACCGTCTTCGGCTACCATGTGCGCGACCCGGAACGCTACGGCGTGGTCAGCTTCGACGCCGAGGGCCGCCCCAACGCCATCGAGGAAAAGCCGGCCCAGCCGAAGTCCAACTACGCGGTCACCGGCCTTTATTTCTACGACAACAGCGTCCTGGACATCGCCGCGACGATCAAGCCTTCGCCGCGCGGCGAGCTTGAGATCACCGACCTGAACAACGTCTATCTCGAACAGCGCCGCCTGGCGGTGGAAAAGCTGGGCCGCGGCTACGCCTGGTTCGACACCGGCACGCACCAGTCCCTGCTTCAGGCCGCGGAGTTCGTTCAGACCATCGAGGCCCGCCAGGGCCTGAAGATCGCCTCGCCGGAGGAGATCGCCTGGCGCAAGGGCTTCATCGACGGCGAACAGCTCGCCCGCATCGCCCGCCCGCTCGCCAAGAGCGGCTACGGCAGCTACCTGCTGAACCTGCTGATCGAGTAGCCGCTGTCCGGGCGCCGGAGCACACACCATGACGGTGTGCGTCGAAGGCTTCCTCGAAAGCGTCGGCCCGTGGGTGACGGGATGGGCGTGGCTGCCAGCCGATCCCGCCCGGCGGCTGCGCCTGTCACTCCTGCTGGACGCCGGCTCCGGGAACGTCCTGCGGCTGGACACGCTGGCCGACCGAGACCGCGGCGACCTGCAAGCCGCCGGCAAGGGGGACGGGCGCTACGGTTTCGCCCTGGCGGTTCCCGACGCGCTCGCGGCGCGCGAGCATGATGTGGACGTGCGGCTGCACGGTTTCCCCGACCTTCGCCTGAGCGGCGCCCCGCGCCGCGCCATCCCCGCGCTCGGCCCCGTCACGCTTCGCGCCGTGCACCCGGAAAGCGGCGATGTGGAACGGCTGCACGATTTGCTGGCCGGCATGGTCCGTCTGCAAGGCGGTTGCGTCTCCGCCGTGCCGGACGCCGAGACCATCCGCTCCTGGCTCGCCACGCCCGGACGGGACGGAGCGGAGCGCGGCTGGCTGGTGGCGGAACGGAACGGGCGTCTTGTCGGGCATTGCCGGATCGGGCCGGACTGGCCGGCAGCACCGGGGTCGGGCGGGCTCGCCCTGGGCATCGAGCTTCACCCGGATGTCCACGGCCACGGCCTGGGCCATGCCTTGATGCGGGCGGCGGAAGGCTGGGCGACCGGGCGCGGCGTCCGGCTGGATCTGGCGGTCCTGCCGCACAACGCCCGTGCCTTGGCCCTGTACCGCAAACTGGGCTACGCCGACCTCGGGGCCGTTGTGCATCCGGCCACGGGCGAGATCCACCGCCACATGGCGCTGCCCCTGCCGCCGCGCGGCGCTCCGCGGGGCGGCGTCATCCTCGTCCTGTAAGCGCGCGGAACGGTCAGGCTTCGCCGGCGGCGCGCGGCCGGTCCCCGGTGTTGGGTTCGGATGCATTGGACGGCGAGGGAACCGGCAACCGTTCCATCAGCGCCTTGGCGCGCTCATCGCCGAGCGCCGCCCCCCGCTCCAGCCAGGCGCGGGCCTGCATGAAGTCCTTGCGATCGCTCCAATGGCCGTACAATTCGCCAAGCGCCGTCATCGCCGCCGGCTCCTTCTGATCGGCGGCGGCGGTCAGCCAGCGGATCGCTTCCACGATGTCGCGCTCCCCGCCGAGACCCTGCATGCGGAAACGGCCCAGATTGACCATGGCGCCGGTATGGCCCTGTTCGGCAGCCTTCAGCGACCACAGGGCGGCAGCGGCATAATCCTGCGGCACGCCGTCGCCGGCCGCGAGCGCCGCCCCCAGGCGGAACTGGGCCAGCACACTGCCCTGACCCGCCGCGCGCTCCAGCCACTGGATCGCGCCCACCGGGTCGCGCGGAACGCCCAGACCCAGGCTGTGCAACATGCCGATGTTGTAAACCGCATCGGTGTTGCCCTGGTCGGCGGCCCGGCGGAACCAGTCGAGCGCCCGGTCGTAATCACGGGTCACGCCGCGCCCTTCGGCGTAGAAGGTGCCGATACGCAACTGCGCCTGAGGGTCGCCCTGCCCGGCCGCCCGCTCCAGCCAGCGGGCGGCTTCCATCTCGTCGCGCGGCACGCCCGATCCGGTGAAATACATTTGGGAGATGATCTTCTGGGCCTCGCGGTGGCCAAGCTCTCCCGCCGCGCGGTACCAGGTCGCGGCGTCGAACAGATTGGGCTGCATACCGCCGCCCCGGCTGTTCAGGTGGCCAAGCTGCAGCATCGCTTCCGCGTCGCCCTGCACGGCGGCCTTGCGCAGCCAGGTCTCCGCGAGGTGTGGATCGGCGGGCACGCCCAGCCCGCGCGCGTAGAGCAGGCCGATCGCCCTTTGCGCGGCCGCGGCACCGGCCTCCGCCGCCTTGCGGAACCAGTTGGCCGCCTCGGCATGATCCTGTTCGACGCCCAGCCCCGCAGCGTACTGGGTGCCGATGTAGTACCAGGCCATGACGTTCTTCTGCTCCGCCGCCTTGCGGAACCACTTGTGCGCCTCGACGGGATCGGGGGGGCCACTGTAGCCGCCACCCAGCAGGGTTCCCAGCCCGAGCTGGGCCGCCGCATTCCCCTGTTCGGCAGCGGTACGGTACCAGCGCTCCGCCTCCGCATAATCGGGGGCGATGCCGAAACCGGAAGCGTACATGTAGCCGAGCATGGCTTGGGCGCCGACGACGCCGCCCTCGGCGGCGGCCCGCGCCCAGCGCAGCGCTTCCTTGTAGTCCTGCTCGATCGTCAAGCCGTTGGGGAAGAGAACGGACAGCGCCTCGTCGGTCGGCACGATCCCCTTGGGTTGACCGCATCCGTAATAATAGATCTCGGCCAGCCGGGCCTGGGCCTCCCCATGCCCCTGGTCGGCCGCACGCCGGTACCAGCCGACCGCGTCCACGGCGTTGCGCACCACGCCTTTCCCCAGATCGTACAGGCGGCCAAGGCGGTACTGCGCGGCGGCGTGGTCGGCCTTCGCCGCCGGCAGCCACGCTTCGAGCGCCGCCTTGTAGTCCTCCCGATCGTGCGCCTTGACCCCGCGCTCGTAATCGTCGTCCGGCGACGTGGAGCCGAACAGCCGCCCCGCGGCTTTGATGAGGTTGCGCATCGGCCTCACACCCTTTCCCTCGATCCCGGCTTTCCCTGATCCCGCGGGGAGCGCCGTCTCCGTTACGGCTCGCGCATGCCTTCCGCCCGGCTCTTCAGTGCCCCCTCGACGAGATAGGCGATGATGGTCCGGTTGCCGACCACGATGTCCGCCATCAGGGGCATGCCGGGCACCAGCCGGAAATCGGAGGGCACGTCGCGCAGGTTCACCTCGATCAGCTCGATCTTCGCGCGGAAGAACGGGCGCGGGGCCTGGCTCTGATCCTCGCGGCGGGTGAAGGAGTCCTCGCTGATCGTCCGGACCACGCCCTTCGCCATCCCGTGCTCGATAAAGCGGTAGGCGTCCAGCTTGACCTGCACCGAATCGCCCGGCTTGACGAAGCCCTGGTCGATGCCGGCGATTTCCGCCTCCACTTCAAGCTTCGCGTTCAGTGGCATCAGAGTGTAGATCGGCTGAGCCGATTCCACCACGGACCCGACGGAGTACTTCCCGACCTCCAGCACCACGGCGTCCTCCACCGCGCGCAATTCGACCAGGTCGCGCCGCTTCTGGGCCTTGGACAGCTCCTCGCGGACGCGCTCCAGATCGACCTGACGGGCGGACAGGTCGGTCAGCACCGTGCTGCGCCACTGCTGGATATAGACCTCCCGCTCGGCGCGCAGGGCCTCCAGGTCATGCGTGGAGGTGCGGATGGCGTTCTCGCTGAGGCCGAGGTTCCGCTCCGTCTCCACGCGGGTGTCGCTGGCGACCAGCGAGTTGAGGCGGCTGCCGGTCTGGTTCTTTTCCAGCGTCCGGCGCATCTCCTCGATCTCCCCGACGATCTTCAGGCGGGAGCGGTAATGGTCGGCATCGGCCCGGCTGCTCTTGATCGTGGACTGCAGGGTCGCCATGCGCTGGTCGAAATTGGCGAGCTTGGCCGCGTATTCGGCCTGACGGTACTGCCAGATCGACTCCTGAAGGATCATGTCCTGATCCTTGCTGGCGACCTTGAAGGGCACGCCCTCGGCTTCGGCGCCGAGGCGGGCGATCTCCGCCGCGAACTTGGACGCCTGCCGTTCCAGTTGGGCGACGTCGGCGGCCGAGAAGGTCGGATCGAGCGTGGCCAGCACGTCGCCGCGCCGCACGGTCTGGCCCGCACGGACGTTCAGGCTGCGGATGATCGAGATCTCCAGCGGCTGCACGACGATGGTCGGCGACTGGGAGACCACGCGCCCCGTCGCGCTGACGACGCGGTCGAGCTTCATGACCGACGCCAGCACGATGAACAGAACCACCATGGCGGCAAGCGCCCACACGGCGAGCCGGGCCTTGAACGGCTCCGGAGCGCCGGTGATTTCCGCGGTTTCCCCCTGGAAATCGTTGATGGCCTGCTCGGCGGCCAGATCAGGCAGTTGCGGCCGGCGTAAGAGGAGCGCGGTCATGAGTGCTTCCCGGAGAAAGGTGGCGGTTCTGCTGGAACCAGAGGTGCCGGTAAACGTCGCAGCGCTGGAGCAGTTCGTCGTGCTTGCCCATGTCATAGAGCTTGCCGCGCTCCAGCACCATGATCTGGTCGCAGTTGACCAGAGAGGCGAGGCGGTGGGAGATGACGATCATCGTCCGGCCCTGGGCGATGCGCGTCAGGTTGTTGTTGATGATCGCCTCGCTGTCGGGGTCGAGCGCGCTGGTCGCCTCGTCCATGATGAGGACGCTCGGGTCGACGAGAAGCGCACGGGCGATGGCGATGCGCTGACGCTGCCCGCCCGACAGGTTGGCCGAGCCTTCCTCGATCATCGTCTCATAGCCGCGCGGCAGGCGCTCGATGAACTCCTCCGCGCCGGCGAGCCGGGCGGCCCGCATCACCTCTTCCAGGCTGGCGCTGCGGTTGGCGGCCATGATGTTCTCGCGGATCGTGCCGTTGAACAGGAAATTGTCCTGCAACACCACGCCCAGGTTGGAGCGCAGATGGCTGAGGTCGATCTCGCGCAGGTCCACGCCGTCGATCTTGATCAGGCCCTCGTAATTCTGGTGCAGGCCCTGGAGCAGGCGCGTCACCGTCGTCTTGCCGGAGCCGGAGCGCCCCATGACGCCGATGACCTGGCCGGCCTTGATGGAGAAGCCGACGCTGTCGAGCGCCGGGTTCTGTGCGCCGGGGTAGCGGAAGCGGACCTCGGAGAAGGTGATGTCGCCCTTGATCTCCGGACGCACGCCCTGGCGGCCCGCCACCTGCTCGGGCTCCTGGTTGACCACCGACGCGACCTGGGCGATGCCGCCGCGCACCTCCTGGAACTGCTGCATCAGGCTGGCGATCTGCACGAAGGGCTGGGTGGCGCGGCTGGCGATCATGCTGAAGGCAACCAGCGAACCGCCGTAGACGACGGCGCCCTCGCCGATCGCGAGATAGGCGCCGAGACCCAGCGAACCGGCGTAGATCATTTTCTCCAGCGGCTGCAGGATGGTCTGCGGCTGGTTGGAGAGAAGCTGCATGTTCGTGTTGGCACGCACGGCCTCGGCCACCCGCACGTCCCAGTCGAGCCGCTTGCGCCCTTCCAGGGCGAGCGACTTGACCGTGCGCATGCCGTGCAGCACCTCGATCATGAAGGAGCCCTTGCGCTGCTCCGCCACGACGACCTTGCCGTATGCATGGGCCAGTGGGCCGATGTAGACGACGACCACCAGGCCCATGATGAAGGCGATGGCCAGAACGTAGAAGGCCAGGGGCGCGCTGAGGACGAACATCGCCGGGATCAGCACGACCAGCGTCATGGAGTCCAGAAGCGTCCCGAACAACTGCCCGGTCAGGAAGTTGCGGACGCGCCAGATCTCGTTGAGCTTGTAGCTGATGACGCCGGTCGGGGTCCGTTCGAAGAAATCGATCGGCAGATTGATCATCCGATCGAAGATGTAGGTGCTGATGCGGGCGTCCACCCTGGCTGTGCCGATCGCCACCAGATAGCGCCGCAGATAGCCGAAGAGGGTGTCGAACAGCAGCAGGAAGGCGATGCCCGTCAGCAGCACATACAGCGTCGACAGCCGTTGGTGGACCAGCACGCGGTCCAGGATGACCATGAAGACCAGAGGCGGAATCAGGGCGAACAGACTGAGGATGAGGGCCGAAATGCCGACGTCGCGGAAAATCTTCTTTTCGCGCAGAATCTGGCCCATCAGCCAGGCGAAGCCGAACGGCCGCTCCTCGTCGCTCATCCGGTAGCGGCGCTTGACGAAGATCGCCTCGCCGTCCCAGACCGACTCCAGCCGCAACTCGTCCACGGCGACGCAGGCCTGGTCATGGCTGAGGGGGTCCTGCAGCATCGCCGCCGGCGCGCCGCCGTCCTTGCGGAAGGCGACCATCACCATGGTGCTGCCGTCGCGCAGCCGGAGCAGGAGCGGCAACGCCTTGCCCAGGCGGGACAAATGCTTCCAGCCGAGCTTGGCCGAACGGACGGTCAACCCATTGTCCTCGGCGATCTTCAACAGGGTCGCCGAGGATGGCTCCCCTGCCTCGATGCCGTAATCGCGCCGCATCTTCTCGACGGACAAATGCAGCCCATGATGCAGAGCCACGACGGCGAGCGCATGGAGGCTGGTGGTTCGCGTAGCCTCCGAGGAAGCTTGTTGTGAATCGGCGGCGGTCTTGCTCTGCATCTGGCCCCTGTGCCCCAGTCGCTCTTCCGGTGGCCTCACCGGCGGTGCCGACTGTACTGTACCACCTTCATCCGATACAAGCGTTGCGCTCGGAGCGCTCAATTTGAGCGAGCCCGACAGGAGCAGGTGGATGAAGATCTCGGTTATTACGATTTGCCGGAATGTCCATGACGGCATAGGCCGCACACTGGAAAGCGTTGCACAGCAGTCTTACCAGAACATTGAGCATATCGTCATCGACGGGGCTTCGACCGACGGAACGCTGGATATCCTAAAAAATCACCGGCACCGTCCGGCGGTCCTGATCTCGGAACCCGACGGCGGCATTTATGATGCGATGAACAAGGGTCTGGCACGGGCGACCGGGGATCTGATCCACTTCCTGAACGCCGAGGACTGGTTCTACGACGCCCGCGCGGTCGAGAACGCGGTGCGCTTCATCGAACGGCATCCGCAGGGGGACCTCTTCTATGGGGACATCGAGGTCCGCCTGCCGGAGGGCGGGTCCGTCATCCACACCCCCCAGGAGGCCGACAAGGCCGCGGAAGCGATGGTGTGCGGCTGTTTGCCGCACCAGGGGACCTTCGCGCGGCGGGCGGTGTTCGATCGCACCGGCCCCTTCGACACGCGGTGGCGGGTCCACGCCGATTACGACTGGTTCCTGAAGGCCATCGCGGACCCCTCGGTCACGCTGATGCACATGCCGGTGACGGTGGCGTCCTTCGGGCTGGGCGGCACCTCCAGCAACCTCGCCAAGGGCCAGCCGGAGGTCTACGCCATCCAGAACGCCCTGCCCTTCTACCAGTCCGAGGCGTGGCTGCGCCGGCGGATCGAGCTGTATCAGGAAAGCTTCCTGGCGGTCCGGCTGGAGAACGCCGAACTGAAGCGCCGGCTCGCCGAGGCCGGGACCGGCGGCCTTCCCCATATTCCCTGGCGCCGGCTGGCCCGCGGCCTTGCACGCCGCGGACGCGACCGGTTGCGGCGGTTGCTGCGCCGCCTCCGGCAGGGCTGACGCGGCGCCCGCCCGAAGCGAACATCCGTTCGCTTCGGCTTCGAACCGCCTCAGCGGCCCGCGGGCAGGCCGCGCAGGGTGCCGGTGTCCAGCTTCTCCAGATACCAGCGGTAGGTGCGCTCGAACCCTTCGCGCAGCGGGGTCGGGGCGCTCCATCCCATCCCGGCCAGCCGGCTGCACTCCATGATCTTGCGCGGGGTGCCGTTCGGCTTGGACGGGTCGAAACGGAAGTCGCCCTCATAGCCGATCACACCCGCCAGCAGTTCGGCCAGACCGCGGATGGATATCTCGTGGCCGGAGCCGAGGTTGACTTGCGGCTCGCCCGAATAATGCTTCGCCAGGAAGACCAGCCCGTCGGCCAGATCCTCGACGAACAGGAACTCGCGCAGCGGGCTGCCGTCGCCCCACAGCTCGACGCTGGCGGCACCCTCCGTCTTGGCCCGGTGGATCTTGACCATGAGGGCGGCGGCGACGTGCCCCTGCTCGATGTCGAAGTTGTCGCCGAAGCCGTAGAGGTTGGTCGGCATGGCCGAGATGAAGTCGCAGCCGTACTGCCGGCGGTAGGCCTGGCACATCTTGATGCCGGCGATCTTGGCGATCGCGTACCACTCGTTGGTCGGCTCCAGCGGGCCGGTCAGCAGCGATTCCTCCGGAATGGGCTGCGGCGCCATCCGCGGGTAAATGCAGGACGACCCCAGGAAGACCAGCTTCCGCACCCCGACCTGCTTGGCGGCGTGGATGATGTTGGTCTCGATCGCCAGATTTTCGTAGAGGAATTCGGCCGGGCGGGTGCTGTTGGCGTGAATTCCGCCGACCAGGGCGGCGGTGAGGAAAACGACGTCCGGCCGCGCCTCTGCCATCCACGCCTCGACCTCGGCCTGACGGCGCAGATCGACCGTCTCGCGGCCCACGGTCAGGATTTCGCAGGGTTCCCGCTCCAGCCGGCGAACGACCGCCGAACCCGCCATGCCGCGATGCCCCGCGACCCACACACGTTTGCCGTCCAGGGGGAAGGCTGCCGTACCCGTCGTCATCCGATCACTCGTCTCCGCCTCGCTGCGGCGGTTCGCCGCCCGCGTTGTGTTTGTGATACGCTGCCAGCACCTCGTCAACCGGGCCGATGCGCACGACCGCGCCGCGTTCCAGCCAGAGGGCCTTGTTGCACAGCCGCTTCAAAACCTCGTCCACATGGGAGGCGACGACCATGATGCTGGACCGGTTCACGAAGCCTTCGGCCCGGCGCTGCGCCTTTTCCAGGAACTGGGTGTCGCTGACCGCGATCCATTCGTCCATCAGCAGGATTTCCGGATCGACCGCGGTCGCCGCGGCGAAGGCCAGCCGCAGCGTCATGCCTGCCGAATAGGTGCGCACCGGCAGGTCGAGATAGTCGCCAAGCTCGGTGAAGGCGGCGATGTCGTCCATCTTGGACTCGATCTCGTCTCCGTCGATGCCGAAATAGGCGGCGCGCATCCGGATGTTGTCATAGCCCGACGCGTCCATGTCCAGCCCCAGCCCCAGGTCGAACAGAGGCGTGACGCTGCCCTCGACGCGGATGCGCCCGGCGGTCGGTTCGTATACGCCGGCCAGAACGCGCAGCAGCGTCGTCTTGCCGGCCCCGTTGCCGCCGACCAGCCCGACCCGGTCGCCGTGCTCCAGCGTCAGGTTCAGGTTGTTCAGCGCCTTCACGGTGATGCGGTGGTGCGCGTCGTGCTTCAGCGCGCCGCTGGTGGAGGTGCGCAGCAGCGTCTTCTTCAGGGAGCGCGCGCTTCCCTGATACAGGACGAAGTCGACCGAGACGTTGTTCAGGTGGATCGAAGCCATCTCAGAGCCAATAGGCGATGCGTTTGCGGAAGCGGGCGAAGCAGGCGAAGGTGAAGGCCCAGCCGGCGGCGGCGAACAGCAGACCGGCCACCCAGCTTTCCCAGCCCGGCACATGGCCCATCAGCGGCGCCCGGATGACCTCCAGCAGGTGATAGAAGGGGTTCAGCACCATCAGATAGCGGCGGTCGCCCAACAGCTCCGGCTTCCACATGACCGGCGTCACGAAGAACAGGAGCTGGATCACGCTGCCGATGATCGGTGGCACGTCGCGGAAACGGGTGCAGATCATGCCGAGCAGCAGCATGATCCAGCCGGCGTTCACCAGAAGCAGCGCCAGCCCGGGCACCGCGAGGAGGCCCGCCGCCCCCGGCCAGATCCCGAAGATCAGCGCCACCACCGCGAAGATCACGATGTTGTGGCCGTAGATGATCAGGTTGCGCCACAAAGCCCGCAGGATGTGCACCGACATCGGGATGCGGACGTTCTTGATGAGCGGTTCCAGCTCGATGAAGCTGATGCAGCCTTCGTTGAGGAAGGAGGCGATGAGGGTCCAGGTGGCCAGCCCGACCGCCAGAAAGGGCAGATAGCCCTCCAGGTCCAGCCGGAACAGCGTGCCGTAGATGAGCCCCAGGCTGGCCACCATGACGGCCATGCTGAGCGTCAGCCAGAAGGGCCCCAGGACCGAGCGGCGGTACCGCTTGCGGATGTCGTGCCAGCCGAGCCGGCTCCACAGCCGCCAACGCAGGGCTCCTTCCCTGAGATCGTCCCAGGCCCGCGCCGCCTCGCTGCGGTCTCCGGAGTCGTAGATGGCCCCGCTCCTACGCCGGGCGGCGGAGCCGGGAAAGCTCTCGGTGGTCATCTCTCGCAATCCACTCAAAACCGGGCCGGCGGGGCGGGAAAGCCACGGGCGGCAGCCCTGCGATCCCAGGCGGGAATGGGCCGGTTCTATACTCCGATCCCGGCCGCCTTCACAGTCCCCTCTCCTGGCCCCTCTCTCAGCCCACGTCCTATGGCGACGCCAGGGCCAGTTCCGCCTCGATCAGCCGGCTGACGAGATCCGGCATAAGGGTTTCGGCCTTCCAGCCCAAACGGGCCGCGGCCTTGGCCGGGTTGCCGACGCTGCAATGAATGTCCATCGGCCGCAGGTTCGTCGCGCCCTGGACCACATGCTCCCGCCAATCCATGCCGAAATGCGCGAAGGCCGTCCGGACGAAATCTTCCAGCGCATGCATCCGGCCGGTGGCGATGACGAAGTCGTCCGGCTCATCCTGCTGGAGCATCCGCCACATGGCGTCCACATATTCCGGCGCCCAGCCCCAGTCGCGCGCCACCGCGAGGTTCCCCAGCTCCAGCGTCTTCGCCCGGCCCTGCGCCACCGCGATGGCGCCGCGGACGATCTTGCGGGTGACGAAGCGCGCCGGCCGCAGCGGCGACTCGTGGTTGAACAGGATGCCCGAGCAGGCGTAGAGCCCATAGGCCTGCCTGTAGTTCGCAACCATCCAGTGCGCCGCCGATTTGGCGACGCCATAGGGGCTGCAGGGGCGGAAGGCGGTCGCCTCGCCGGCCGGCTCGTCCAGGGTGTTGCCGAAGCTCTCGCTGGAGGAAGCGTGATAGAAGCGCGTGTCCACCCCCAGGAAGCGGATGGCCTCCAGGATGTTCAGCGTACCGTTCAGGATGCTGTCGATCGTCTCGACCGGCTGCTCGAAGGACAAGCCCACCGCCGACTGGGCCGAGAGGTTGTAGATCTCGTCGGGCTTCACCGCCCGGATCACCTGCACGATGCTGCGGAAATCGTGCAGGGTCGCCGAATGGACGCTCACCCGGTCGCGGACGCCCAGGATCGTCAAATTGCGGAACGACGCGATCTCGCAGTCCCGCGAGGTCCCGTGGACGGTGTAGCCGCGGTCGAGCAGATGCCGGGCGAGATAGCTTCCATCCTGCCCGGAAATCCCGAAGATCAGTGCGGTCCGCGCCACGGCGGCGGCTCCGGCGGGATCAGGCCGGTCGTCCCGCCACCTCGCGCTCGCAGCGCGCGAGGTCGCTCGACACCATCTCGCGCACCAGTTCCGGGAAGGTGGTGGTGTGCTTCCAGCCCAGCTTGGCGTGGGCCTTGGACGGATCGCCCAGCAGAAGGTCCACCTCGGTCGGGCGGAAATAGCGCGGATCGACCTCGATCAGCACGTCGCCGGTCGCCGTGTCCACGCCCTTCTCGTCCACGCCCGTACCGCGCCATTCGATCTTGCGGCCGACATGGCCGAAGGCCAGCTCGACGAACTCGCGGATGGAATGGGTCTCGCCGGTGGCGAGCACGTAATCGTCGGCCTTGTCCTGCTGCAGGATGCGCCACATGCCCTCCACATAGTCGCGGGCGTGGCCCCAGTCGCGCTTGGCGTCCAGGTTGCCGAGATAGAGCGTCTTCTGCAGGCCGAGCTGGATGGCCGCGACGGCGCGGGTGATCTTGCGGGTGACGAAGGTCTCGCCGCGGGTCGGGCCTTCATGGTTGAACAGGATGCCGTTGGAGGCGTGCATCCCATAGGCCTCGCGGTAATTCACCGTGATCCAGTAGGCGTAGAGCTTGGCCGCCGCGTAGGGGCTGCGCGGATAGAAGGGCGTCGTCTCCTTCTGCGGCGTCTCCTGCACGAGGCCGTACAGCTCGGAGGTGGAGGCTTGGTAGAAGCGCGTCTTCTTCTCCAGGCCGAGGATGCGGATCGCCTCCAGCAGACGCAGCGTGCCGAGGCCGTCGGAATTCGCCGTGTATTCCGGCGTCTCGAAGCTCACCTGCACATGGCTCTGGGCGGCGAGGTTGTAGATCTCGTCCGGCTTCACCTCCTGAACGATGCGGATCAGGTTGGTCGCGTCGGTCAGGTCGCCGTAATGCATCCGGAAGCGGACGTCCCCCTCGTGGACGTCATGGTACAGGTGCTCCACACGCTCCGTGTTGAACGAGGACGAGCGCCGCTTGACACCGTGGACGGTGTAGCCCTTCGCGAGCAGAAGCTCCGCGAGATAGGCGCCATCCTGTCCCGTGACGCCCGTGATCAAAGCAACCTTGCTCAACGCTCGCTCCTATTTTTTTCTAAAGGGTTATCTCAAATTCGCTCCGGGCGGTATGGCGCCGGCTCGATGAGCGACGTTCCACTGGCACTAAGCAGTTTTCCCAAACTCCGCCCGCGCATGGGCAAAGTTGGAAATTTGCAACCGCGGCTCCCTTATACGGGCGTTGCATGAGTGCGCGGATCATGCGCACACGTCAACCTCTTTGCTTCCCAGTTTCAGAATTTTGAATGCCCGACTCCGGGGCAGCACACCGCTTCCGGAGCAGATGCCTATGAAAGACAGCGCCTCATGCCGGCTTCGGGACCACGCGTTCCAACCAAGCGCGAAGCTGGTCGATGTTCACCTCGAAGGAGCATTGATGAACCTGATCAATATTCCCCTGCGGCACGCCAAAAAATGCATTGTACGATTGTCCGCGCATAGCAGCCAAATCCCAATAGAATGGCTCGCCCCACCCATTCGGCGCAAGATGGAGAATGTGCCCGTCCGGAGGACAGAAGACTGTGTTGGTCATTGCCGCCCCCATGATACCAACAACATGAGAGGCTTCGTGAAAGGCCTGTCTTTGTTGGGAGAAGCTCAGTCCTTCCGGGAAGATTTCTTCGAACCCATACTCCGCGAGGATGAACTTGACGGCGTCGTTGTTCGTGATATGGCGAGGATGCGATGTCGAGCGGTTCACAAACAGCCTGCGCCGGTCCTCCCTGAGCGATGACGCTCCGAAACGCTCGTTGCAGATCGCAAGCAAGTGGGCAAGTGCCTGCGGATGCTTGAGAATGGGGTGATAAGATACGGGCGTCGCATAGTACAAATTATCCACGAAGACCAGATCTTCGACCGGCAGGAACATCGGCTTGACCATTCCCGGTTGCGAGCGCCCCAACGCGACCCCATCGGCACGCACCGCATCGATCCGGTCGCCCAAGGACGACATCAGCGCAGTGATCGGTGTCTCCTCCGCGATGAACTCCATTGCTTTGATCGTCGGCAGATCATCAATGAGCCAGTGGCCATAGTTGGAGGAACCGACCGACCCGATGAACAGGAACGCGTTACCGTCTGGGTCGATGCTCCTGCTTTCGCCTTTTCGGCTCGCCCGAACCGCCATCTCCCGCCCTTTGACCGGACGATCAACCGTACGAAGCATTTCGTAGACCGGAATCAAAGTTCCATTGTGAACGACGAAGACGACGTTATCGTAAATTGCCGCCTGCCGAATCCGGACCAATACCGAGGCCGCTATCTTTGAGAAAAAATCGTTAAAATGCCTGTAATTATCCTGTATCAGGCGGATGAATGCCTCATCCGATCCAGCCAGGAGATCTGGCATTGGGCGCGTAACGGGGGATGGAGGAAACAGCTCCGCCACAACCTGGACCGCCCCGTTGCAAGCACCCGCTAAATCCAGCAGCGAGGGCAACGGAACCTCGCCATCGTAAAAGCCCCCGTCTCGGTAAATCTGCTCCGCTGCAACGGAGAACATCGCGCGCCAGTCGTGTCCGTCTGCCACATGCGAGGTTGGAGCATCACTCATTTTCCAAGTCCCTTTTCATACCCCAATCCCAAGCCCAATACAGGATGAGGTAAACTGCACTCAACCTGTCGTCAGAGAACGGGCAAACTTCATGGCGGCACCAACGACTTGATGCATATCGTAATAGCGGTAATCGGCCAAACGTCCTCCAATATGATAATTTTTGAACTCTGCAATTCGCTCACAATATTTGCGATGGAGAGTCTCATTGTGCGGACTATTCACAGGGTAAAACGGAATGTCTCCAGGCCGCCAAGCTGTCGGATATTCACGAGAAACAATTGAAACTGTCGAATTCGTAGGGCTGAAATGGCGATGCTCAATGCGCCGGGTATAAGGCACATCCTCATCACCATAGTTGATAACCGCATTACCCAAAACATTCTCAGATTCGAACCGATCATGTTCGAAACGAAGTCCGCGATACTCCAAGACCCCGAGGTCATAGCCAAAAAATTCATCGAGAGCGCCGGTGTAGATGACGTGCTTTGCTTGGGCCGCCAATTCGGTGCGGCTATTTAGGAAGTCTACGGACGTGTCAACCTTAATGTCACGCAGCAATCCCTGGATTAATTTTGTATATCCGCCGTCTGGAATTCCTTGGTAAGTGTCATTGAAGTAATTGTTGTCATATGTAAATCGAAGCGGCAATCTCTTGATGATCCAAGGGGGGAGTTCCTTAGGGTCTCTTTGCCACTGTTTCGTCGTATAGCCGCGGATTAGCAGGTCATAGATAGTTTTCCCAACCATCGACAACGCCTGCTCTTCCAGATTCCTCGGCTCGCGGTCGAGAACAAGACGCTCCTGCTCAATAATCGCCCGAGCCTCGTCCGGGCTCGTTACGCCCCAGAGTTGATTAAATGTGAACATATTGAACGGAAGCGAATACAGCTTGCCCCCTGAAATCGAAACCGGCCGATTGACAAAGGGGCGGAACGACGCAAAGCGATTGACGAAGTCCCAAATTTCCTGATTTGAGCAGTGGAAGATATGGGCGCCATAGCTGTGTATAACGATACCTTCCCGCTCTTCCGTGAAAACGTTCCCACCGATATGACTGCGTCGCTCCACCACTCGGACCCGCCGACCAGAATCGGCGAGAAGCCGGGCACACACCGCTCCATAGAGGCCAGAACCAACAATCAAGTAATCGTACATTTATAGTATCTGCCTTCACATCAACACGGTGGCTTGCGCGCTCTGGCTGGAGCCACCTCGAAACCACCCCCTCGCACGGGGAGCAAGACATAGCAGCATCGCTGCCGTTCGGCGAGGCGCTTTGTATGTCAACAGCCGATTTCCGTCAGAACAGATTTCGCGCCTGCAAAAAGAACTCCTCGCGCTCACTCAGGATCTTTCGCCTATAATATTCAAAGGCATCAGAGTGATCGTCGAAGTTCTCCATGATGTCACGCACAAGATCGATAACCTTGGCAGCATCCTGCTCAGGGTCCTCAACTTTGTACTTCCCAGGAATAGAAATGTCTTCAAAATGTCTCGCCGCGCCGCGCAACCCGGTGATTACGCAGCACCCAGAGATTGCCGCCTCACGAGGCATTCGATCCTTTCCAGGATGATATCCGAAATCCATGTAGATCTTTGAAGTTCGGAAAAAAGACCAGACCTCTTCGGATGTCAGGCCAATCAATGGCTGCCAGATAAACTCCGGTGCCATTTCCGCAAGTTTTTGCGCAGGCGCAGCTCCTTTATGGTTATAAAGAATGCGATTGACACGCTTATCAGACGGAGACGGCACAAAGTAGTTGGAGCCGATGAAGTCAAAAAGCGGATAGACTTCATTAATCCCATGATTCCTCAGTGAAACCTTTGCGTATTCTGACTGCACCAAGTGACGACAATCATGGCGATGGAAATTATCCCACCCGCCGGACGCATGCACGAATGATAGAGCATTGTCATAGCTAAGCCACCAGAAATACTTCTGCAAGTGTTCGCCGAACTGCAGCCAATAAGACCAAACTTCCGGCAACACTATGATGTTTTCCGGAGCATCGATAATGTCATAAGTGTAAGGCACGCCGTACTTCATGTAATCTGGAACAATCGGGTCATCAAACTTCTTAAATTCATAAACGTCATGCAATCCATTTGCAGATCGCTTCTTCTGGAGATCTGGAATCTCACAATTAATATACACCATATATGCGTTTTTACCGAGAGATCGCAAAGTGCTGCCCAATTGATGAAGCGCTTCCGGACCACCCGTCCGCCCCTTCGGCATGCAGAAGATATAAATATTTCCAACTTTATTTGATGGATATTTCACGATCCGCCTCGTCAACCTTTAGAAAAAATTCCGCATGACAAAATAAATTAAATTGCAGCGATGTCAAGCTTAACAACAGGCGAGACGCAAAGCTGAAGCCAACTCTGCTCTGCTTCGGCACTTCACGCCTCACATTTGCAGCGGGCAATGAGGAATGGTCACGCACCGCAAGAGCTGATCTGGCTCGGCACCGCTCCTTGACGAAGTTGCGCCTTAGCTGCGACAACAGAGCCCCCAACCGGAACAGCGGGTGGAATCTTTCTACCTTTGCCAATTCGCCGATGGCACAGCGCTCTGCACAGGATCTTCCATGGCCAGAACCGACGCCTTCATAGTAATGCCCGACTCCGCCACCACCGGCGACCTGGGGCGGCGGTCGCCGGCGGAGCCGTTCTACGGGCGCGTGGAGGAATGGAGCGGAACCCGCCTGACCGGCTGGGCGCTGTCGGTGGACCAGCCGGACGCTCCCGTCCCGCTCCGCGTCTCCGCCGGACCGGCCGATGCGCCAGCCACCGTCGTCGCCGTCCCGGACCGCGAGAGCGGCGTCTTGTCGCAGTTGCTCGGCCGGCCGGTGCGCTGCGGCTTCGAACTGGACCTCACAGCCCTGTTTCCCGGCCTGGACCCGTCCCGGACACCGGTGTCCGTGCGGATCGCGGCAACCGGCCACCTCCTGGAGAACGGCCTGTCCGCGCCCACTGCCCGCAAAGTGGAGGCCAACATCGACAGCGTCGAGGGGCCGCGGATCGTCGGCTGGGCGGTCAACACCGAGGACGAGCGGGAGGCTGTGGAGGTCGACGTCGTGGTGGACGGCGTCACCGCCGCCAGGGTGGTGGCCAACCAGCAGCGCCGGGATCTGCTGTCGCGCTTCGCCACCTGCGATCACGGCTTCGAGGTGCTGCTGTCCGTCCGGTCGGGGCGGACGCTCGAACTGCGCGACCGGCGCGACGGCGCCGTCCTCTTCGGCCCCCTTCCCATCGCCCTGGACGAGGCCAACACCATCCCGGACGACCGGCTGGCCGACCGGCTGGACGAGCTGGCCGAAGTTCTTCGGGAGATCCGGGCCGAGGTGCCGCGGCGCCGCCACGCCGCCGCCCGCTCCGTCGCCGATTACACCGCCTACTTCAACGAGTGTTACGCCGAGACCGCCGCCCGCCGCCTGCGGCTTTCCACGCGCGCTGCCGGCCTGCCGGCGCGTCCGCTCTTCTCGGTGGTGATGCCGGTCTGCGATCCGCCGCTGTGGATGCTGGCAGAGGCGATCGAGTCCGTGCGCGCCCAGGCCTATGGGCATTGGGAGCTGTGCATCGCCGACGATGCGTCCCGCGACGACGCCGTCCGCCTGCTGATCCGCCGGGAAGCCGCGCGGGATTCCCGCATCCGGGCCGTGTTCGGCGAAACCCGCGGCGGGGTGAGCGCCGCCACCAACCGGGCTTTGTCGCTGGCGTCCGGCGATTATGTGGCCTTCCTCGACCATGACGACCGGCTGTCCGCCGACGCGCTGCTGTGCATGGCCGAAGCCCTGTGCCGGGAACCCGTGCCGGTCCTGTACAGCGACGAGGACCGCATCGCGCCCGATGGCCGCCACGTCGCCCCCGCCTTCAAGCCGGACTTCGACCCCGAGCTGCTGACCGCCATCAACTACGTCTGCCACCTCCTGGTGGTCGAACGGCGGCGCCTGCTGGAGGTGGGCGGGCTGCGCGAGGGGACCGAGGGCGTCCAGGACCACGATCTGGTGCTGCGCCTGCTGGAGCGCGTCGGCGCCGCCGGCATCCGGCACGTTCCCCGCATCCTCTACCACTGGCGCATCAACCCCGCCTCGCTGTCGGGAGCCGGCGATCCCGCCGCCATCCTGGCCGGCATCGGGCGCGTGGTCGGCGAGCATCTCCAGCGGACCGGCTCCCGCGCCACGGCCACGGCCGACCACGAGGCCCACAGCCGCTCCGGCGGGCTTTTCTCCGCCCGCGTCCGCCATCCTCTGCCGATGCCCGCCCCGGCGGTGTCCATCGTCGTGCCCACCAAGGACGCCGCCGGGCTGGTGGGCGATTGCGTGTCGAGCCTGCTGGCCAAGACCGATTACCCAAACTACGAAATCGTCCTGGTCGATCATGACAGCGCCGACCCGCGCTCGCGCCCGTTCTTCGACAGCCTTGCCCGGGACCCGCGGGTGCGCGTCGTCGACTTCCACGGCCCGTTCAACTGGGCCGCGATCAACAACGCCGCGGCGACGGCCTGCCGGGGCAGCGCTCTATGCTTCCTCAACAACGATGTGGTCGCGATCACCCCGTCCTGGCTGAGCGAGATGATGTCCTTGCTCGTCCGTCCCGGCGTCGGGGCGGTCGGGGCGAAGCTGCTGTACCCCAACGGAACGATCCAGCACGCAGGCGTGGTGCTCGGCGCCGGGGATGCCGCCGGGCAGGCCGCGGGCCACGCCTTCGTCGGCCTCGGCGCGGAAGAGCCCGGCCATCTCGGCCAGGCCATGCTGCCCCGCACCGTCTCGGCGGTCACCGGCGCCTGCCTGCTGACCTCCCGCAACGCCTTCGAGGCGGTCGGCGGATTCGACATGGTCCACCTGCCGGTGGCCTATGCCGACGTGGACTATTGCCTGAAACTCCAGCAGGCGGGGCTGCGCGTGCTGTGGACCCCGCACGCCCGGCTCCATCACTTTGAAACCCAGACCCGCGGCACGGACGACACGCCGGAGAAGATGAAGCGCCTGGCCGGCGAAGCCAGCCACTTGCGCACCCGCTGGGGCGACCGGCTGCGCAACGACCCCTTCTACAACCCGCATTTCGAGCCGCTTGGCCCGACCTACCGGTTGCTGCGCCCTCCCCCCGGCGACGCCGACGGCGTTGGAAGCCCATAAGTCCTGCGCTGAGGTGCTCCCCGTTCCCCGGACAGCCGGATAAGCTTGGTTCGCCCACGAGGAAGAGCGGCCCCGATGACGGGGAAGCGGCACGCGATGATCGGCCGGTGTGGCCGTGGAGCGGGATTTTTTTGCGCAAGGCCTCCGGTCGATGAACACGGGCCATCCTGACCAGTGTGGGGCCGCGATATCACATGCATTCCCATGCGCCGCGGCTTTCTGTCCCTGACACGGACCTGAACCAAGCTTGTTCCAGCCGCCGAACCGTCCGGAAAGCGGGGACCGCCTCAGAAAAACCCGTTCAGCGGATGCATAACCCTTGACGATACAAGGGTATCTATCTCTTCAATTCTTGGCATTGTACTCCACGCGGTCCTTGCAACAGGACCCGAAAAGGCCAGCCATAAAGATTGTTCTCCGGACGGAACACCAAGGGGCAGTTTCCCGCCAGCCGCGGCATGAGGGGCATCAATGCCGTGCGTGGAGGGTCTGATGCGCGCCGGCCGCGCGGCTGGGAAGCAGCCTGCCCTGCTTTTGCCCCCATCGGGTTTGTCGGGCCCGCCGGTTTGGTCCGAAGGATTGGGATCATCGCTCCGGCAGCCTGCCGAAAGTACGGCCCCTCGAGAATGGAACAACTTTCCACCGAATCCACTGTCACAGTATAAGCACATTGACACTAACAATGGAATCACGCACACATAGCCCACTTCTGCATGAGCCGTATGGTCAGGAACAGGGAGTTGCCCTAGCGTTTCACACGCCAGGCAACATGCCTCAACCGAAAATTGGCGACGCACAACATCATACTTGCACAGATTTTATTCATGTTCAGAAAGCGAAATCTTACGAAGAGATCCAGAAAAAGATAGATAAACATAATGTTATTTCTGATAAAATTTTTTGGCTCCTTGCACGCCTGCACGTAATCCTGAACAGAATGAGGTTTTGCGCCGTGATCCGCATGAATGCGACATCGGACATCTCTCTGCCCAGCGGGCAAGGATGCCGGCGCAAAGCCCATTGCCTTCGTGAGTTGTGCCCGAGCCGCCGGAGCCGTCCACCCGACCTCCGGCCCTTTGGAGCGCGGCTGCCGCTCAGACCCCGATTATAAGCCAGTCTTGCTCCCGGCAAAACCGGGACTGCTTTCAAGAAGCAACGACATATACCGGCACAAGATGACACTGAAAATGACTCAACAGACGAATATCATCGGCAATCTTGATTCTGTAGATTTTAACGAAAATTACGGCTACTGCTTGTCCGGCTGGGCCGCCGACAACGTCAGAACCGATCAGAAGGTCGCCGTCAGCGTCATCGCGGACGGACAATGCATCGCAACGTCCACGGCGCGCTATTACCGGCGCGATCTTTTCGAGAGCGGCAGGGGCTGCGGCTTTCACGCATTCTCCATCCTGATCCCGATGGAGCATGTGCCCCACCACGCGCCGCGGGTCTTCCACGTCGTCGCCGGCGGCGAATTGATCGGCAGCGCTTCCATCAGCCCGTCCGACCGCCCGACCCCGCTCCGCGCGCTGTTCGGCGGGCGGAGTCCGGCGAGCCTGGCCGATGCGGGAATCGCCCCGGAGGACCGGCCGGTCGATGCCCTCGGCGATGTGGCCATGCTGGCCGGCGGCGGGATCTTCGACGCCCATTGGTATGGGCAGCTCTACCCCGACGTCGCCGAATGGTGCCACGAAACCGGGGCATCGCCCCATCTGCATTACCTGTTCATCGGCCGCGCCCAGAAGCGCCTGCCCCACGTTCCCATGAACGAGTCATGGTATGTGGAGCGGTACGGAACCGTCATCCGCGGCATGCGTGGGGTCCGCGCGGCCAACCCGGTCGATCATTATTACGTCGCGGGAAGCGTGTTCCGGTTCGACGCCGTCCCGGGATTCGACGAACAGTCCTACCTGTCCATCAACGATGACGTTGCCGACTTGGTGGAAGAGCGCCACCTGGTCAGCGGTTACCGCCATTACCTCATGTTCGGCGCCGCCGAAGGCCGCTCCACGGCGCCGTGGAGCGCGCTGCCGCAGCTCCGCCTCCGTGATCTGCTGGACCGGCCCGAATTTGCCGCCATGGTCAGCGGCGAACTCAACGGCGGGCCGGCAGTGCCCGGCCCGACCGGACGGAACTGGGCGGCGACCAACGCCAGAAGCCTGTCCGCGGGTCCGGCGACGGCCAGCTTCGCCGAGGCAATCTACCGCGCCCACCGTCCCGACGTGTCCAACGCCATCGCCAGCCGCCAGCTTCCCTGCGCCGCCGAACACTGGCGCAGCCATGGGCTGCTGGAGGATCTGACCGGAACCGCGCCCCGCATCCCGGGCTATTGCGAGAACCGATACCTTTCAAACAATCCCGACGTGTCGGAGGCCGTGTCCAATGGCGCGATCCCTTCGGGATACCACCATTTCCTCAGCCACGGCCATCTGGAAGCGCGCAAGGGCGGGCTCGATCACGGCGAACCCGCCCCGCGGACCATCGCGGTCAACGACATCGTGCAGCGGATCGCCGCCCGGGACGGCTGGCCGACGATCTCCATCGTCATGCCGGTCTATCAGACGCCGGAACGCTGGCTGCGGGGGGCCGTCGATTCCGTGCTCGCTCAGCTTTACCCGTTCTGGGAGCTGTGCATCGCCGACGACGCCTCGCCCAGCCCGCATGTCCGGGAACTGCTGGCCGAATTCGCCGCGCGCGACTCCCGCATCCGCGTCACGACCCTGCCGGCCAACGGCGGCATCTCCGCCGCGTCGAACGCCGCCCTGTCCCTGGCCAAGGGCGAATGGATCGCGCTGCTCGACCACGACGATCTGCTGACGCCGGACGCGCTCTATGAGATTGCCGCGGCCGTCGTCGAGCACGAGCCGGACGCCGTCTATTCCGACGAAGACAAGATGAGCGTCGACGGGCGCTTCTACGATGCGACTCACAAGCCCGGCTGGTCGCCCGACCTGCTGCGCAGCACGATGTACATCGGGCACCTGACCTGCTACCGCGCTTCCGTCGTCCGCTCGGTCGGCGGCTTCCGCAGCGCCTATGACGGAACGCAGGACTACGATCTGGCGCTCCGCGTCGCGGCGGTGACCGAACGCTTCGTCCATGTGCCGAAGATCCTGTACCACTGGGTGGCCATTCCGGGATCGACCGCCGAGGTCCTGTCGGCCAAGAGCTATGCCGTGGAACGGCAGAGGAAGGCCATCGAGGACGCCGTGGCCCAGCGGGCGGCCACGCCCTTCGAGGTGCGCCCCCACTGGTCGACGGGCAATTGGCGCGTGGTCTACGCACCGCCCGCCCAGCCCCCCTCCGTCAGCGTCGTGATCCCCACGGCGGGCCGGAAGGGCGAGATCTCCGGGATGACCATCGATCTCGTAACGAACTGCGTGATGAGCCTCTTCGGCAGCGAGTGCTACGGCAATTTCGAGGTCGTCGTCGTCCACAACGGCGAGCTGGAGGACTCCACGCTGCGCTTCCTGCGCGCCTTCCCGAACGTGCGCGAGTTCAACGCCCAGCGCCCGGTGTTCAATTTCTCGGAGCGCGTGAACATCGGCGTGCAGCAGGCACGCGGCGACTATGTTCTTCTGCTCAACGACGACATCCAGGCCATCTCGACGCATTTCCTGCGCGACATGGTCGGGCTGGCCTCGCAGCCGGGAGTCGGCATCGTCGGCCCGCGCCTGCTGTTCGCCAACGGCACGATCCAGCACATCGGAATCATGCTGCTGAACGGCAGCCCGACCCACGCTCTGATCGGCGAGCACCGCCTGTCGCCGGGGCCGCAGGGAATCGCGCAGCTGACGCACAACGCCGCCGCGACGACCGCCGCCTGCCTGCTGGTCTCCCGCAGGCTTTACCAGGAGGTGGGGGGCTTCGATACCGGCCTCTGCCTCAACTACAACGACGTCGATTTCTGCAACAAGGTGCGGGCGAGGGGGCTGCGGATCGTCGTCGATCCCGCCATCGAGCTGTATCACTTCGAGTCCCTGTCGAAGGAAGGAACCTTCAACTGGGAATTGCAGAACTTCATCCGGCGCTGGGGCATCGAGCGGGACCCGAACGTCAACCCGAACTTCTCGACCGCCACCCCCTTCTACGAGATCGCGCGCACCCCCACGGACCGGCCCGTGCGCGACGTGGAGGAGCAGATCATGACGCGCATCGCCGCGTCGCGGACCCGGCCTCCCGTCGAGGAGTCGATCCGCTTCTCCTTCTTCATGAGCACCTACAAGCAGCCGATCCGGTTCCTGCGCGAGATCGAGAAGACGATCCTCAACCAGTTCTACCGGAACTTCGAATGGGTGATCGTCAGCGACGGCGACCACCGGCCCGAGCTGCTGGACTGGCTGCGCGACGTGTCCGCCCATGACAACGTAAAGGTCATCGTCAGCCCGGAGAACCGCGGCATCATGGCCGGATACGGGCTGGCCTTCCGGGAAACCTCCGGCGATTACGTCCTGCCGGTCGATGCCGACGATTTCCTGACGCTCGACGCGCTCCAGGTCATGGCGGAGCACATCCACGCCAACGGCTTCCCCGCCGTGCTCTATTCCGACGAGTTCAAAAGCAACCCGCAGTCCCGGCTGTTCTCCCCGTTCCACAAGCCGGACTTCGACTGGGTGCTGCACATGAACATCTGCTTCACCTGCCACCTCTGCGCCCTGCGGCGCGACGTGGCGGTGGAGATCGGCGCCTACACCGACCTGCGGGCGACCTGGAGCCACGATTGGGACACCTTCACCCGCGTCGAACGGGCGGGCCATAAAATCGTCCATGTTCCGCACCTGCTCTACGCATGGCGGATCAACCCCGGCTCCACCGCCTCCGTCGAGACCAGCATGAAGCCGGAGGCGCTGGACAGCCAGCGGCACGTCCTGGAGCAGCATCTGGCCCTGACCGGGCGCGACCGGAAGCTCGCCGTCGTCGAGAACACGCTGTTCCCCCATCCCGGAATCTGGCGGCTGGCACCGGCGGACGGCGTGTCCGCGCCCATGGCGATGGTGATCGAGGCCGGACCGACGATCGACGAGACGGTGGAGAAGGCCATCACCACCCTCCTGATGCAGCGCAGCCCGTCGTCCGGTCCGGTCCGGGTGCGGGTGGCCTCGTCCGAGGACGCGGAGCGGCTGAAGGCCCTTCTCGACCGCCGGGGGGCCGGCTGGACCCTGGCGGGCCTGACCCTGCACGACGCCCCGCTCGCCACCCTGCTCGCGGGCGCCTGCGCCGAGGCCGATTTCGTCGCCTTCGTGCAAGCCGGCTGCGTGCCGGCGAAGACCGGCACCCTGCGTGAACTCGTGGGGCTGCTGAACGGGGTGGAGGACGCGGCAGCCATCGGCGGGCGCGTCCTGAGCCCGGATGGCCGCGTCGCCTGGGCCGGCGGCTTCTTCGGGTTCGGCGGCTTCCTGGCCACCGCGGATTACGGACGCGACGCGGACGACGGCGGCTATCACGGCATGGCCTTCTGCCAACGGTCCGTGGACGGCGTGTCGTCGAGCCACTGGCTGGCCCGCAGCGACTTCCTGAGCGGCCTCCTGCGGCAGCTTCCCCGCGACGCCACCGCCGGACAGATCGCCGGCGCCATTGCGCTGCGCGCCCATGGAGACGGCAAACGGGTGCTCTACACGCCGTTCAGTGCCTGGAAACTGGCGAAGCCCGCCTGCATCCAGCCGCCGCCGCCCAGCGGGACGCTGCTGGCGGCTCTCAATGTGGCGGTGCCGCGGACGAGCCGCTGGTACAACCCCCGCCTCTACCCGCAGACGGGGCAGAGCTACTTGCCCCGCGGCTACGACGCCTGATCGCCGTGCGGCGGGGGCGCCTTGCCCCCGCCACTTGCGGAGAGCGCCGGCATCCCGTGGCCGGTCACGCGCAGCAGGGCGGACAGGGCCGCCTCCGGGGTGATGGTGGAGACGATGAAGCCGTTCGGCCAGTGGCGCAGCCGCTCGGCGGGCGCGCCGATGTCGAAGACGCCGACCGGCAGCCCCAGCCCGACCACCTCGTCCAGCACGTAGCAGTGGGTTTCCGGCCAGACCGACGGCAGGAAGACCGCGTGGCAGCCGCGGGCGGCGAGCAAGCCGGCCAGCCGCTCCGGCTCGTAACGGCCGTTGTCGTGCAGGTGCGGGGAGACGACCGGCTGGTCGTTGTCGCCGAACAGCTCGAACAGGATCGGCAACCGCTGCGTCTCCGCCAGCCGCACCATCGCCTTCAGGATCCCCGACCCCTTGGCGACGTTGATGCCGCCGACCACCGCCACGCGGGCGATCCGATCCGGAGCGGGCGGCGGCAGGGGCGTCACGGTCACATGGTCGGCCAGATGCGGGATGATCCGCAGACGGTCATCGCGCAGGACGAAGGCCCGCCGGAGCGTGGCGAGCGCGCTTCGGGAAAAGGTGACGTGGCGGTCGGCGAGGTCGAAAAGCTCCTGCCACGCCCGGCGGTAACCCACGATGTCGAAGCCCTCGCCCGGAGGCCCTTCCCCGCCGGGGTGGCGGAAATGCCGGTTGGCCGGCGCGCAGGTCCGGCAGCGTCCCGGTGCCGGCACGCCGCAGAAACGGTCCTCCGCGTCGATCAGGTTCAGCGAGGGGCAGACCGGGAAGAAATCGTGGTGCATCAGGCGCAACGGCACCCCACGCTCCCGCCGGAGGGTCCGCAGGAATCCCATCACCGCGTCCGGCGCCGCGTAGCCGACCAGCGAATTGACGACCACCTCCGCCAGCGGCAGGGCGGCGGCGAGGGCGCCGAGATCGGCGAGATCGTTCGCCGGGAAGCGGAAGGCGGCCTCGCGGTGCAGCAGCTCGATGTCCAGCGCGCCGTCCGGCATTCCCAAGGCCGGTTCCACGCAGGGCCGCACCAGCAGCACCGCCCGCCCCTGCGCGTGCAGGCGCGCGATCTCCTTCACGCGGAAGGCGGCGGCCCCGCCGTGGCCGGCGTGGTCGAAGAGAAGCACCGTCTGCGGACGGCCCGCCGCCGCCGCGCCCAGGATGCGGACCGCCGCCGCGGCGCGGATGGGGCGCAGCGGGTCGGCGCGGATGAAATCCTGCACCTCCGCGTCGAACTCCGGGTAGCGCTGCCGGATGATGTCGCCCGACGCCTGGATCTGGGCTTTCTTCTCCGCGCTGGAGAAACTGCCGCCGTGCCGGTGGTGGACATAGAGGTTGGGCACCGCGGCGTTGGTGAATCCGCGCCGCATGGCGCGCCGGCACCAGTCCACCTCCTCCCCATAGCCGCGCCCGAAGGCCTGCTGGTCGAAAACGCCGACCTCGCGCAGCGCCCGGCGGTTCAGCGCCATGCAGAAGCCGACTCCCGTCGGCACCTCCACCGGGGGCAGATCCCCCAGGGCCGCGAAGCCCGCGTCGATCTCCGCCACCGTGGCGCCGAGGAAGGGGTCGTTGTCCTCCGGCATGGCCGGGAAGCCGCAGATGGTGCCGGCGTTGGTGAAGGGGGTGGTGCTGGCGATGGACGGCGTCGCCTCGATCGGCCCGACCAGCCGCTCCAGCCAGCCCGGCGGCACCTCGACGTCGGTGTTCAGCAGGACGACATGCCCGTCGGGATTCAGCCGCTCCGCCATCTCCAGCCCGGTGAGCACGGCCTTCAGATACCCCTCGTTGCGCGGCTTGGCGACGACCGTCACATGGTCGAGGGCGGTGCCGAGCGCCACCAGGAAGGCGGAGATGCTGCGGTCGGGGTTGCCGTCGTCGATGAAGACGATGTGGTGCCGGGGATCGACCGTCTCGATCAGCGCGTGCGCCAAAGGGGTCAGGAAGCGCTTGCCGCCATACACCGGTACGATGATCGTCACCGGGGCGATCGTCACCGGGGCGATCGTCACAGAAGCGCCCGTCACAGAAGCGCCCGTCACCGGGGCGGTCGCGACGGGAGCGGCGATGGCCGGAAGACCGGCATCCACCGCGTTCCGCGCCCGCGTCAGCGGCGCCGGCAGGGCGGCGGCGTAGCGCAGGCCGCGTTCGGTCAGGAAGCGGTACTCGACGGCCGTCGGCGCGCGTTCGCAGGCGACCTGCCAACTGCGCAGCGACAACCCCTCGCGCAGCATCAGGGGAATGATGCACTCCTCCCCCCCGGCGGTCAGCCGCAGGACGACCGCCGAGGTGCTGAGCGGCACGGCCGCGAGCACCACGAAACCCGAACGGTCGGCCAGAGGGTTGCCGAGGGCGAGGCCGACGTCGTGCCGGTCGATCCCCCTCCGGACATGGAGAGCGGACGGGGAATTCCCCCGGTCGATCACCACGTCGAAGCCGCACAGGCCATGCGTCCGGTGAAAGGCCCAGCCCTCGATCCGAAGCTCGGTGCCGACCTCGATGCGTTCGATGTAGTGGTCGAATGGTTCGGGCGTCGTCATCCCCGCATACCCCCGTCGTTCCGCGCCCGGCGTCAGCCGCCGAAGATGATGTCCCGGTCGTCCGGGGAAAGGATCAGGTCGGTGTCCCAGGGCATGACGCCGCGGACCGGGCCGTCCTGCACGCAGCGGACCTCGGTGTAGTCGAGGCCGCGCAGGGTCGCGATGAACCAGAAGAAGGTGTCGGGCATGCCCGCGGGCGCCAGATTGACCACGCGCGCACCGGGCGGGGCGAAGGCGATGTTGGTCATCGCCGCCCCCATCACCCCGACGATCCGCGAGGCCCCCTTGAACAGGGCGACCTGCTCCGGCAGGGACAGCATCCCCGGTTCGACCAGCCGGTAGCCGTGAGCCTCCGCATGGGCGGCAAGCGCGTCCTCGTCCACGACGCGGCGGAAACCGGTGGAGCGGCGGGTGACGAACAGCCGGTCCGCGCCGGCGGGCGCCGTATCCCGGGCCATGGCGTCCACCCCCTCCAGGACGAGCGGCGACATGTAGCCCCCATGCTCGCTCAAGCCGTCCACCAGAAGCAGGTCGGCGAAGCGGCGCGGCGCGTCGTTGGCGACGATGGTCCGGGCGAGGTCGATCCCCAGCATGGACAGGGAAAAGGCCATGGCGTTGTTCAGATGCCCGGGCGCCTGCGCCACGAGGAACCGCGCGTCCAGGTCCGGCAGACGGCTGTGGACGAGATGCGCCTTGGGCAGCATCTCCATCATCCAGTGCCCATAATTGCCGATGCCGCGCTTCTTGCACAGCAGGACCGGCCCTTTGCCGTCGGCGCCCCGCTCCCGCTCCGGCCAGGCCGCCATGGCGGCCAGCACGGCGGCGTGGGCCTCCTCGATCTCCGCACCGGAATGCTGGGTGATCGTTTCGTGGTAGAGACGGCCCTCCCGGTCGAAAACCAGCCCTTCCCGGGCCACCCAGACGTCGGACAGGCGCGCCACGCGCACCGGCCGTTCCGGAAAGCGCGGCGTTCTCCACGCCCATTCCATGACGTCGAGGACGGGCTGGGGGATCAGGTCCTTGTGGAGAATCCGGGGATAGGCGGCGTCGAAACCCGGCGAGGCGAGGGTCAGGATGACGGCATCATCGGGCAGGCTGATCTGTGTCGGGGGCATCCGGGAGGCATTCCATCGCAGGCCGTGCGCCGCGCCATCCCGGCGGAAAGCCCCCGCGCGGCACGGGGGCCTCCGGACCGGGCGGGCGAAACTAGGAGCGGCCGTAATGGTCGTCGAAACGGACGATGTCGTCTTCGCCCAGATAGGAGCCGGACTGCACCTCGATCAGGTTCAGCGGCACCTTGCCGGGATTCTCCAGCCGGTGCAGGGTGCCCAGCGGGATGTAGACGGACTCGTTCTCGCGCAGCAGGATCTGCTCATCGCCGCGGGTGACGAGCGCGGTGCCGTTCACCACCACCCAGTGCTCGGCGCGGTGATAGTGCTTCTGCAGCGACAGGCGGGCACCCGGCGCCACCGTCAGGCGCTTCACCTGGAAGCGGTCGCCGGCGTGCAGGGACTGGTAGAAGCCCCAGGGACGGTGCACCCGGCGGTGCAGCAGCGGCTCGCTGCGGCCCTGCGTCTTCAAGTGCTCGACCAGCGGCTTGATGTCCTGCGCCCGGTCCCTGGCGGCGACCAGGATGGCGTCCTCGGTGGCGACCACCACCGCGTTCTCCATGCCGAGCAGGGCGACGAGCGCGCCGTCCTCGCTGCGGACGTAGCAGCCGCGGCTGTCCCAGGCGACGGCGTCACCGTGGCAGACATTGCCGCCCTGGTCTTTCTCCCCGATCTCCCACAGCGCCGACCAGGCGCCGACGTCGGTCCAGCCGATGCTGCAAGGCACCACGGCGGCGGCCTCGGTGCGCTCCATCACCGCATAGTCGATGGAGATGTTGGGAGAGGCCGCGAAGGCCTCCTCGTCCAGGCGGAAGAAGTCGAGGTCGGACCGGCCCCGGGCGAGCGCCGCCCGGCAGGCGTCCAGGACCGCCGGCGCCCAGCGCTCCAGCTCGTCCAGATACTGGCGCACCGGCAGCAGGAACATGCCGCTGTTCCAGAAGAAGTCCTTCTCCGCCAGATAGCGCTCGGCCTGCTCGCGCGGCGGCTTCTCCACGAAGGCGGCGACGCGGAAGGCGCCGTCATGATCCTTCACCATCTCGCCGCGGCGGATGTAGCCGTAGCCGGTTTCCGGTGCGGTCGGGACGATGCCGAAGGTGGTCAGAAGCCCCGCGGCGGCGGCGGCGGACGCCGTGGCGACGGCCTGGAGGAAGGCGCCCTGGTCCTGGATCGCGTGGTCCGCCGGCAGCAGCAGGATCTGACCGTCGGGGTCCTGTTCCGCCACGATCAGGGCGGCGACC
Organism: Azospirillum isscasi; assembly: GCF_030849505.1. Classification (GTDB taxonomy): domain Bacteria; phylum Pseudomonadota; class Alphaproteobacteria; order Azospirillales; family Azospirillaceae; genus Azospirillum; species Azospirillum isscasi. The sequence goes on along the minus strand of NZ_JAUJFI010000014.1, from coordinate 13,491 downwards.
GCGGCGGCGGGGGCGGTGTTGCGCCCAACCGGCTCCAGAACGATCCGCGCCGCGCCGCGCCCGGTCTGACGCATCTGCTCGGCGATGACGAAGCGGTGCTCCTGGTTGCAGACGATCAGCGGATCGGCGAAGCGCGCCGCGTCCGATACCCGCCCCGCGGTGTCCTGCAGCATCGAGCGTTCCGAACAGAGCGGCAGGAACTGCTTCGGATACTGCTCCCGCGACATCGGCCAGAGCCGGACCCCGGCACCGCCGGACAAGATCACGGGATGTATCCGGCTGTTCTGGGAGGCGTTCGTCATGGCTGGCGAAACTGCACCTTTGGTTAAGAACTCGACTCCCTGTGTAGAGGTTTTGCCGCAGGCATGCTACAGCGAAATCCGGCACCTTGCGCCCTCGCCGGCGGTGGGGCCGCCGCGTCGACGGGCCGGCGTTCCGGAGCCCGAATCCAGGGGGAAGCGACGATCACGGGCATGCTTGGAGGACGGTCCACGGAAACCGGCGGCGGAGAGACCGCACCGGCCGTGACGGAACAGGGCGCCACCCCCCTCTTCACCATCATCACCCCCTGCCTGAACCGGGCGGCCCTGATCGCGCAAGCCGTGGACAGCGTGCTGGCCCAGGACGGGGTGACGGTGGAGCACATCCTGGTGGACGGCGGCTCCACCGACGGCACGCTGGAGGTGCTGGCGCGCTACCCGCATCTGCGCGTGCTCAGCGGCCCCGACCGGGGTGTCTACGACGCCATCAACCGCGGGCTGGCCATCGCGCGCGGGTCGATCATCGGGCATCTCAACAGCGACGACCTCCTGCTGCCGGGGGCGCTGTCCGCCGTGGCCCGCGCCCTGGCCGCGGCGCCGGACGCCGACGCGGCCTGCGGGGGCGCCACGGTCGTGGCCGCCGGTTCCGACGGGGTCGGGTCGGGGCACGACGTCTGCGGCTACGACGATCCGGGCTTGAAGGCGCTGCGCCCGGCCGATCTGTGCCGGGGCGTGCCGATCATCAACGCGCGCTTCTTCCGGCGCGGCCTGTACGAGCGGGTCGGCACCTATGACCCGTCCTACCGCTACGCCGGCGACCGCGAGTTCCTGATCCGCGCCTGGACCGCCGGCATGAAGACAATTCCGGTCCCGGACCGGGTTTACGTCTACCGCCAGCACGCCGGCTCGATGACCATCGTCGGCGGCATGCGACACACGGTCCCATGGCTCGGCGAGCATCTGCGGATCGCCCGCCGGGTGATGAACGATCCGGCCAGCCCACCCGCCCTGCGCCGCGAGGCGCGGGACTGGCACGCCTTCGAGGTGGGCCGGGCCGCCGTCCGCGCTCTGGCCGCCGGGGCCGCGGGGACGGCGGCCCGGCTGGCGGTCGGCGGCACCGCCGCGGACCCCCTCTGGGCGGCCCGTTTCGCGTTTCAGGCAACCGGCTATTGCCTTCGCCACTATTGCCTTCGCCGCCACGAACGGGCAAAGGAACCCCCCGGTACATCCTGATACCCCCCGCCTTTCCAGCCGAGTCCCTCTTCATGTCCTTCCCGCAGTCCTCGTCCACCACCGGCTTCACCGACATCGTCGAGCGGCTTGCCAGCACCGAGCCCGTCGCCCGGATTCTGGCCGTCGGCGCGGGACCGGGACGGGACGCCCTGCTCCGCGGAATGGCGCGCAACCCGCTGCGCCCGACCCTGGCGAGCGCACGGGCCGGAAACGGAGAGACGGACGACGTCGCCATTCCGCTTCCGAACGCCCACGAGATCGGGGAGACCTGGCTGCGGTTCCGCAACGATGCCGATCTGCCGCCGCTGGCCGATCTGCTCTCCGAACTCGAACAGGACATGAGGGGGCATTCCGCCGCACCGGCCGGGGCCGGCGCCCAGCGTCCCCGCGGCGGCTTCGGGCTGCTGATGATCGAGGAGGCCGGCTTCGCCGGGCTGCGCGCGCTGGACCGGGCCGACGACACCGCCACCGTGGTGATCCGGGCCGGCGGCGGCAGCGGCTGGGTGATGCGCCGCCGCCTGCGGAAGGAGTCCGGCTGGGAAATGATCGCCCAGGGCGAGGATTGGGCGGCCTTCCGGCGGTCCCCGCTGGAGTCCGAGACGGGCCTGCCGATCCATTTCTTCACCATCGTCCTGAACGGCGAGCCCTTCATCCGCTACCACGAGGCGGTCTTCGCCTCGCTGCCCCTGCGGTGGCACTGGCACATCGTGGAAGGCGTGGCCTCGCTGTCCCACGACACCGGCTGGAGCCTGGCGTCGGGCGGCCGGGTGCTCGACAGCGTGCACGACCGGGGCCGCAGCAACGACGGCACCTCCGGCTATCTGGACGAGCTGGCCGCCCGTTATCCGGACCGCGTCACCATCCACCGCAAGCCGCTGGACTCCTTCTGGGACGGCAAGCGCGAGATGGTCAACGCCCCCCTGCCCCACATCCGCGAACCCGGCCTGCTCTGGCAGGTGGACGCCGACGAGCTGTGGACGGCGGAGCAGATCCGCACCGTCCACGCCATGTTCGAGGCCAACCCGAAGCGCACCGCCGCCTTCTACTGGTGCGACTACTTCGTCGGGCCGGAGCGGATCATCAGCACGCGGCACAACTACGCCCAGAACCCGCGGCAGGAATGGCTGCGCACCTGGCGTTTCGAGCCCGGCATGGCCTGGGCGGCGCACGAGCCGCCGACCCTCGTCGGGGCCGACGGAAAGGATCTGGCCCAGATCGACCCCTTCACCCAGGACGAGATGGAGGAGGCCGGCGTCGTCTTCCAGCATTTCGCCTACGCGACCGAGGCGCAGGCCGCCTTCAAGGAAAGCTATTACGGCTACAAGGACGCCCGTGCCCACTGGCGCCGCCTTCAGGAGGAGGTGACGGGGTCGGCGCTGCTGCGCGATTACCTGCCCTGGGTGAGCGACGAGACCCTGGCCGACACCGCCGCCTCCCGCGGCGTGGTGCCGATCGCCGTGCCGGACGACGCCGCAGGGAACGGGGCAGGGAACGGGGCCTGGCGCTTCCTCGATCCCGCGGAGGTCGCGGAACGGCGCAAGGCCCTGACGGCGGTCCACCCGAAGATCCTGGTGGACGGGGTCTTCTACCAGCATCTCGGTTCGGGCATCGCGCGGGTCTGGACCGCGGTGCTGCACGCCTGGGCGGCCTCCGGCTTCGCGGAGCATGTCGTTCTGCTCGACCGCGCCGGCACCGCGCCGCGCATCCCCGGCATCCACACCCGGACCATCCGCGCCCACGACAAGGCCTCCCCCGGCGCCGACAGCCTGCACCTGGAACGGATCTGCCGGGAGGAGGGGGCCGATCTCTTCGTCTCGACCTACTACACGGCGCCGACCGCCACGCCTTCCGTCTTCATGGGCTACGACATGATCCCGGAGGCGCTGGGCTTTCCGCTCGCCGACGAGACGTGGCGGGAGAAGCACCGGGCGATCCTGCACGCCTCGGCCCACATCATGATCTCGAAGAATTCCGCCCGCGACCTGGAGCGGCTGTTTCCCTCGGTGCCGGCGGGCAGCACGGCGGTGGCCTATTGCGGGGCGGGCGACGCCTTCCGCCCGGCGGAGGCGGCGGAGGTGGACGCCTTCCGCAAGGCGCACGGGCTGACCGGCCCTTATGTGCTGATGGTCGGCGAGCGGTCCGGCTACCAGGGCTACAAGAACGGCCTGCTGCTGTTCCGCGCGCTCGGCCTCGGCGATCCCGCGACCCGCGGCCTGACCGTGCTGTGCGTGGGCGGGGCCAAGGAGGTGGAGCCGATGTTCCGCGCCCTGGCTCCCGACACCCGGACGCTGCGCCTGTCGCTGAGCGACGAGGAGTTGCGGCTGGCCTACGCCGGGGCGGAGGCGCTCGCCTACCCGTCGCGCTACGAGGGCTTCGGCATGCCGGTGGTCGAGGCGATGGCCTGCGGCTGCCCGGTCATCACCTGCGCCAACTCCTCGCTGATCGAGGTGGCCGGAGACGCCGCGCTGTTCGTGGGCGAGGACGATGCCGCCGGCGTGGTGGCGGCCATCGCGGCGGCCCGCGACCCGGAACGCCGCGCCGGCCTCGTCGCCCGCGGGCTGGAGCAGGCCGTCCGCTTCACCTTCCGCGACATGGCCGCAACCATGGCCGCCCACCTGCTGGACAGCGCGGAGAAGCTGAAGGACGGGCGGCTGTCCCCGCCGCCGCCGGTGTGGCAGGAGTTGCGGACCGCGCAGGCGGTGGGCATGGCCAGCGGCGCCGGTGACGAGGACGATGAGTCGCCCTGGGTGCTGCGCCGCCGCCTGGAGCGCAGCGAGCAGCATCTGCGCACGGTCCAGAACGAGCTGACCAGCATGCAGAACAGCCCCTTCTGGCGGCTGCGCGCGGTCACGCTGGGCGTCCTGGTGCGGCTCGGCGTGAACTGGCGGCGCTGAGCCGCGGCATGCGTGTCCTCTTCGACGACCACATCTTCTCCATCCAGCGCCACGGCGGTGTATCGCGCTGCTTCGCCGAGATCATCACGGAGCTGCGCGCCCGTCCCGGCGTGCAGGTGCTCCTGCCCTTCCGGCAGATCATCAACAGCCACCTGATGGACCAGCCGGGCCTGGACGTCCGGAATTTCCTGGGCAACCGGCATTTCCCCGGCAAGCGCAGCCTGCTGCGCGCCCATAACCGCAGGCTGATCCGCCGGGCGCTGAGCCGCGGGGCCTTCGACGTTTTCCACCAGACCTTCTACGACACCGAGCTGACCGGCCTCCTGCATGGGCGCCCCATGGTGGTGACCGTCCACGACATGGCGCCGGAGCTGATGCCGGAGATCTTCGCCAAGCCGGAGGAGATCCACCCCGGCAAGCGGGCGCTCTGCACCGCCGCCGCCGCCATCGTCGCGGTGTCGGAGCACACCAAGGCCGATCTGGTCCGGCTTTACGGAATCGATCCGGCGCGGGTGGAGGTGGTGCACCACGGCCTGTCGCGGGACGCCGTGTGGGTGCCGGGGCGCCGGGCGGGGATCGCGCTGCCGGACCGCTACCTGCTGATCGTGGGCCGGCGCGACGGCTACAAGAACTTCGCAGGCGCGGCGCGGCGCCTGGCCGCCCTGCTGGCGTGCCGGCCCGATCTGCATCTGGTCTGCGTCGGCGGCGGCCATATCCTGGATGAGGAGCGCCAGCCCTTCCTGGAGGCCGGATGCGCCGACCGCCTCCACCAGCGCACGCTGGCCGCCGGCGACCTCGCCTACGCCTACGCGCACGCAACCGCCTTCGTCTTCCCGTCGCTGTACGAAGGGTTCGGGTTGCCGATCCTGGAGAGCTTCGCCAACGGCTGTCCGGCGGTGCTGAGCGACCGGAGCTGCTTCCCCGAGATCGCCGCCGACGCCGCCGTCTATTTCGACCCCGCCAATCCCGAAAGCCTGACGGAGGCCCTGGAGCGGGTGCTCGACGACGGCGCCCTGCGCCGCAGGCTGATCGCCGGGGGGCGCCGCCGCGTCCAGGACTTCACATGGCCGGGGGCCGCCGACCGGCTGCTGGCCCTTTACCGCCGCCTGCCCGCCCACCGCTGACGCGGGCGGCCGTCAGAAGGCGCGGACGGCGCAGCGGGCCAGGAAGCGCGCGGTGCGCGTCGGCGACCAGGAGAAGGCGCGCCCGATGTGGCTGAGGGCCTTCGCATGGGCGTCCTCGTGCACGGCGGCGACCGCCTGTTCGATGGCCAGGCTGGCCCGGAAACGCCGCAGCCCCTCCGGCCCGGCGACGCGCAGAACCCGGTCGGCGTGCAGCCCTTCGAGGCGGCCGATGGCGACGGCGACCGGACCCGAGCGCGCGGGCCGTCCCACATGCACCACCGCCCCCAGCACCGGCAGGCAGTCGAAGGTGAAACGCTCCATGCAGCGCAGGAGCCAGTCCCAGTCCTCGAGCCGGGGCAGCGTCTCGTCGAGCGGGCCGACGGCGGCGAAGCAGTCGCGCCGCACCATGAGGGTGGAGCCGGGGGAGACGTAGCAGCCGTCGAGAATCGTCTCGAACCAGGTTCCTTCGGGCTTCGGCCACCGCTTCATGCAGCGGCCGGTTTCCTCCCGGTGCAGGATGAAGCCGGTGCACAGCGCCTGCGGTGCGTCCGGCCCGCGTTCCAGCGCGTCGATCTGGGCGCGGAGCTTGCCCGGCAGCCATTCGTCGTCGGAATCGAGGAAGGCGATGTAGCGGCCGCGCGACGCCTCCACCCCGGTGTTGCGCGCCGCCGCCGCCCCGCGGTTGGTCTCGTGCCGGACCGGGCGGATGCGCGCATCGCCGAAGGAATCGGGAATATCCAGGCTGCCGTCGGTGGAGCCGTCGTCCACGACGATCAATTCCCAGGACGCGATGTCCTGCGTCAGCACGCTTTCGATGGCACGGCGCAGCGTGTGAGCCCGGTTGAAGACCGGTATGACGACGCTGACCAGAGGCTCTTCCATCGACGATCTCGTTCGCGGCACGGCAACCGTTGCGCTCCGACCATAGGGCAGCACCCTGCGCGACGGGAAGGGGCGACGCGCACTGTGGATCGATTTCCGAACCGGTGTGCCCCCCATCCCTCACAAGCGCGAACCGGAGAACCGGCTCAGACGCTACGGTTCTTCAAGGACAACTCCAGGTGGCGCAAAATCAGTTCGGTGTCGTAGTCGCTCGACTGCTTCACCACCCGCTCCCAGTAGTTCAGCAGCGGAATGCGCGCCGGATTCTTCTGCAGCAGGTCGCGTTTCAGGAACGGAAAATCCATCTGGGCGATCAGGTAATCCCAGAAGAAATGCGTCCCGTTCAGCGGCACGCCGGCGTTGATGGTGCGGAAGACCTGCTGGATGAAGGACTTGCGCACCGGGTCCAGACCGTCGCCGGCGATGTTGCGCTCCACCACCGCCTCGATCAGGGCGGTCGCCGCCTGACGGTAGGGGAAGGCGGCGCGGCAGCGCAGGCCGGCGCGGCGCAGCGCACGGGTCAGCCCGATCTCGTATTTGCGGACGATCCAGGTCTTGGACTGGACGTAGCGCAGCCGGCCCCAGAAGGCTCCGAAGACCGGAGAGGCGAGCGCCGCCTTGTGGAACAGCAGGAAATAGCTCTGCAGGTGGAAGGAGAACTCCCAACTGTCCGACGCGCCCCAGACGTCGGCATCCTGCGGGTCCATGCGCTCCAGCAGGCCCGCCAGATGGTGCAGCGGGCCATAGACGCTGTCGTTGGCGAGCAGCAGCATGTCCAGCGCAGACGGATCCGGAACGGCGGCGATGCCCTCCTTGTAGGCGCCGAAGTCGTAGCCGACGTTGTCGCGCCGGAGGATGAGCGCGCAGATGTCGCGCAGCGGCTCGATCTGGGAGTCGGCCAGACGCGGGGAATTGCTGGAAAAGACGATGGCGAAGCCGAGCGCGTGGAGCTGGCGCAGGTAATGCCACACGAAATCATGGACGACGCCCTGCCGGTCGTAATGCACGAACACCACCACGCGGCGCGCCCCGGCGAGCGGCACCCGCCCGTCCCAGCGCTCCCGCACATAGCTGTCCTTGCGGAAGGCGCTGACCGCGTAGGAGACATAGCCGGCGAGGATCTTGCTCTGCACGATCGCCCAGGCGATCACGAAGCGCAGGCGGAAGGGAAGACGGATCAGGGTGCTCAGCATGGGGGCGTTTCCGTCCTCTGGCTCGCGGTCAGGTGGGCAGGCGCTGGGTGCGGACCAGAAGCTCCGTCCGCGCCCGCAGATCGAGCGACACGGACGGCAGGCCGGCTTCCGGCTTCAGCAGGCCGCGCAGGGCCTCGCCCGCCTCCTCCTTTTTTCCGGCGTTGACCAGCGCCTGCCCCTGGTGGAACAGCGCCGGCCACACAAGGGCCTGGACGATCGGCGCGGTGGCGCGGTCGGGAAGTTCCAGGCAGGCGCGGTGGGCGCGCCCGAAGAAGGCCGCGGCGCTGCGCGGCGCCTTGCGGTGGTTCAGCGTCAGGATGCCGAGCGCGAAGGCGGTGGAGGCCAGAACGGCGCCGCTCTCCGGCAGGGCGGCTTCCACCGCCGCGGCCAGCCGGTCCGCCGCCCCGTACTGGCCGAGATTGACCAGATCCACGAAGATCTTGCGCTGCGCGTCCTCCAGGATGTCGCCGGGAATGCGCTCGCGCAGCAGCGGGCTTTCGAGGGTGCCGAGCCCGGCGGCGCCGCCCGCCGCGCGGTCCGGAGCGTCCCAGGCCAGCACGTGCGGGATGTTGGCGCGGGCGCGCCAGGACAGCTCCTCCGTCTCGCCGTCGTCGGCGCCGATGACGTGCAGGGCCGCGCGCATCCGCTCCCCGGCGAGCGCCGAGGCCTCGAACCACAGCGCCGCCAGATCGCGGCGGCCGTCGAGCTGCCAGGCCAGCATTCCGTGGAAATAAAGGATGCCGCACAGGTTGAAGGGCGCCGTCGCGTGGTAGGGCTCGACCCCCTGCGGCACCGGGGCGGCCTTCAGATGGGCCAGCAGGGCTGCGGGGTCGGACAGGTCGAGATGGTCCCAGCGCAGGCGCAGCGCCTCCGCCACCTGATCCGCGGCACCGCGGGCGGCGGCGTAGTCGCCGGCGTGGGTCAGTTCCTTCAGCAGGCGGTAGCGGTAGCCGAGGCCGAGCGGCGACGCCGGGTCCAGCGTCGGGATGCGCGTCTCCAGGTAGGAGCGGTAGAGCCGGCGGTCGTAAGGGCGGTCGAAGTCGACCGACAGCGTCCCCGGCGAGGCGGCGGCCAGCAGCGAATGGCCCTGGTCGACCACACGGACGTCGGCGAAGCCGGCGCGGCGCAGGATCGTCTCCATCCCCTCCTTGCTGAACAGCACGAAGTGATAGCCGGGGCTGAGAAGCGACAGCAGCGTGCCGGGCCGGGTGCCGGCATGGATCGCCCCGGCGCTCGGCGTGGTCAGCATCAGCGTGCCGCCGGGGGTCAGCACGGTGCGCAGCAGAGCCAGCAGGCTGATCGGGTCGAAGACATGCTCGATGACCTCGGAGCAGAAGACGAGGTCATGGGGTTCCCCGGCGTCCTCCGGCTTCTCCAGATAGCTGTGGGAGATGTCCACGCCCAGCGTCTGCCGCCCTTCCTGGGCGCTGAAGCCGGGGTCGAAGCCGCGGACCTGCCAGCCGAACACCGTCCGCGCGTAGTCGAGCAGGAGGCCGTAGCCGCAACCCAGCTCCAGATAGCGCTTCACCTGCGACGGCTCGACCGAGGACAGGACGCGGGCCATGCTGTCGATGCCGGCGTTCTGCTCCAGATAGCAGGCGACCAGGGGGTCGAACACGGCCTCGTAGGGCGGCTGGGTCAGCGTCGGGTAGGCGGCGGTGCCGCAGGCGCTGCACACCACCAGCGACTGGACCGGGTTCGGCGGCCAGGGCGAACGGACCTTCAGGCGCACCGGCTTGGCCGCCGCGTCGCCACAGGCCGGGCAGACCGCCGGCATCGTCTCGCCGCCGTCTTCCCACGACACGGAATCCCACGAGATCGTATCCATCAGTCCCCTGTCCCCAAAAAACGGTGTCCCGAAATACGGTATCCACCCGCAACACTGCGGGATGACCTAAGAGAAACACTCGGCAAAGCGCAATGCCTTTGATGCCCCGCCTTTGATGCCGCGTTCAGCCGCGCTGCGGGTAGTGCTTGGCGCGGTTTTCCGACGTGTCGCGGTCGGTCGGCCAGGCCACCGCGCCGTCCGGCAGGTCCCGCACCTTGCGCGCCAGAACGAAGGCGCCGCCGAAGGAGGAGACCAGCGGCATCAGCGCCTGCGCCGGCTGGCGCTGGTCCGGATAGATGCGCACGCGGCTGCTCAGCCCCGCGGCGACGACCTCGAAGCCCATGGCCGGGCCGAACAGCACCTTCAGCCCCTCGTCGCTGAAGCGCCAGAAGTCGTTCGGCTCCTCGTGCAGGGGCCAGGACTGGTGGGTCAGGTGATAGGTCAGGCCACCCACCTGCAAGGCCCGGTTCACGCCGTAGGCGAACAGCCAGGGCTGGGCCAGATGCTCCATCACCGACAGCGAGAAGACCGCCCCGGCGGCCTCCTTCCCGATCAGGTCGTGGATGTAGTGGGCGTCGCCGACCACGTCGACGTTGGGGGCGGCGTGGATGTCCATGCCGATGTAGCGCTCCGCCCCGGCGAAGGCGGCGCGCAGCGGGCTCATCTGCGAACTGACCACGCGGGCGCCGACCTCGGCGACGACCAGCTTGCGCTCGTTCACCGCGCGCTGGAAGTCCTCGAACGCCCGCTCCGCGGCGCCGTGCTCCGGCTTGGGGTCCTGCCAAGCGCTGCCGTCGGTCAGGCAGTAGGGCTTGCGGGTGGCCTCGGGGGAGCGGGGAAGCTCGATCGTCTCGACGAAACGGTCGTCGGCGGTGATCACCTCGAAGGTTACCGGGGTGCCGGCCCGCCAGGGGAGATAGAGCTTGAAGCCGCTCTCCGCGCTGTTGGGGAACTCCGCGTAATGGGGCAGCACGTCGGGGCGCGGGGCGAAGCTGGTGATCTCATAGGCGTCCTCCCCCGCGGCGACGCGCAGGGTCAGGATCCGCCGCTCATAGGCGTGAATCCAGCCCTCCAGATAGGCGCCGTCGCGGTCGCACCAGAAGACCTCGACCGCGTAGACGAAGGGCTTGCGCGACGGCGGCGGCGGGGTCAGGCCGGTCCGCGTCAGGGCGGTGCGGAGGGTCCTGGCGGCGAGGCGGAGGGCGGAAGGGCGCTGTTCCATGCGACTGTCCTGGAAGGCTCCGCAGGCGGCACCGCCACCGGCGCGGGAAGGAGAAAACGGATCGCAACAGATAGGCGTTGTACGGCGCCGCTGTCAATTCGCGCCGCCCGCCGGAACCCACAGCCGCCCCCAGGCGGCCAGCACGTCCAGAAGAACCGCGCCGTTCAGCGCCATGAAGACGGCGAACAGCCCGAACCGCAGCCCGCGGCGCAGACCCGCCGGGTGCCAGGGTCCCGCCCCCGCGGCGAGCGCCAGGACAACCAGAACCTGTGCCGGCAGGAAGTAGCGGCCCTGGAGCCCCAGCACCGTGTCCGCCCCGACCGGGGTGAAGCCGACCCAGAAGGCCGCCATGACCAGCAGCACATAGGCCGGGGCCGGCAGCAGATAGCCCACCGCCACCACCGGATCGCGGCGGCGGGCCCCGTCGCACAGGGCCAGGGCCGGCAGGACCCACAAGGCCGCCAGGATCAGCCGGTCGTCGGCGTAGCCGCTCCAGGGCGGCGGGTGGCCGCCGTAGCGCCCGTAGCCGTCGCGCCACCACATGATCGCCCAGTCCCGCGTGGTGGTGGCGAAGATCCGCAGCGTCTCCAGCGGGTCGGCGCGCATGGCCGCGACCTGGGCCGCCGGGTCGGCGGCGGTGCCCCAGTAGGGGCCGGGGACGAAGGGATAGGCCATGTTCCACGCAAGCGCGATGCCCACCGCGAGGCCGAGGCAGAGCGCGGTCAGCGCGATCCGCCCCCGCGTCCCGCCCGCCACCGCGCCCGGCAGGTAGAACACCGCCGCGGCGAAGGGCGCCATGGTCAGCTTCAGGAAACCGAGCGCCGCCGACAGGACCAGCAGCCCCGCCACCTCCCAGGGCCCGAGCGGCGCGGCGCGGGCACGGAACCGCCAGACCAGGGCCAGCAGCAGGGCGGGAATGGTCAGGTTCAGGGGGTCGGCGCTGAGCGAACAGGCGCTCTGCAGGGCGACCGGCGACAGGGCGAGCGCCGCGAAGACCAGCCTCCCGCCGGGAAGCGCCCACAGCACCGCCAGCACCATCAGCCCATAGGTCACGGCGTTGCCGATCCGCCCCGCGTGCATCTGGTCGAGCGGACCCAGCCCCCAGGCGCGCGCCGCGGCGGTGAAGGCCGCCTGCGGCAGGTAGGCGAGCGGCGCGAAGCTGGCCGAGCTGGGAAAGGGCACCACCTCGTCCCGCGGCGGCTGGGCGGCGAGCTGGTCGGACAGGGCGCGGGCCTCCGCGGCGTCCACCGGAGCGTGCTTCTGGATCAGCACGATGTAGTGGAGCATGTGAAGGTAGCTGGCCCGGTCGATCGGCCCGCCCCAGGAGTTGGGGCCAAGCTCCTCGGCCAGGAAGCGGCCCTGGGCGATCTGCAGCACCCGCTGCCAGTGGAACGGCTCGTCCAGCCCGGCATAGGGCGGGGTCTTCACCAGAAGCTGCGCGCTGAACACCACATAGAAGAGCGCCGCGGCGGCATAAAGAAGTGCGGCGGCCAGCCGCGGACCGGACCGGGCCGGCTCATGCCGGGAGATCGTGCGCATGCGGCCGGGCATCCTCTCTTTTTTCTTCCTTCGCGGCGGACAGGCGTTGCCCCGGACGGGGAGAGCGCGGTAACAGACCACATTCCCCCGGCGGCTGGAACGCCGAATCGTCCCCGCACCGGCCATGATCCCAAGCGTCCGCATCGTCACCGTGAACTGGAACGCCGGGGACCTGCTGCGCGCCTGCGCCGCCTCGGTGCCGTCGGCGCTGACCGGCGCCGCCCCACCGGAAGGCATGGCGCTGGAAGGCATGGTGGTGGTGGACAACGCCTCCACCGACGGGTCGGCGGACGGGCTGGAGGCCGGCGCCCCGGTTGCAGGCGGCGGGCCGCCGACCGTCCTGCGCAACCCGGAGAACCGCGGCTTCGCCGCCGCCTGCAACCAGGGCGCCGCCGGATCGCGGGCCGACTGGCTTCTGTTCCTGAACCCGGACACCCGGCTGTCGGAACGGTCGCTCGCCCCGGCGCTCGCCTTCCTGGCGGAGCCGGCGCAGGCGCGCACCGGTATCCTCGGCGTCCGGCTGGTGGACGAGACGGGCCGGACCCAGCGGTCCTGCGCGCGGGCGCCGACGCCGGGCCGCATCCTCGCCCAGGCGGTGGGGCTCGACCGGCTGGCGCCCGGCCTGTTCCCGCCGCATTTCATGACGGAGTGGGATCATCTGGACAGCCGCCCCGTCGATCAGGTGATGGGCGCCTTCCTGCTGATCCGCCGCTCCCTGTTCGAGGAGCTGGGCGGCTTCGACGAGCGCTTCTTCGTCTATTTCGACGACGTGGACCTGTGCCTGCGCGCCCGGCGCGCCGGCTGGGAGGTGGTGCATTTCGCCGGGGCGGAAGCGTTCCACAAGGGTTGCGGCACCACCGACCAGGTGCGCGACCGGCGGCTGTTCTACGCTCTGCGCAGCCGGATCCTGTTCGCGGCGAAGCATTTCCACCCCGTGGCCGCGGGTCTGGTGACGGCGGCGACCCTGACGGTGGAGCCGGTGACGCGGCTGGTGCACGCGGTTGCGGCGCGGTCTCCGGCGGACGCCCGTGCCGTCCTGCGCGGCAGCGCGCTGCTGTGGCGGGCGCTGCCGGGCCTGCTGACCGCCCATGTGAAGGGAAAAAGTTAACGCAACTTTATTTTCTTGCCGCCACGTTGCGGCAACAGCCGCATGTCGGTGTGGGGCGCGGGTCGGACGTTCACGCGCCCGTTCCATCACAACAACCATGCCATGGAGCCGGAGCCTCCGTCATGACAACTCACCGCCCGCTCGCCTGCGTGATTCTCGCCGCCGGCAAAGGCACCCGCATGAAGTCGGACCTGCCGAAGGTCCTGCA
>NZ_JAUJFI010000139.1 GCF_030849505.1 Azospirillum isscasi | reverse complement strand
CCGGTGCCGGCGGGTGCGCCGCAGGCCGCGCCGGGCGCCCCGCCGCGCATCCTCGGCACCTTGCCGGCCACGGCCCGTCCGTGACGGCGGACCGCCTCCCGGCGTTACAGACGGGCAGGAGGCTGCGGCATAAGGGACAACGGCGGAAGGCAGCACGGTGAGCATTCCGAACATCATCACCTTCGGCCGCATCCTGGCGGTGCCGGTCGCCGTCTACTTCATCCTGGCGGGGGAGCTGGGGGTCGCCTTCTGGCTGTTCGTCGGGGCGGGCGTGTCGGACGCGGTGGACGGCGCCGTGGCGCGCATGTTCCGCGCCCGCACGGTTCTGGGCGCCTATCTCGACCCGATCGCCGACAAGGCGCTGCTGGTCAGCGTCTACGTCTCGCTGGGGCATGTCGGCGAGTTGCCGCTGTGGCTGGTCATCCTGGTGGTGTTCCGCGACCTGATGATCGTCGGCGGGGTGATGCTGCTCTACACGCTGAAGGAGTCGCTGGCGATGCAGCCGCTCTACATCAGCAAGATCAACACGGCGGTGCAATTGTCCCTGGCCGCGGCGGTGCTGGCCCCGCCGGGGCTGGGGCTGCCGGATTTCCACCTGTTCGGGATGGAGCTGGTGCCGCTGCTCATCTGGACCTGCGCCGCGACGACGGTGCTGTCGGGACTGGCCTACGTCTACCGGGGCGGGCTGCTGTTCAGCCGGCATGGAGGGGTGCCGTGACCGCCGCCAAGCAGTTCCGTTTCTGGCTGATCGGGCTGGGGCTGTTCGTCCTGGTCCTGTGGCTGCTGTCCGGCATGCTGCTGCCCTTCGTGGTGGGGCTGGCGGTGGCCTATCTGCTGGACCCGGTGGTCGACCGGCTGGAGCGCTGGAACCTGCCGCGCTGGCTGGCGACGACGCTGGTGCTGCTGTCCTTCGTCCTGGTGCTGGTGCTGATGGGGCTTCTGCTGCTCCCGCTGGTGCAGTCGCAGGTGTCCCATCTGATCGAGGTGCTTCCCAACTACGCCAACGCGGCGCGGGAGCGCGTGCTGCCGATGCTGGACCGGCTGGTGCACCGCCTGTCGCCGGAGGACGTGGAGCGGCTGCGCGGGGCCGCCGGCAATTACGCCGGGGATGTCGTGGGCTGGATCGGGCGGGTGCTGAAGCACATCCTGTCCGGCGGGCTGGCGCTGTTCGACGTGCTGTCGGTGATCTTCATCACGCCCATCGTGGCCTTCTACCTGATGCGCGACTGGGACATCCTGGTCAACAAGGTGAACGGCTGGCTGCCCCTGCACCACGCCGCCACCATCCGGGAGCAGGCGCGGGAGGTGGACGAGACGCTGGCCGGATTCGTCCGCGGGCAGGCGCTGGTCTGCGTCGTGCTGGGGGTGTTCTACGCGGTGGCGCTGTCGCTGGCCGGGCTGGATTTCGGTCTGGTGATCGGGCTGATGGCGGGGCTGCTGTCCTTCATTCCCTATGTCGGCTCGCTGTTCGGCTTCGTGTCGAGCACGGGGCTGGCGCTGCTGCAATTCGACGATCCCTGGCGGATCGTGATCGTCGTGGCGATCTTCCTGTTCGGGCAGGCGGTGGAGGGCAACGTCCTGACGCCGAAGCTGGTGGGCGAGAAGGTCGGGCTGCACGCGGTCTGGGTGATCTTCGCCCTGCTGGCCGGCGGCTCGCTGTTCGGCTTCGTCGGCGTGCTGCTGGCCGTGCCGGTGGCCGCGGTGATCGGGGTGCTGACACGCTTCGCGCTGGGGCGCTATCTTGACAGTCCCTACTACCGCGGCACCCCCTCGCCATGACCCCTGCCCCATGACCCCCGCCCCATGACCCTCGCGGCCCAGCTACCGCTCGACCTCGGACACCGCGCCGCCATGGGCTGCGAGGATTTCCTCGTGGCGCCCAGCAACGCGGAGGCGGTGGCCTGGCTCGACCGCTGGCCGTCCTGGCCGGCCCCGGCCCTGACGCTGTACGGGCCGGACGGCTGCGGCAAGACCCATCTCGGCCATGTCTGGCGGGCGCGCAGCCACGCCCCCATCGCCGCGGGGGAGGCGCTGGACCGCACCGACCTGCCCGCCCTGCTGGCCCGCGCCAACGCCGTGGTGGTGGAGGACGCGGAGCAGGTGGCGGGCAAACCGCCGCGGGAGGAGGCGCTGTTCCATCTCTACAACCTCGCCCGCGACTCGGGCGGGCACCTGCTGCTGCTGTCGCGCCGCCCGCCGTCGCGCTGGCGGATGAAGCTGGCCGACCTGCGTTCCCGCATCAAGGCGGCGCCCGCGGTGGGTGTGGCGGCGCCGGACGACGCGCTGCTCGCCGCCGTTCTGGTCAAGCTGTTCGCCGACCGGCAGTTGCGGCCCGGCATGGACCTCATCACCTACCTGCTGGCCCGGATGGAGCGGTCGCTGGAGGCGGCGGGGCGGGTGGTCGCGGCGCTTGACCGCGCATCGCTGGCCGCGCACCGTCCCTTGACCGTGCCGCTGGCCCGCGAGGTGCTGGCCGGGCTGGAGACCGAAGGGAGAGGGGACGAGGATGGATCTGGGAATCGCCGGACGCCGCGCCATCGTGTGCGCAGCCAGCAAGGGGCTGGGTAAGGCCTGCGCCCTGGCGTTGGCGCGGGAAGGGGTGGCCGTCACCATCACCGCGCGGGGCCGCGACCTGCTGGAGGCCGCCGCGGAGGAGATCCGCAGGGAGACCGGCGCCACCGTGACCACCGCCGTCGGCGACATCGCGACGGAGGAGGGGCGCGCCGCGGCGCTGGCCGCCTGCCCGGAGCCGGACATCCTGGTCAACAACGCGGGCGGCCCGCCGCCGGGCGACTTCCGCGACTGG
Source organism: Azospirillum isscasi (assembly GCF_030849505.1). Taxonomy (GTDB): domain Bacteria; phylum Pseudomonadota; class Alphaproteobacteria; order Azospirillales; family Azospirillaceae; genus Azospirillum; species Azospirillum isscasi. Next base: position 12,562 of record NZ_JAUJFI010000139.1, on the reverse strand, counting down.
GAGCGCGACCACTGGATCCGCGCCGTCGAGGCCAACATGCTGGCCCCGATCTTCCTGATCAAGGCGACGGTGGACGGCATGATCGGGCGCCGCTTCGGGCGCATCGTCAACGTCACCTCGGCGGCGGTGAAGGCGCCGATTCCCATCCTGGGCCTGTCCAACGGGGCGCGGGCGGGGCTGACCGGCTTCGTCGCCGGCCTGTCGCGCCAGACCGTGCGCCACAACGTGACCATCAACAACCTGCTGCCCGGCCCCTTCGAGACCGACCGCCTGCGCACCACCATGGAAGGCGGGGCCAAGGCCAACAACCGCAGCCTGGACGAGGAGATGGCCGCCCGCCGCGCCGACAACCCGTCCGGACGCTTTGGCGACCCGGCGGAGTTCGGCGCGGCCTGCGCCTTCTTGTGCTCCGCCCATGCGGGGTTCATGACCGGGCAGAACGTCCTGCTGGACGGCGGCGCCTACGCGGGAACGCTTTAGACCGCCTCGCCCCCTCCCCGGCCCTCCGCCGAGAGCGGGGGAGGGGGGCGGCGACGGTCAATCGTTGAGGAAGGGGTTGTACAGCCGCTCTTCCCCGATGGTGGAGGTCGGGCCGTGGCCGGGGATGAAGGTCACGTCGTCGCCCAGCGGGAACAGCTTGGTGCGGATCGATTCGATCAGCTCGCCGTGGTTGCCCTTGGGGAAGTCGGTGCGGCCGATGGAGCCCTGGAACAGCACGTCGCCGACGATGGCCAGCTTGCTGGGCTTGTGCACGAAGACCACATGGCCCGGCGTGTGGCCCGGACAATGGTGGACGTCCAGCGTCAGGTTGCCGACCGTCACCGTGTCGCCTTCCTCCAGCCAGCGGTCCGGCGTGAAGGACCGGACCGGCGGAAAGCCGAACATCTGGCTCTGCATCGGCATGCCGTCGATCCAGAACCGGTCCTCGCGGTGCGGCCCCTCGACGGGGAGCTTCAGTTCGTCGGCGAGGTCGGCGACGGCGCCGGCATGGTCGATGTGCCCGTGGGTGACCAGGATCTTCTCCAGAGTCACGCCCTTCGCCTGGGCGGCGCGCAGGATGCGGGGGATGTCGCCGCCGGGGTCCACGGCGGCACCCTTCATCGTCTCCGGACACCAGAGCAGCGTGCAGTTCTGCTGGAACGGGGTGACGGGAACGATGATGGTCTGCATGCCGCGTCCTTCGCCGGTCGGTGAGAATGGTCAGGGATCGATTCGCATCCGACCTTACGCGCCGCCGATTTCCAGGGCAAGATCCGGTACCAATTCCTGAGCAACGCGGCTATATGGAGTGCACTTCTTCTTATGCCATTCCGCCGCGGGGGGCGGTGCCGGACCGAATGCTGTCACAAAAAGCCAAATACGCCCTGCGTGCGCTGATCATGCTGGCCGAACGGACGGATGACGAACTCGTCCTGATTGCCGAAATCGCCGAGCGGGAGAACATTCCGCGCAAGTTCCTGGAAGCCATCCTGGTGGAACTGCGCAAGCATGGTCTGCTGTTCGCCAAGCGCGGCAAGAGCGGAGGCTACCGTCTGGCGCGCCCGGCGGAGGAGATTTCCTTTGGCGAGGTGATCCGGTTGATCGACGGCCATTTGGCGCCGATCCCCTGCGCCAGCAAATTCTCCTTCCGCCCCTGCGATGACTGCCTCGACCCGCCGACCTGTTCGGTGCGCTGGCTGATGGTCCAGGTGCGCGACGCCACCGCGCAGGTGCTCGACAACCAGACCCTGTCCGACGCCCTGCGCCACCGTCAGGCCACCGGCGGCCTGCCCGTGAACTTCGACATCTGATCCGGGCGGGGTCCGGCTCAGGGCATCAGATCGACCGCGATGAACACGCGGTCCAGCGCGCGGTTCGTCGCCTCGCGCAGGATGCCGGCCTCCAGAAGCTCGTCGACCAGAAGCTGGGCACCGCGGAAGGTGCTGCCCAGCCGCTTCTGCACCCGCCGCACGGTCAGGGCCGGCTCCTCGAACAGGGCGTCCAGGAGGTCCGGGATGCGGGAGTTGCGGCGCTTGGCCCCGACCCGCAGCCGCCAACCCTCCGCGGTGCGGTCCAGGGACAGGGCGCGATCCCGTTCCCGCCGCGCCGTCTCCGCCACCGTGTCGGCCAGCCACAGCCGCCACCCCTCCTCGCGCCCGCGCGCGGCGAGGCTGGCGGCGGTGCGGTCGGTGTGCAGGGAGACGGACATCGGCAGCCAGACGTTCGGCACCCGGCAGCAGCGTGCCACCGCCAGCGCCCCCATCAGCCGGGCCGAGGGCACCGCCCATGCCGGAATCCGCAGGTCGGGCGCCGGGCGCAGCAGTTCGGCCAGCATGCCCACGCCCCCCAGCAGGGCCGGTGAGCCGCCCGCATGGTCCAGCCGCCTGAGCAGGGCCGCCGCCTCCGCCTCCCGCTCCGCCGAGAAGGCCAGCCGTCCGGGATCGCGGCCCGACACCTCCGCCTGAAGGCAGCGCCACAGCGCCTCCGTCCAGCCCAGCGTCCAGGCCGGAGGAGCGTCGTCGTCGAGAGACGGGGATTCGCCGTCATCATCATCGGACGGGAAGGGGGGCAGGGCGTCCAGCCCGACCTCCAGTTCCGCCACCGCGCGCCAGGCGTCGGCGGCGGCCCCGGCTGAGGGAAGCGGCGCGCGGGAGTTTCCCGTCCGGCGGGCCGGCGCCGCGACGACCCCTTGCGTGAACAGGGCGCCCTGCCACAGCGCGCGGACCGACTGCGCCGCCCCCCGTCCCGCGGTGGGGACGAGGTCGGTGCCGATGGTCGCCACCAGGAATTCCACCGGGTCCACCGCCACCCCGTCGAGCCGCGCCGCCGCGCAGGACTCCCGCCGCGCCGCGTCGGCCCACATCCTCCGGCGCCGCACCGGGTCCTGCGCCACCTCCGCCAGCCGTCCGAGCGCGCGTTCGGCCTCCAGAAGGGCGGTCAGGAGAGCGGGGGAGGGGGGCTGGGGTGTTTCAGACATGACCGTGCGGGAAGCGGGGTGGCGGCGGGCGCGCATGATAGCGATCCGGCGCGCGGCGGCCAGTCCAATGGTGTCCCGTCCGATCGGCGGGCATCTATTTCACATCTGGCCTGGAATTCTCGCGTCAAGAAGTGGGGAATGACAAAAAACAGCCTTGCGGCGGCTGGAAAATCATGCAAACTCTAGGCGGTAAATGGATATTGCTTATACATAAAAAGATAGGTGAATACGGCGCTACCGCCGCGTTTGTGACGATCGGTGCGGTGCGCGGTCCCCCTGGGAGCCGCTGCCGGCACCCCAACGGAACCATAGAGGGAGTGTGCCATGTCGTTTCGTGATCGGCTCTCCGCGCTTCGGGCTGGGAAGCTGTCCGCACTGGCCGCGGGGCTCGCCCTCGCCGTGCTGGCCATTTCGCCCGCCAAGGCGCAGACCAATCTGCTGAACGTCTCCTACGACCCCACGCGCGAATTCTATGTGGAGTTCAACAAGGCGTTCGCCAAGAAATGGCAGGCCGACAACGGCCAGACGGTGACCGTGAAGCAGTCGCACGGCGGGTCGGGCAAGCAGGCGCGCTCGGTCATCGACGGGCTGGACGCCGACGTGGTTACCCTGGCGCTGGCCTACGACATCGACGCCATCGCCGATTCCGGCGCCCTGCCGAAGACCTGGCAGGCGCGCCTGCCGAACAACAGCTCCCCCTACACCTCCACGATCGTGTTCCTGGTCCGCAAGGGCAACCCGAAGCAGGTCAAGGACTGGGACGATCTGGTGAAGCCGGGCGTTCAGGTCATCACGCCGAACCCGAAGACCTCGGGCGGGGCGCGCTGGAACTACCTCGCCGCCTGGGCCTTCTCGCTGGAGAAGAACGGCAACGACGAGGCCAAGGCCAAGCAGTTCGTCGGCGACCTGTTCAAGAACGTCCCGGTGCTGGACAGCGGCGCCCGCGGCTCCACCGTCACCTTCACGCAGCGGCAGCTCGGCGACGTGCTGCTGGCCTGGGAGAACGAAGCCTTCCTGTCGCTTCAGGAGTTCGGCGCCGACAAGTTCGAGATCGTCGTGCCGTCCCTGTCCATCCTGGCGGAGCCGCCGGTCACCGTCGTCGATTCGGTCGTGGACCGCAAGGGGACGCGGAAGGTGGCGGAAGCCTACCTGAACTTCCTCTACAGCCCCGAGGCGCAGGAGATCGCGGCGAAGAACTTCTACCGCCCGCGCCTGCCGGAGGTCGCTGCGCGGTATGCGGACCGCTTCCCGAATGTTAAACTGGTGACCATCGACGGCTCCTTCGGGGGTTGGCGCACGGCCCAGGAGAAGCATTTCGCGGATGGCGGTGTCTTCGACCAGATCTATCAGAAGGGCCGCTGAGCCGTGGTTGCGGCAACCACCAGCGACACCGTGCTCCCCTCCCCGGGGGGCACGGTGTTGAGCGTCCTTCGAAAGCCCAGCGTTCTCCCCGGCTTCGGGCTGACGCTCGGTTTCACGCTGGCCTATCTGGGTCTGATCGTCCTGCTGCCGCTGGCGGCGCTGGCTCTGAAGGCGGCGGGGCTGGGCTGGTCGGGATTCTGGAACGCGGTGCTGACTCCCCGCGTCCTGGCGGCCTTCCAGGTCAGTTTCGGGCTGTCGCTGGCGGCCGCCGCGGTCAACGCCGTCTTCGGCTTCATCGTCGCCTGGGTGCTGGTCCGCTACCGCTTTCCGGGCGACCGGATCGTCGATGCGCTGGTGGACCTGCCCTTCGCCCTGCCCACCGCGGTGGCCGGCATCGCGCTCAGCGCGCTGTACGCGCCCAACGGCTGGATCGGCTCCCTGCTGATGGACTGGTTCGGGATGAAGGTGGCCTTCACCCCGCTGGGCATCGCCATCGCCTTGACCTTCATCGGCCTGCCCTTCGTGGTGCGCACCGTGCAGCCGATCCTTCAGGATCTGCCGCCGGAGGAGGAGGAGGCCGCCGCGGCGCTCGGCGCCACGCGCTGGCAGACCTTCCGGCGGATCGTGTTCCCGGCGCTGCTGCCCGCGCTGCTGACCGGCTTCGCCCTGGCTTTCGCCCGCGGGGTGGGGGAGTACGGATCGGTGATCTTCATCGCCGGCAACATCCCCGGCCTGTCGGAGATCATTCCGCTGCTGATCGTCATCAAGCTGGAGCAGTACGACTATGCCGGCGCCGCCGCGGTCGGCATGCTGATGCTGATGGCGTCCTTCGTGCTGCTGCTGGCCCTGAACCTGCTGCAAGCCTGGATGAGGTCGCGCCATGCACGCTAAGAAAGCCGCCGGGTTCGCGCCGGCGCTGGCCGACAGCCGATGGGTGAAGGGGCTGCTGATCGCCTCGGCGTTGGCCTTCCTGCTGCTGTTCCTGGTCCTGCCGCTGGTGTCGGTGTTCGTGGAGGCGCTGCGGCGCGGCACGGACGCCTACTGGGCGGCGCTGGTCGAGCCGGACGCGGTGGCAGCCATCAAGCTGACGCTGATCGTCGCGGCCATCGCCGTGCCGATGAACCTCGTCTTCGGCGTGGCGGCGTCCTGGTGCATCGCCAAGTTCGACTTCCGCGGCAAGGATCTGCTGATCACGCTGATCGACCTGCCGTTTTCGGTGTCGCCGGTGATCTCCGGCCTGATCTATGTGCTGCTGTTTGGTCTGCACGGGCTGATGGGGCCGTTCCTGAAGTCGCAGGGCATCCAGATCATCTTCGCCGTGCCGGGGCTGGTGCTCGCCACCGTCTTCGTCACCTTCCCCTTCGTCGCCCGCGAACTGATCCCGCTGATGCAGGAGCAGGGCAACGAGGAGGAGGAGGCGGCGCTGGTGCTGGGCGCGTCCGGCTGGCAGACCTTCTGGCGGGTGACCCTGCCCAACATCAAATGGGGCCTGCTGTACGGCGTCCTGCTGTGCAACGCCCGCGCGATGGGGGAATTCGGGGCGGTGTCGGTGGTCTCCGGCCACATCCGGGGCGAGACCAACACGATGCCCCTGCATGTCGAGATCCTTTACAACGAATACAACTTGGTCGCTGCCTTCGCGGTGGCCTCGGTGCTGGCCATGCTCGCCCTCGTCACCCTGGTGGTGAAGACGGTGCTGGAATGGCGCTTCGGGGCTGAGCTGGCGGCCACCCGGCATTGAGGCGACGCACGTCATGGCGATCCAGGTCTCCGGCATCACCAAGCAATTCGGAAGCTTCCGCGCGCTCGACTCGGTGGACCTCGAGGTCCGCTCGGGCGAGCTTCTGGCCCTGCTCGGCCCTTCGGGGTCGGGCAAGACGACGCTGCTGCGCATCATGGCGGGGCTGGAATTCGCCGACTCCGGCAGCCTCCAGCTCCACGGGGAGGAGGCGCTCGGCCTCAGCCCGCGGGAGCGGCAGGTCGGCTTCGTCTTCCAGCATTACGCGCTGTTCCGCCACATGACCGTCTTCGACAACGTGGCCTTCGGCCTGAAGGTGCGCCCGCGCGGCCAGCGCTTCACCACGGCGGAGATCAGGCGGCGCGTCATGGAGTTGCTGGAACTGGTCCAACTCGCCCATTTCGCCGACCGCTACCCGGCGCAGCTTTCCGGCGGCCAGCGGCAGCGCGTGGCGTTGGCCCGCGCGCTCGCCATCGAGCCGAAGGTGCTGCTGCTGGACGAGCCGTTCGGCGCGCTGGACGCCAAGGTGCGCAAGGAACTGCGGCGCTGGCTGCGCAAACTGCACGAGGACATCCACATCACCTCCGTCTTCGTCACCCACGACCAGGAGGAGGCGCTGGAACTGGCCGACCGCGTGGTGGTGATGAGCCAGGGCCGGATCGAGCAGGTGGGCAGCCCGGCGGAGGTCTACGACCGTCCCGCCTCGGCCTTCGTGTACGAATTCCTCGGGCAGGTGAACCGCTTCGACTGCGTGGTGGCCGACGGGGTGGCGAAGGCGGCCAACGGGGCGATCTGCATCCCCGCCGATGGAACGGTGCGCGGTCCCGCCATCGCCTATGTCCGCCCGCACGATCTGGGCCTCAGCCCCAGCGCCGGCGGGCCGGGCCGCGTGTCGGGCATCCATGTGGTGGGGCCGGACGCGCGGGTCGAGATCGATCTCGCCGGCCTGCCGCTGGAGGCCGAAATGGACCGCGAGCGGCTGTCCGTCCTCGGCCTGCGTCCCGGCGACCAGTGCGCCGTTCACATCGACCGGGCGCGCGTCTTCCCGCAACCCTGACGACCGCAACCCCAACGGCCATAAACCCTGACGACCGCAACCCCGGCGGACGTTCCGGAACCACCCGCCTCACCCCCGAAAAGGGGTGGGGAGGGCGCCCGGCCTCCGCCGAAGGAGCCCCGGCGGGGCCTTGGCGCCTGCCCCGTCCGGGGCGGGGACTAATTCCAAAGCCGATCCGTAACGCCATTGCCTTCTGGCGGTGCGGACGATGGATGTGTTGAGCCTTCCGCATTGCACCAAATGCAGGAGGCGCCAGTGGACCATCCAAGGGCGGACCATCCAAGGGCGGACCATCCAGGGGCGGACCATCCAGGACTGTCGCAGGCCCCCGGCACCGGGGCTGCCGCGCTGTGGACGGGGAGCGGGAGCGAAGCGTGGTCACCGCCTCTGGCCCTGGTGCTTCCGGTGATTCTGGCGCTGCTCGTGCTGCCGCTGCTGCTGGTGGAGATGCCGCCGCTGCTCGACTACCCGAACCATCTGGCGCGGGTGGACGTGCTTCTGCATTACCGGACCGACCCCTTCCTGGGCGAACGCTACACCGCCTCGCTGACGCCGGTGCCGAACCTGCTGATGGAAGCGGTGATGCTGCCGCTCGCCAGCGTGTTGCCGCTCTACGTCGCCGGGCGGGTCTATATGGCGCTGGCCGGGGTGCTGACCCTGATCGGGGCCATGCTGCTGAACCGGACCCTGTTCGGGCGCTGGAGCCTGTGGCCGCTGTGCGGCGCGCTGTTCATCTACAACGCCACGCTGATCGGCGGCTTCATGAGCTTCTCGCTCGGCCTCGGTTTCCTGCTGATCGGGGTGTCGCTGTGGATCGCGCTGGCCGGGGGGCGCTGGCAACTGCCGGTGGGGATGGGCTGCGCCCTCTTCCTCTACTTCGCCCACGCCATCGTGCTCGGCTCCTTCCTGCTCTGCCTGTTCGCGGTGGAGGCGGTCAAGTATGTGGGGGAGGGGCGCAAGCCGCCGACGCTTGCCAACCTCGGGCGCGACGCGCTGCGGTTCGCGGCCTTGCTGGCCCTTCCCGCGGCGCTGTTCGCCGGCACGGTGGGGACCCAGCTCCTCCGCTCCGACGCGGCGGCGGTGGGCGCACACGACAGCGCCCCCGTCCTGCTGCTGAAGGAGGTCTACTGGCGGCTGAAGAAGCTGACGGAGCTGAAGCAGTGGCGCTACCGGCTGCACGACATGCTGGCGCCGGTTCTGAACTACAACACGCTGCTCGACATGGCGACCCTGCTGCTGATCCTGGGCGGCATGGCGGCGGCGCGTCTGGCGGGCTGGCTGCGCGCCTCGACGGCGATGATGCTGGCGGCGGCGCTGTTCGCCCTGGCCTTCTTCGTCGTGCCCGACCCCTTCTTCGGCACCTATTTCGTGTCGATCCGCTTCTGGATTCTGGCGGCCTTCCTGCTGGTGGCCGGCACCGACTTGCGCTTTCCGACCCCGCGCGCCGCGGCGGCCTTCGCGGCCGGGCTGCTCGCCCTGTTGGCGGTGCGGACCGCCGTGCTGACCGTCAACTGGCTGGCCTACGAGGACGACGTGGCCGACCTGCGCCGCGCCATGGAGCGGATCGAGCCCGGACGTTCCGTGCTGATCGCCTGGGCGGGGCAGGAGGCCGGCTGCTGCAACACGCGGGAGTTCCTGCTCACCCAGCCGCCCTGGCGGCATTCGCTGGTCGCGCTGCCCAGCCTGGTCCATCTGCCGTCGCTGATCACCGTGGAACGGCGCGCCTTCGTCCCGACCCTGTTCAGCCATCCGGGCAAGCAGCCGCTGACCGTGACCCGGCCCTACCGCGACCGCTGCATGGCGATCTATGAGGGCGTGCCGGTGGACGTGCGCCTGCTCTCCCGCCCCGGGGAGGCGACCCTGCGCGACCATGTGGAGCCCTGCCCCCATTATGTCGGCTGGCGGGAAAAGTACGATTACGTGCTGGTGATGTTCTCCAACGTCTTCCACGCGGCGGGGCTGACGCCGCCGCCGGGTGCTGCGGAGGCGTACCGCGGCACCGTTTTCGACCTGTGGCGGGTGGAGCGTTGAGGGGGCAGGCGGAGGGCGCGGATCAGGCCGCGTGGGGCTGGCCCCCATCCTTCTCCGCCGGTTCGCGGAGGGCGTCGTAACCGCGGTCGCGGACGCTCTTCAGGCTCTGGTCGATGGTCTCGGCGTCCACCCCGGCGTTGCGCAGGACGAGGCTGGCCAGTTGCAGGCTGGCCTCCAGCGTCTCGGGCACCACGGCGGTGGCCCCGGCCGCCTTCAGCCTTGTGCCCCGGCCCAGGTCGTGGGCGCGGGCGGCGATGGGCATGCGCGGGGCGGCCCGGCGGATGGTTTCCACGGCGCGCTCCGCCATGTCCGGGTGGTTGACGGTGATGACGGCGGCCCGTGCCCGCCCGATTCCCGCGGCGCGCAGGACGCCGATCTGGCTGGAGTCGCCGTAATAGACGGGCAGCCCTTCCGCCCGCGCCGCGGCCACCCGCTGCGGGTCGAGGTCCAGTGCGACGTAGGGGATGTCGTGCGTCCGCAGCAGCCGGGCGACGGCGCGCCCGACCCGGCCATAGCCGGCGATCAGCACATGGCCGGTGATGTCGCTGGTCTCGACGCCGAAGGCTTCGGCCCCGTGCCGGGCCTCCACGCCCTGGGCCAGACGCTGCGCGATGGCGCCGATCAGCGGCGTGACCGCCATGCTGAGCGCCACGCAGGAGGACAGCAGCAGCCCGGTGTCGCCGTCCAGCACCGACAGCTTCGTCGCCTTGCCGATCAGCACGAAGGCGAACTCGCCGCCCTGCGACAGCAGCAGCCCGATGCGCAGCGAGGTCGCCAGCCCGAGCCCCGACAGGCGGCAGAGCAGGAACAGCAGGACGCTCTTCCCGATCAGAAGGGCCACGGTCACCAGCAGGATGTCGTCGGCGCGGCGCAGCATGGCCGGCAGGTCCAGCGTCATGCCCACCGTCATGAAGAACAGGCCCAGCAGCAGGCCGCGGAACGGCTCGATGTCGGCCTCAACCTGATGGCGGTAGGCGGTGTCGGCCATCAGCATGCCGGCCAGGAAGGCGCCCAGCGCCATCGACATGCCGGCCTCCGCCGTCAGCCAGGCCACCGCCAGGACGACCAGCAGGTTGGTCGCGGTGAAGACCTCCGGGCTCTTGGCCGAGGCCACGAAGTGATAGACCGGGCGCACCACGAAGCGGCCCAGCAGCATGATGCCGCCGATCGCCGCGACGGCCTTGGCCCCGGCCAGGGCAAGCGCCCAGGGAATGCTGGTGCTTCCCCCGGCCAGCAGCGGCAAAAGGGTCAGCAGCGGAACGACGGCCAGATCTTGGAAGATCAGGACGGCGACCGACACGCGCCCGAACCGTGCCACCGTCTCCCCGCGCTCCACCAGCAGCTTCAGCACCGTGGCGGTGGAGGAGAAGGCCAGCATGCCGCCGATGACCAGCGCCGCTGCCGTGTCCTCGCCCAGCGCGTAGGCGACCGCGGCGATGGCGGCGCTGGTCAGCACCACCTGCATCAGCCCCAGCCCGAAGATGTAGCGCCGCATCGCCTGCAGGCGCGACAGCGGCAGCTCCAGCCCGATGGCGAAGAGGAGGAAGACCACCCCGAATTCGGACAGGACCTGCGGAAGCTCCATGTCCACCACCGGACCCGGCGTGTGCGGCCCCAGCAGCGCCCCTCCCACCAGATAGCCGAGCACCGCCGGGATGCGCAGCGCCTGGAACAACGGGACGATCACGACCGCCGCCAGCAGAAGGAACAGGACGTCGAAGAGCAGTTTGGGATCGTGCATGGCCGCGCGCTGGATGAGTCGGGCCGGATGCTCCGGCCGTCCGGGACGGCGTCTGTATGCGGTGCAAAAACGACCGCCGCAAGCGCAGCGGGTATGCCAAAGATCGGAAACCGGGAAAAAGTCCCGTCGGCGTTCAGAAAATCCCGCGCTGTGGCGGCGATGCCGCGGCGTCAGGGCATGCGCGCGGCCAGCAGTTCCTCCACGGCGGCGAGCAGTTCGGCGCTGTCGAACGGCTTGTACAGCAGCCGGTCGGCGCCGTGCATCGCCGACAGGTTCAGCGAAAAGGCCGCCGGGAAATCCTCCGTGCCGCCGGACATGGCGATGACGGCCGGGGGGCGGGGATCGTTGCGGGCGCTCAGGCGGCGGATCAGCTCGATCCCGTCCAGGCCGGGCATCATCATGTCCACGACGGCGAGATCGAATCGCTCCCGCTCCAGGGCGGCCAGACCGGACAGGCCGTCCTGCGCCTCCGCCACATGGTGGCCCTGCGACTCCAGCGTCATGCGCAGCAGCGCCGTGAAGGCCGGGACATCGTCGATCACCAGAATTCGGGCCATGGGTTCCGTCGCTCCAACTGCGGTGGCGGTGGAATACGGTGGGGGCGGAGCGGCTCAGTCCGCCGCGGCCCCCTTGCGATGGGTGTCGCCGGCCTCCTCCTGCGGGTCCCCGGCGCGCATTCCCCCGCTTCGGGCCCGGCGGGACAACAGCGTGCGCAGCAACTGGTCCAGCCCTTCCGCCAAGGCGTCATGCTGCACCGGAGGAAGATTGTCGATGGCCGCGGCCAGCTCGTTCAACGGGTCGTTGGTCAGCATCCCCCGCCCCTTCGCCGTGACGGTCAACCGGATGGAACGGCGGTCCGTCTCGCTGGGATGCCGTTCCAGAAGCTCCTTCTTGAGAAGGGCCGCAATGGTCTGGCTGGCCGTGCCCTTGGTCGTTCCGTGATGGCGGGCGAAGGCCACGACGTTGCGGGCGCTCGCGTTCGCCCGGGCGAAATAACGCAACGCCGCCCACTGGGCCGGGTTCAGTCCATCGGTGAAGGCGAGGCTGGCGGTCGTCCGCAGCACCTGCGCCATGACCTCGGCGGTTGCCTGCCCGCTTGGGCGCATGCCGGTTTCCCCTGTGCCTGCGGTTCTGACCTGCGTTTTGAAATGAAACCATAAGGCGCGGCAGGGGGGCTGTCCAGCCGGCGCCCAATCAGATTCGAATCTGTGGCGGGACGAGTCTTTTCGCTGGATCGGGGGCGAGGGCTGCCCTATACAGCGCCTCCCTCGCCGGACGCGGTCCGGAGGGGGCGCCCCAAAAGACTGGAGGGGTGGAGGTCAGGGTGCTGGCCGATCCGTTTCCGCCTCAGGCGGCCTAGGCGGTTCGGTGAATACGAAACAAAGGGCTTGACGCTCTCTGCCGTAAGCGCTAGATTGATCCTCCGCTGGCACGAACGACCGTTCGCGCCTCTCCGGCCTTCAAAAACCCGACGACGCTCACGGCCAGTTTGCCGAGTGTTTCGCTGTCTGGTTTGCCGGGCGATGGTTCTTTGACATCGTTGATCGTGAAATTCGAGAAGGGATGCGCAGGCGGCGGTATGGACCGTTGGCCGCGGGTCGGTTCCGGAGGGGACCGGCATCGCGGGTCGCTTGAGCATCTCGGTCAAGCAGTAAGAGACTTCAGTTTCGAAAGCTT
>NZ_JAUJFI010000138.1 GCF_030849505.1 Azospirillum isscasi | reverse complement strand
GATGCCGGTTTGGCCGGGCCGCGCCGTTCGGTGGCGGCCTTCGGCTCCGCCTTGGCCCAGCCGGCCTTGGCGTCGCGCGGCTTGGACGCCTTCGCCGGGGCGGCGGGGCGGCTCCCGGCGCCCTCGGCCTTGGGGGCAGCGGTCTTGGCCGCAGCGGTCTTGGCGGCAGCGGTCTTGGCGGCGGTCTTCCCACCCCCCTTGGCCTTGCCCTCCTCCGCCGGATCGGCCCCGGTGAAAAAGCGGGACACCTGCTCCCGCACCACGCGCTTCGGCACCTCCTCGACGGCACCCTCCTCCAGCTTGCCGAGCTGGAAGGGGCCGTAGGCGACGCGGATCAGCCGGTTCACCTGAAGGCCCAGCGCCTCCATGACCTTGCGGATCTCGCGGTTCTTGCCTTCCTTCAGGCTGACGGTCAGCCAGGCGTTGCGGCCCTGGATGCGGTCCAGCACGGCTTCGATGGGACCGTACTTCACCCCCTCGATGGTCGGTCCCTTCTCCAGCTCCGCCAGACGCTTCTCGTCCACTTCGCCGAAGACGCGCACACGGTAGCGGCGGGTCCAGCCGGTGGCCGGAAGCTCCAGGAAGCGGGCCAGCTCGCCGTCGTTGGTCAGCAGCAGCAGCCCTTCGGTCGTCAGGTCGAGCCGCCCGATCGAGATGACGCGCGGCATGTCCGCCGGCAGCCGTTCGAAGACGGTGGCGCGGCCCTTCTCGTCGCGGGCGGTGGTGACCAGTCCCGAGGGCTTGTGATAGCGCCACAGGCGGGCCGGTTCCGGCTCCGGAATAACTTTGCCGTCCACCTGCACGACGTCGCCGGGCCGCACGACGCAGGCCGGGCTGTCCAGGGTCGTGCCGTTGACGGCCACGCGGCCGTCGGCGATCCAGCGCTCGGCGTCGCGGCGCGAGCACAGGCCCGCGCGCGCCAGCCGCTTGGCGATGCGCTCGCCGGCATCGGGCTCGCCCGCGTCCGCATCGGCGGAGCCGGGCATGGGTTTGGAATGTTCGAAATCGGGGGTGTCCATGGGCACGGACCATAGGGCTTGCACGCCCCGCCCGCAACCCACGGCACAGGGTCCCCGCCGTTATTCTTCGAGGCGGAAGCCGACCTTCATCACCACCTGGAAATGGGCGACCTTCCCGTTGGCGACATGGCCGCGGATCTCCCCCACCTCGAACCAGTCCACATTCTTCAGCGTCCTGGCCGCCCGCTCGATCCCGTTGCGGATGGCGTCGTCGATGGAGGTCTCGGCGGTGCCGACGATCTCGACCTTCTTGTAGACATGGTTGCTCACGGCTGTCCTCCCTGTTCCATTGGCCCTGTTCCATTGGCCCTGTTCCATTGGCCCTGTCCCATCGGCCCGGTTCCGTCCGATGCTCAACAGCGCGGGCGGGCGTTCCGCCGCTTGACGAAAACAGGGACCGCCGGGCAGGGTGCCCCGCATGAGCCGCCCCCCCTCCCCCATGGACATCGCCTTCCAGGAGGCCGAAGCCGCCGCGAGCCGCGGGGAGGTGCCGGTGGGCGCCGTCGTGGTCGATCCGGCGACCGGCGCCGTGCTGGCCCGCGCCGGCAACCGGACGGAGGAGTTGAAGGACCCCACCGCCCACGCCGAGGTCCTGGCGATCCGCGACGCCTGCGCAGCGCTGGGCGAGCCGCGCCTGCCGGGACTGGACCTGTATGTGACTCTGGAGCCCTGCGCGCTGTGCGCCGCGGCGATCAGCTTCGCCCGGCTGCGGCGGGTCTATTTCGGCGCCTACGATCCCAAGGGCGGCGGGGTGGAGCACGGGCCGCGCTTCTACCGGCAGCCCACCTGCCATCACGCCCCGGACGTCTACGGCGGCATCGACGAGACGCGGGCGGGGGAGATGCTGCGGGGGTTCTTCAGGGAGCGGCGGTAGGATCGCCCCCGATTTCGGTGAGGATGCCCTCAATCCGGCGATCCACATCGGGGAGCCGACGCACGACCACGTCCCACACGATGCCCAAATCGACACCCAGGTAATTGTGAATCAGCACGTCGCGAAGCGACGCATGTTCTTCCACGGCAGGCCGGGATAGCGCGACCGCAGGTCCGGCGACAACTTCTTCGTCGCTTCGCCGATGATCTCCAGATTGCGGATGACACCGTCCTGAAGGAGTGTGCGGGCGAAAAAGTCGTCACGCCCGGTTGCCGTGTACTCCATCACACGGCGGATCGCCTCGCGGATATGCTCCAGATAGGCCCGGTCGCCGTTCACAGGGACCGCGCCGACTGAAGAATGCCTTCGCGCATGTAAGGCGACAAGCCACGCTCCGTCACCACATCGACGGCGCCGCCGGTCCATTCCTCCAGAGCGTGCTTCAGTTCGATCAGGTCGAACAGATCCCGCCCCGGCTCCAGTTCCACCAGCAGATCCAGATCGCTGTCGGGCCGCGCCCGCCCCAACGCGCGCGAGCCGAAGACCCGCAGGTTTCCAGCTCCGTAACGCGAAGCCAGAGCCTTGAGATCCTCGGCTGAAACGCCAGCCGGCAGTTGGAGCGCCGTCACCATCCTTCCAATATAGCGCCGAAGCGGGGCGCCGTCAGCGCCCCACCGCCCGCCAGCCGATGTCGCGGCGGCAGAAGCCGTCCGGCCAGTCCAGCGCGTCCACGCCCTGATACGCGCGCTTCTGCGCCTCGGCCACGGTCGGGGCCTTGGCGGTCACGCCCAGCACGCGCCCGCCCGTGGACAGCACCCGCCCCTCGGAGAGTTTGGTGCCGGCGTGGAAGACGGTCACGCCCTCCACCGCGTTGGCGGCGGCAAAGCCCTTGATCTCCGTGTTCTTCACGTAATCGCCGGGATAGCCCTTCGCGGCCATGACGACGCACAGCGCCGTCTCGTCGTGCCAGCGCAGGTCGATGTTCTTCAATTGCCCATCCGCCGCCGCGATCAGGGCGGCCAGCGCGTCGGACTTCAGGCGCATCATCAGCGTCTGGCATTCCGGGTCGCCGAAGCGGACGTTGAATTCCAGCGTCTTCGGCACCGGCTTGCCGTCCGCGTCCGTCCCGATCATCAAGCCGGCGAACAGCACGCCCTTGAAGGGACGGCCCTCCGCCGCCATGCCCTTGACGGTCGGCTCCACGATCTCACGCATCACGCGCTCCTGGAGGTCCGGGGTCAGGGCCGGGGCCGGGGAATAGGCGCCCATGCCGCCGGTGTTCGGGCCGGTGTCGCCGTCGCCCACCGCCTTGTGGTCCTGGGCCGAGGCCAGCGGCAGGGCCGATTCGCCGTCGCACAGCGCGAAGAAGCTGACCTCCTCGCCGTCCAGGAACTCCTCAACCACCACCTCGGCCCCGGCGGCGCCGAAGCGGCCCTCCACCAGAGCCTCGTCGATGGCGGCGAAGGCTTCCTCCTCGGTGCGGGCGACGGTCACGCCCTTGCCGGCGGCGAGGCCGTCGGCCTTCACCACGATGGGGGCGCCGTTCTTGCGCACGAAATCCTTGGCGGCCTCGACGTCCCTGAAGCGGCCATAGGCGGCGGTCGGCACGCCGTACTTGGCCAGGATGTCCTTCATGAAGCCCTTGGAGCCCTCAAGCTCCGCCGCCGCGGCGCTGGGGCCGAACGCCTTGATGCCGATGGCCGTCAGCTTGTCCACCAGACCCAGCACCAGCGGCCCTTCCGGCCCGACCACCACGAAATCGATGGCGTTGTCCTGCGCAAAGCGGACCAGAGCGTCCACGTCCTCCGCGCCGATGGCGACGCATTCGGCCACGTCCGCGATGCCGGCGTTGCCCGGCGCGCAGTAGAGCGTGTCGCACAGCGGCGAGTTCTGAATGGCCCAGCACAGCGCATGCTCGCGCCCACCCGACCCGACCACCAGGACTTTCATGGCACTTCGTCCTTCCACGCTTGTTGCCGACACCGCGCCTTGTATCATGGAGCCGCCATGACTCAAGACCTTGATACGACCTCCCCCCTCATCGCTCCCGAGCCGCGTCCCGGTTCGAACCTGCCGGAATATTCGGTGGGCGACCTCGCCCGGCGCCTGAAGCGCAGCATCGAGGAGGAGTTCGGCTTCGTCCGCGTGCGCGGCGAGATCTCGCAGCCCAAGCGGCACAGCTCCGGCCACTGCTACCTGCGGCTCAAGGACGACACGGCGGTGATCGAGGCGGTGTGCTGGCGCGGCACCGTGTCGAAGCTGGCCGTCCAGCCGGCGGAAGGGCTGGAGGTCATCGTCACCGGGCGCATGACGACCTACCCCGGACGCTCGCAATACCAGCTCGTCATCGAGTCGATGGAGTTGGCCGGCGAGGGCGCCCTCCTGAAGATGCTGGAGGAGCGCAAGAAGCGCCTCGCCGCGGAGGGGCTGTTCGACGCGGCGCGCAAGAAGCCCATCC
Organism: Azospirillum isscasi; assembly: GCF_030849505.1. Taxonomy (GTDB): domain Bacteria; phylum Pseudomonadota; class Alphaproteobacteria; order Azospirillales; family Azospirillaceae; genus Azospirillum; species Azospirillum isscasi. The sequence continues at coordinate 11,217 of NZ_JAUJFI010000138.1, read as the reverse complement.
CCTTCCTGCCCGATGTGATCGGCGTCGTCACCTCCCCCACCGGGGCGGTCATCCGCGACATCCTGCACCGGCTGCACGACCGCTTTCCGCGCCGGGTGCTGCTCTGGCCGGTCGCCGTTCAGGGGGAGCGCGCGGCGGCGGAAGTCACCGCGGCCATCGAGGGGTTCAACCGCATCCAGCCCGGCGGCCCGGTGCCGCGCCCGGATCTGTTGATCGTGGCGCGCGGCGGCGGCTCGCTGGAGGACCTGATGGCCTTCAACGAGGAGAATGTGGTCCGCGCGGCGGCGGCCAGCCGCATCCCGCTGATCTCCGCGGTGGGGCACGAGACGGACACCACCCTGATCGACTTCGCGTCCGACCGCCGCGCCCCCACCCCCACCGCGGCTGCGGAAATGGCCGTGCCGGTGCGGGCGGAACTGCTGGCCCAGGTGCTGGACGACGAACGGCGGATGGTCGGCGCCGCCACGCGGATGCTGGCGGAGCGCCGGACTCGGGTCGAGGGGCTGGCCCGCGGGCTTGGCGATCCGCGTGCCCTTCTGGAAGGCCACGCCCAGCGGCTGGACGACCGGGCGGAACGTCTGGCGCTCGCCGCCGCCACCCTGCTGGAGCGCCGCCGCACCCGTCTGAACGAGTTGGGCGCCACGCTGCGCCACCCGCGGGAGCGGCTGGCGCAGGCCGAACAGCGGCTGGCGTCGGAATCCCGCGCGCTCGACGGTGCGCTGCGCCACGCCATCGTGACCGCACGCGGCCAGTACGAGCGGGTGGGTGGGCGCCTGTCGCTCGGCCCGATCCGGGTGAAGTTCGGCGACGGCAGCCGCCGGCTGTCCGACCTGACGCCTCGTCTGGAGCGCGGCTACGGCAAGGCGGTTGAGGAACGCGCGGCCAAGCTGGCGGCGGTGGGGCAGCTTCTGGAAAGCTATTCCTACAAGGGCGTCCTGGCCCGCGGCTTCGCGTTGGTGGAGTCCGGCGACGGCAAGCCGCTGACCAGCGCCGCCCAGGCCACGCCGGGTCTGGCGGTGTCGCTGGTCTTCGCCGATGGCCGCGCCGCCGCGACGGTGGACGGTCCGCCCGCCGCGGATGTTGTGGAGGCTAAGCCCAAGGCCGCCAAGGCCAAGCCCGAACCGAAGAAGCCGCAGCGCCCGCCCGTGCAGGGGAGTCTGTTCTGAGGGGAACCTTGCCCCCTCCCCCGCTTCGCAGGGGAGGGAACTGCCGCCGCTTCGTTAAAATCTGCCTCCCCTGCGGAGCTCTCGCGCAAACCATAGGTTTGCGCTGACGCGGCAGGCGAGCCTTCGGTCCGCCGAGAGCGGGGGAGGGCCGGGGTGGGGGCAACCGCAGCAGAAACGTCCCCTCAAACCGACCCGGCGAAGCTCCAGCGCGTCGTCTCGCCGCTGCGGAAGGGCAGCACGGCCTCGCCCTCGGCGGTCAGCACGATGTCCGGAGCGGTGGAGGGCGTGCGCTCCAGAACCACCTTGTCCTCGTTGGCCGGCAGGCCGTAGAAGCGCGGGCCGTTCAGGCTGGCGAAGGCCTCCAGCTTGTCCAGCGCCCCCGCCTCCTCGAAGGCTTCGGCGTAGAGTTCCAGGGCGTTGGCGGCGGTGAAGCAGCCGGCGCAGCCGCAGGCGCTCTCCTTCGCGGTCACCGCGTGCGGGGCGGTGTCGGTGCCCAGGAAGAACGGCCCCTCGCCCGACGTCGCGGCCTCGACCAGAGCCACGCGGTGCGTCTCGCGCTTGGCGATGGGCAGGCAGTAGAGGTGCGGGCGGATGCCCCCGGCGAACAGGTGGCTGCGGTTGATCAGCAGGTGATGCGCCGTGATGGTCGCCCCCACCCGGCCCGACGCCGCGTGCTCGCGCACGAAGGCCACGGCCTCCGCGGTGGTCGCGTGCTCCAGCACCACGCGCAGCGCCGTGTGGCGCTCCAGCAGCGGGGCGAGGGTGCGCTCGATGAAGACGGCCTCGCGGTCGAAGATGTCCACGTCGGCGTCGGTCACCTCGCCGTGGATCAGCAGCGGCATGCCGATCTCCGCCATGCGCTCCAGGACGGGTGCGATCCTGCCGAGGTCGGTCACCCCGTGGGCGCTGTTGGTGGTCGCGTTGGCCGGGTAGAGCTTCGCGGCGGTGAACACACCGTCCTCGAAGCCCTGGGCCAAGTCCTCCGGGTCGGTGCCGTCCGTCAGATAGGCGGTCATCAGCGGTGTGAAGGACTGGCCCTCCGGCAGGGCCGCCAGGATGCGGTCGCGGTAGGCCACGGCGTCGGCGGTCTTCGTCACCGGCGGCTTCAGGTTCGGCATGATGATCGCGCGCCCGAACTGGCGGGTGGTGAAGGGCAGCACCGCCTTCAGCATGGCGCCGTCGCGCAGGTGCACATGCCAGTCGTCGGGACGGCGGAGGACGAGACGGTCGGTGGGCATGGCGGCTCCGGGCGCGGAATGGGGAGGTTTGCCGGAGTTCTAGCCCCTTACGGCCACCGGCTCAACGGTATCGGGCCACTGCATGGGTGACGGGACGGGCGAAAGCCGCTAGAACCCTAGCCGAATCCCTAGGGACATTCGAAGCCGGACCCGCGCCGATGAGCCTGATCACCCCCCGCACCCCGCCCGGAACGATGGAGCTGCTGCCGCGCCAGCAGGTGGCCTTCCAGCGTCTTCTCGACACCATCCGCCGCGGCTACGAGCGGTTCGGCTTCGTGCCGGTGGAAACCCCGGTGTTCGAGACGGTGGACACCCTGCTGACCAAGTCCGGCGGCGAGACCGAGAAGCAGGTCTATTTCGTGCAGTCCACCGGCGCCATCCAGCAGGGCCACAAGCCGGACATCGCGCTGCGCTTCGACCTGACCGTCCCGCTCGCCCGCTATGTGGCGGAGCATGAGCGCGACCTCGCCTTCCCCTTCCGCCGCTACCAGATCCAGCGCGTCTACCGCGGCGAGCGGGCGCAGCGCGGGCGCTTCCGCGAATTCTATCAGTGCGACATCGACGTCATCGGCAAGGACAGCCTGTCCCCGCATTACGACGCGGAGATCCCGGCGGTCATCTACCACGTCTTCAAGGAGCTGGACTTCGGCGGCTTCACCATCAACGTGAACAACCGCAAGGTCCTGCTGGGCCTGCTCGACGGGCTGGGCGTGGACGACGCGGAGAAGCGCGTCCTGGTCCTGCGCGAGATCGACAAGCTGGACAAGATCGGCCGCGACAAGGTGCGCGACAGCCTGACCGGCCTCGGCATGACCGCCGACGCCGCAGAGAAGATCCTGTCCCTGATCGACGCCAAGGGCGGCAACGAGGACACGCTCGCCGCCCTGGGCGCGCTGGGCATCGACAACGAGACCTTCCGCCAGGGCGTGTCGGAACTGACCACCGTCATTGAGGGGCTGAAGGCGTTCCAGGTGCCGGACGGCATCGTCCGCATCAACCTCGCCATCGCGCGCGGGCTCGATTACTACACCGGCACCGTCTACGAGACCTTCCTGAACGACCATCCGGGCATCGGCAGCGTGTGCTCCGGCGGGCGCTACGACAACCTCGCCAGCCACTACACCAAGTCGAAGCTGCCGGGTGTGGGCATCTCCATCGGCGCGACGCGGCTGTTCTACCAGCTGATGGAGGCCGGCATCATCAAGGACGGCGGGGCGACCGCCCAGGTCCTGGTGACGCAGATGGACCCGGCCCTGTCCGCCGATTACTACGGCTTGGCGACGGCACTGCGGGCGGCGGGGATCAACACGGAAATCCAGCTCGACGGCGGCAAGCTCGCCAAGCAGATGAAGTACGCCGACAAGGCGGGCATTCCGCTGGTGGTCCTGATGGGCTCCGACGAGAAGGCGCGCGGCACGGCGACGCTCAAGCATCTGGTGAAGGGCGAGCAGGTCGAAGTCCCGCTGGCCGACCTCCCCGCCAAGGCGAAGGAATTGCTGGGGGCGTGAACCCCATCTCCTCCCCTCGCCTTCGGCGGGGGGAGGCCGGGAGGGGGGCCCAGCGCAACCACTGTTCTTCAAAGTGAGCCGCCCATGGCCACCGTCGCCGAAGCCCTGAACCTCGCGCTCGACCATCATCTGTCCGGGCGGCTGGAGGAGGCGCGGCTGCTCTACGGCCGCATTCTGGAGGTGGACCCGGACAACCCCCACGCCCTGCATTTCGGCGGGCTGCTGGCAGCCCAGACCGGTGGCGTGGCGGACGGGGTGGCGATGATCCGCAAGGCGGCGGCCCTGCTGCCGCTCGCCGCCGACATCTACGGCAATCTCGGCAAGGCTCTGCTGGCGCTGGGCACGGCGCTCCCCATGGCCGCGGCGCCCTGGCAACCCGCCCGCGCCGACGACCTGCAATCGACCAAGGTGACGGCGGAGACCTACCTCGCCTATGTGCGCACCGGCAACGGGGCGGTGGACGACACCTCGCGCGCCGGGCTGGAAAGCCTTGTGGACGTGCTGAACCGCCGCACGGCGGTGGAGGCCGCCGGGGCGGTGGGCGTCGATCCGGAAAGCGACGAGCTGGCCTTCTACCCCCTGCTCTACTGGCCGGTGTCCGGCGGGCAGCGCGCCCTGACCGACCACGCCCGCGCCCGCCTGAACGAGTACATGCGCAACGGCGGCACCATCCTGTTCGACACGCGCGACCAGTCGGCGGGCGCGCTCGGCGGCAACCAGGCGCTCCAGGGCATGGTGCATGGGCTGGACATCCCGCCGCTGGCCCCCGTGCCGCCCGACCATGTGCTGACCAAGTCCTTCTACCTGCTGAACGATTTCCCCGGCCGCTACAACGGCGGCGACCTGTGGATCGAAGCGCGCGAGGGCCGCGCCAACGATGGCGTGTCCCCGGTCCTGATCGGCGGCAACGACTGGGCCGCGGCCTGGGCGGCGAACCGCAACGGCCAGCCGCTCTACGCCGTGGTGCCCGGCGGCGAGCGGCAGCGGGAAATGGCCTACCGTTTCGGCGTCAACCTCGTCATGTACGCGCTGACCGGCAACTACAAGGCCGATCAGGTGCATGTGCCCGCGATCCTTGAGAGGCTCGGCCAGTGACCCTGCTTGACGGAACCTCCATTGCGCTGGCCCCGCTGCTGCCCTGGGTTTTCCTGGCGCCGCTGTTCGCGGTGGCGCTGGCGGTCCTGGCGCTGGCCGTCTTCCGGCGGGCGCGCGGCGTCTGGCTGCGCGCGCTGGCTGTGGCGGTGCTCGCCCTGGCGCTGATCAACCCGTCGCTGGTGCAGGAGAAGCGGGAGCCGATCAAGGACGTGGCCGTGGTGGTGCTCGACGCCTCGCCCAGCCAGAACATCGGCGACCGCCGCGTCCGCGCCGAAGCCGAGCTGGAGCGCCTGACCGAGCGCTTGAAGGCGTTCGACGACCTGGAACTGCGCGTGGTGCGCGCCGGGGACGCGGCCTCCGGCGCCTCCGCCATCAACGAGACGCACCTGTTCGACGCGCTGAACCGGGCGATGGCCGACGTGCCGCGCCGCCGCATGGCCGGGGCGGTTCTGATCACCGACGGGCAGGTCCACGACGTTCCGGAGAATCTCGCCCGGCTGGCCGAAGCCGGGCCGGTGCACGCGCTGCTGACCGGCGACCGCGACGAGGGCGACCGCCGTCTGGCCATCGTGCAGGCGCCGGCCTACGGCCTCGTCGGCAAGCCGGTGGAGCTGACCATCCGGGTGGACGACATGCCGGGCCGCCAGTCGCCCGATGCGGCGGTGACCCTGCGCCAGGACGGCGGCCCGCCGCGCACCATCCGCGTGCCGGTGGGCCGGGACTTCCACATGGAGCTGCCGGTCAACCATGGCGGACAGAACGTGCTGGAGATGGAGGTCGAGGCGGCGCGGCAGGAGCTGACGCTCGCCAACAACCGCACCGCGGTGGTGGTGAACGGGGTGCGCGACCGTCTGCGCGTCCTTCTCGTCTCCGGCGAGCCTCACGCGGGCGAGCGGACGTGGCGCAACCTGCTGAAGGCCGACCCGTCGGTCGATCTGGTCCACTTCACCATCCTGCGCCCGCCGGAGAAGCAGGACGGCACCCCGATCCGCGAGCTGTCGCTGATCGCCTTCCCGATCCGGGAGTTGTTCGAGATCAAGCTGGACGAGTTCGACCTGATCATCTTCGACCGCTACCGGCGGCGCGGCGTGCTGCCGCAGATGTATCTGGAGAACATCGCCGAATATGTGCAGAAGGGCGGCGCCCTGCTGGAGGCGTCCGGCCAGGGCTATGCCACACCACTGTCGCTGTTCCGCACGCCGCTGGGCCAGGTGATGCCGGCGGAGCCGACCGGTCAGGCCATCGACCGTCCCTTCAAGCCGACCGTGACGGAGGTGGGCCGCCGCCACCCGGTGACCGCCGGCCTGCCCGGCGACCGGCCGGACGGCGAACCGGCCTGGGGCCGCTGGTTCCATCAGGTGGAGGTCGTGCCGGGCAACGGCGCGGTGGTGATGAACGGGGCCGACGACCGCCCGCTGCTGATTCTCGACCGCGTCGGCAAGGGCCGGGTGGCGCAACTGGCGTCGGACCAGATGTGGCTGTGGAGCCGCGGTTTCGAAGGCGGCGGCCCCCAGGCGGAGCTTCTGCGCCGGCTCGCCCACTGGCTGATGAAGGAGCCGGAGTTGGAGGAGAACGACCTGCGCGCCCATGTGGACGGCAACCGCATCACGGTGGAGCGCCGGTCGCTGGAGCCCGATCCGCGCAGCGTCACCCTCACCACCCCTTCCGATGAATCCCGCACGCTGGAGATGACCGAGGATCGCACGGGCCGCGCCAGCACGACCGTGATCGCCGGCGAACCCGGCATCTACCGCATCACCGACGGCGAGCGCACGGCCCTGGCCGTGGTGGGCGCCGTCAACCCGCCGGAACTGGCCGACGTGCGTTCGACCGGCGACCGTCTTTCCCGTGTCGCCGGGGAGACGGGCGGTGGCGTGCATTGGATTTCCGACACCGAGAGCGGCGTGCGTCCCGGCATCGACGTCCGCCGCACCCGCCCCGACCGCCCGCAGACCGGCGACGGTTGGATCGGCCTGCGTGCCAACGGCGATTTCACGGTGACCGGCGTGTCGGAAGTGCCGCTGCTGCCCGTGGGTGCGGTGTTGGCGCTGGCGCTGGGGGCCTTGCTGTTGGCGTGGCGCCGTGAGGGACGGTAAGGGTCAAGGAAGCTGTTGCATTGGAGTCGGGTTTCCGATTATGGTCCCGACCCTTCCGGCGCGAATGCGCCGTTCGGTTGGGGCGTCGCCAAGCGGTAAGGCAGCGGTTTTTGGTACCGCCATTCCCAGGTTCGAATCCTGGCGCCCCAGCCAATTTTCCAGACAAGGAAATCCGCGGTTTTCGAGGCGCCCGGCGCCGCGCTGTGTACCACCCCTGTGTACCAGCCGGGCACCATCACCATGGCGTTCCTCCTGCGGCGTACTGCCTCCTACCACTTCCGTTGCCGTGTCCCAGCGGACCTGATAAATCGCCTCGGCCGATGCGAAGTTAGGCGGTCACTCGGGACCGCCGATCACCGGCAGGCCCGGACCCTGGCTGCGCGGTGCTATGTCGCCACGCACGGGTACTTCGAGCGGTTGAGAGCGGGAGCGATGGACGGACAGGACAAGGATGAGCTAATCACCGCGCTGTCTGCGGCACTGGATGAGGCCACGCGGCAGCTTCAAGACACGACGGCGGCCTTGGAACTCGTCACCGCTGAATACGCGTCGCTCAGCGACCGGACAGTCGGGCTGTTGGAGCGGCACGCGGACTACATCGCGCAAGCGGAACCGGAGCGTAGCCGCGACGTGGAGGTCATAACGGCACTGCTCGACGAACGAGACAAAGTCGAGAAAGCCGGTGCCATCGGACAGGCGGTCGAAACCATCGACAAGCTGGGCGATCTCTTGGGCGTCCTGGGCGTGACGATGAAGTCAACGCCTGCTCCCACCGTCACGGCGTTCCTGGAGAAAACATACAGCGAAGAAAAGCGGTTACAGGACGACAGCAACCGCCACGTCAACAATTATATCCGCTTATTCGCACGCATCACCGGCGACAAGCCTCTGAATAAGTACCAGCGCAGCGACGTTGTGCAGTGGGTGCGAACTCTGGAACGGCTGAAGACCAGCCTTGGCAAGTCGCGATCTGACGACGAGAAAAGCATAGACCGGCTGCTCAAGGAGTCTCGCGGCAAGCCGACGATGGGTGAGACCACAATCGGCAAGCACATCATGCACGTCAAAGCGATGTTCCGGTGTGCAATTAAGCATCACAAGTTTGCGCATGAAGCCGACATCAACGCGATGTTCGACGGCATCTCGTTGAGCGAGTGGGTTCCCACGGCACGGAAGCGCAAAATCTGGCAGATCGACCAGTTGAATGCTCTGTTCCGGTCTCCGGTCTGGTCGGGAACTCGTAGCCGCCGTGAAGATGTCTCGAAACGAAATCAACCCGGTCTCCACATTTACCGGGATGCCTACTGGTGGCTGCCGGTGCTGGCTCTGTGGACCGGTGCGCGGCTCGAAGAGTTGGCGCAACTCCACCATTCCGACCTCGACTTTGACACGCATGGCACACCGTTTTTCAAAATCAACGATGACGGGGAGAAGCGCGTAAAGACCGAACACAGTATCCGAAATGTGCCAGTGCACCCCTTTCTGGTAGAAGTCGGTGCTCTCGACCTGTTCAAACGGGACCGCGTCCGAGATGGTAGAATCTTCCCGGAACTGAAGCCGGGTGGACGGATGGAAAAACTCGGGGATATGTACTCCACCCACTTCACCGACTACCGTCGGCGCTGCGGTCTGTATGAACCACTGCGTGATTTCCACAGCCTGCGCCGGACGTTCATCTCGACGCTGCGTTCGAAATATGACGTTCACCCGCTGACCGTCGCCGCGCTGGCTGGGCATGACGACGATCTTCCCGAACTCCAGCGTGTAAAGCAGACCGAAGATTACACGGACTACGACATTTCAGATCTCGCCCGTGCGGTCGCCCGACTGGACTATCCGGCGCTCGGGCTGGACGTGTCGAACCTGAGGCCGCCTCCGCACGCATGACACGCTCCTGTTTCAGGGTGATACGTTTCTGTCAACGATAAAATGCGTTTTGGCGTACAAAATGGCTTGCAAAATAACACGTGATCGCTCAAGTTGATGTTGCCGGTTGGCGTTCTCGCTGGCCGGGCTACACGCTCCCGAATCCCGCTATCCGTTCACGAAGCGCGCACGTTTCTCGCCCTCGTTTCAACGGACTGACGGAGATTCCCCGTGTCCAAGCTCCCAAAATTGGCGCCCGCTGCTGCGGGCGCGCTGTCCCGGGCGCGCGCCACCGCCGTGCAGGTGGCTGTGCTCGCTGCCGCTGAGCGTGAATACTCGCGCGGCGGCGCTGGCCCGACCGCGCTGACTGCCCTCATCCTCGCCGGGTTGTACCCCGCCGAAGTCATGTCGGCGGCGCGGCGCGCCCACCGCCGAGTGCCCGGCATGGCGGCCGATATGGCGACACTGCCCGCCGTGCTCGAGGTCGGCCGCCGTCTCGCCGCCGAGCGGGTTGGGGGTGCTGCATGAAAATGCCGTTCTCTCTTTTTTGGCGGCGAGTTGGCTGGCTGATCGAGCGGCTCGCGCATGTCGCAATGGCGGTGTGTGTTGCCGGAATGCTGGGGCTGGGTGTGTTGTTGGCCGCTGTCGGCCGCTGGCTCGACGCTGTGGCCGGTGCTTCTGTTGGGGCGGCAGCGCTAATCGGCGTCGCGACCGGAGCGGCTCTCGCGCTCGTCGTCGCGCTCTCCCGGCCCAACGGCTGGCGGAGGTGCTGGCTGTCGCTGCGTGCGTGGCTCGGCTCCTGGCCGCGCCAGTAGACCCGGCTCCCTTCTGCCTTAGCCCGCCGGAATAGTCTCTGGCGGGCACCCCCTTCCGACGGCCGACACAAAGGCCCGTGTGGCGGCAATGCCGCCGCAACCGACGAACTGGTCGCACTTCTCCGAAATGACCTTCGTCGCCTCGGAGGCCGGTAACCCTTTCACGGGAGTAATAATATCTTGTCTTTCCGCTACCATTTTCAGGCCGGGGATTGGCTCGTTGTAATCAGCCCGGTACCGTACGTGGACCACCCGTGTTGGCACGTATCGGTTTCTCTTGCGGCCGTGCCTGCGTCACAAACGCTTGCCGCTGCTCGCGCCGGTGGGGCGCTGGTCAGCACCGTCCGTCGGTCGCCCGGCTCTTTTTTGGACGCCCGCCGAACCGCACTGCGAATTGCAAGTTCCCTGGATTGCCGCGCCCGCCGAATCGTCGGCTTCGAGCGCTACCTCGCGTGGCAATGCGAAACCGTGGCTCACCTAGAACCCAACGGGCTGATCTTCCGTCTTTGAGAGCGGCCGCCCACTCCTCCTCTCAATCCCGCCGGAGACGTTCCGGCAGGCGCCCCCTCCCTGGAGTATTGTTGACATGAATTCCGTCCCCGACCTCGACCCCGTCGATTACGGCCCGGCAGGCGACGTGTTCGCCAAGATCCGCGCTGTTCAGCGTGGCAAGACTGACCTCGCCCGCGCGCCCTGGAGCACATCCGAGGTGCTGGCGGTCGCTCTCGCGCTCGGGCGTTTTGACCTGCTCGAGTCCCCTTATACGACAGCCGACAGCGCCTGGGACCGGCTGTCCAGCGCTCAAAGACAGGCCGTCGCCACGGTGAATCTTGCGTTCGCGGGGCCAGATTGGCAGGGGCGCCGCTGCTACTACTCGTAGTCGCCGCGCCCGGCGACACCATGTTCCTGAACAGCCCGCCGGAGAGATTCCGGCGGGCTGTTTTGTCGTGATCTCGCGGGTGGCATCGCCACCCCCCGCCCTGGGGCGGGGCCGCCGGAGGCGGCGCGAAAGGGGGTGGGGTCGGTGATGGCGCTTGTGTTGTCCGCGCTTTCCAGTCCCCGGCGTGGCCGGGGACCGGAGCGAAGCGGAGCATATCCACAAGCCCCCCTCGCGCCAATCACAGCGCATCAGAGGGGGGCTTGTGGATATGTGCTGTAAGCGTGGTCAACGCCCGGGTGGCCTGCCGCTTCGCTGTTACGACCTGCTGTTATCATCGGAGTAACGTTATCACTGTTACTTCCGTCGCCCCGGCGACGTAATCCACGGCGGCCGGTACGCCGGGGCCGGGGCAACCGGCGCGGACGTTTCGACCGGCGGCGACGCGGCGGTCGACGGCGCCCGGCGCGGCGCGGGTCCGGACGGCTCTGAGGGGCGAGACGGCGGCGGCGAAGGCCTTGGCGAGGCCTGTCTCGGTGGCGCGGCGGCCGGGGAT
>NZ_JAUJFI010000137.1 GCF_030849505.1 Azospirillum isscasi | reverse complement strand
AATCGGCGCGCTGGGCCGGGGCGGCGCTGGCGGGGCTGCTGGCCGTGGTGGCCTTCGCCGTTCCCGCGGTGTTCGGCCCGTCCGCCGGGGCGGCTCCGGTGGTGGAAAGCGCGGCGGCGCGCTGGGTGCCGTTCGACGAGGCCGCGATCCGGGAGCAGGTGGCCGCCGGGCGCACCGTCTTCGTGGACGTGACCGCCGACTGGTGCATCACCTGCCAGGCGAACAAGAAGCTGGTGCTGAACCGCGGCACGGTCGCGCAGCGGCTGGAGGACGCCGGGGCGGTGACCGCCATGCGCGCCGATTGGACCCGCCCGGACGAGGCCATTTCCCGCTACCTTGCCCGCCATGGCCGCTACGGCATTCCCTTCAACATCGTCTATGGCCCCGCGGCGCCGGAAGGCATCGCGCTTCCGGAACTGTTGACCGAGGGTGCCGTTCTGGATGCGCTCGACCGGGCGTCCGGCAAGCGCTGAATCACAAAAAACGGGAGCTCAGGAGACATGACCATCCAAGTGGGCGACGCCATTCCGTCCGTCACGTTGAAGCATCTGACCGACAACGGGATGCAGGACATCACCACCGACACGCTGTTCAAGGGCAAGACGGTGGTGATGTTCTGCGTGCCGGGCGCCTTCACCCCGACCTGCTCCGCCAAGCATCTGCCGGGCTTCGTCCAGAAGGCCGAGGAACTGAAGGCCAAGGGCGTGGACGACATCGTATGCCTCGCCGTCAACGACCCCTTCGTGATGCGCGCCTGGGGCGAGAAGAACGGGGCCGGCGGCAAGGTCACCATGCTGCCGGACGGCAACGCCACGCTGACCCAGGCGTTGGGCCTGACCATGGACGGCACGGCCTACGGCCTGGGCCTCCGGGGGCAGCGCTTTGCCCTGGTCGCCAAGGACGGCAAGGTCACCCACCTCGCCGTGGAGAAGCCGGGCCAGTTCGAGGTCTCTTCGGCGGACGCGGTGCTGGGGGTATTGTGAGGTTGCTGAAAGCCTGAAATCCCCTCTCCCGAGGCGGGAGAGGGGATTTTTCGAGGCGTCACGCCACCTTCGTCCGGTCCCAGGTGGTGTCGCCCACGCCGCGTTCCCGCAGCTTCGCCTTCTGCACCTTGGCGGTCGGCGTCTTGGGGAAGGCGTCCAGGATGTCGATGTAGCGGGGCTGGGCGTAGCGTGGCAGTTCGCGTTCGGCGTAGGCGGCGACGGTTTCCGGCGTCAGGGTGGCTCCGGGCGCGGCGACCAGCGCGACCATGATTTCGTCCTCCGCCCCCGGCAGGCCCGCCGGCACGGCGTAGGCGGCGACCTCCGCCACCCCCTCCAGCCGCGACAGCACCGTCTCCACCTCGTAGGACGAGACGTTCTCGCCGCGGCGGCGGATGCAGTCCTTGATGCGGTCCACGAAGGTGACGTAGCCCTCCGCGTCCATCACCGCGGCGTCGCCGGTGTGGAACCACAGGTTCCGCCACGCCTCCACCGTCTTGTCGGGCATGCGGTGATAGCCGGACAGGAAGCCGAAAGCGGCCTTCGGGCGCACCATGACCTCGCCGATCTGGCCGCGCGGCACGGGGATGTCGGTCTGCGGGTCGCGGATCTCCACCTCGAAGTAACGGTCGTAGACGCGCCCGCAGGTGCCGGGCCGCGGCTTGCCCATCTCGGCGTAGAGGGGGATGTTCACCTCGGTCATGCCGTACAGGCTGATGACGTCGCGGATGCCGAAGCGCTCGCGCAGCACCCGCTCGGTGTCCGCCGGGTTGGGCGCCGCGCCGACGAGGCGCAGGGGGTGGTCCCGGTCGTCGGGCCGCGGCGGCTGGGCCACCACGAAGGCGGTGACGGCGCCCAGCGAGTTGGTCACCGTGCAGCCGTGGCGGCGGATGTCGTCCAGCCAGGACGACGCGCTGAACCGCTCCCGCAGCACCGCCGATCCGCCGGAAATCATCGCGGCGTAGAGCTGCATGTACAGCCCGTTGGCGTGGAACAGCGGCAGGCAGATGTAGAAGCGGTCCTCCTCCGTCAGGGCGAAGTTGTCGATGGAGCCCAGCCCGAACAGGAAGCCGTGTCCGTGCGGCATCAGCACGCCCTTCGACAGGCCGGTGGTGCCCGACGTGTACATGATGCAGGCGTCGTCGCCCGCGCGGGGCAGGGGGCCGTCGTAGGGAGGCGCCTCGCGCCAGCCCTCCAGGGCGCTGTGCGGCGATCCCCCCGCGGCACCGGGAATCACCAGCCGGCGCAGGGCGGTCAGGCGCGGCGCGATGCCGGTGATGCGGTCGGCCAGCGCGGCATCCACCACCGCCAGGGCCGCCCCGGCGTTTTCAAGCTGGTGCTCCAGAAAGCCGCCTTTCAATTCCGTGTTCAGGGCGACCATGACGGCGCCCAGCCGCCCCAGCCCCAGCCACACGCGCACGAAATCCAGCCCGTTCGGCAGCATCACCGCCACCGTGTCGCCCGGCTTCACGCCCAGTCCGGCGAAGAATCCGGCCACACGGGCCGCCTGCTCCTGCGCCTCGGCGTAGGTCAGGGAGCCTCCGCCGATCATCGTGACGAAGGTCTTGCCGCCGCGTTCGGCGGCCTGATGGGCCAGCACCTCGGGCAGCACCCAGCGGGCTTCGTTCCGCACATGCGGATACATCTCGGTCTCCTCCCCAACGATCTTTCGTCGTTCGTTATGGGAGGGAGCCTAGCGGGGCGGCGGGGCCGCCGTCCAGGGACCCTTGCGGGATGGCGGCCATTCGCCGGACGGGAGGTTACCCGCGGGCGGCCTGCCGGACGTCGGCGACGCCCTGGCGGGCCAGCGCGTCGGCCCGCTCGTTCTCCGGATGGCCGGCGTGGCCGCGGACCCAGTGGAACTCGATCCGGTGCTGCCGCTTCGCCTCGTCCAGGCGGCGCCACAAATCCTCGTTCTTCACCGGCTTCTTGTCGGCGGTCTTCCAGCCACGGGCCTTCCAGCCGTGAATCCACTGGGTGATGCCGTTCTTCACATACTCGCTGTCGGTGTAGAGCCGCACGTCCATGGGCCGCTTCAGAGCCTCCAGCGCCTGGATGGCCGCCATCAGCTCCATGCGGTTGTTGGTGGTGGCCGGCTCGCCGCCGTACAACTCCTTCTCCACCCCGTTGTAGCGCAGGATGGCGCCCCAGCCGCCGGGGCCGGGGTTGCCGCTGCACGCGCCGTCCGTGAAGATGTCCACGATCTTCGGCGCGCCGTCCCCGCTGTTCGCTGCGTCGGTCATCGCATCAGACCTGAAAACTGCCGCCGTCGTCGAGCGCATAGTCGCCGACGCCGCGGACGGTCTGGTGGAAGCGCAGCTTGCGCAGATACTCCAGCGGGTCCTTCGGGCGCACGAAGGCCCCCGGCGGGTGATTCAGCCAGTCGTACAGGCGCGTCAGCAGGAAGCGCAGGGCGCTGCCGCGGCACAGCCAGGGCAGGGCGGCAAGCTCCTCCGGCGACAGCGGGCGGACCTTCTGGTAGCTGGTCAGCAGCATCCGCGCCTTGGTGGCGTTGAACGACCCGTCGATCTCGAAGCACCAGGCGTTCATGCAGATGGCGATGTCGTAGGCCAGGAAATCGTTGCAGGCGAAGTAGAAGTCGATCAGGCCGGACAGCCCGTCGCCGCGGAAGAACACGTTGTCGGGGAACAGGTCGGCGTGGATGACGCCGGACGGCAGGCCGGCGGGCCAGTTGGCCTCCAGCGCCGCAAGTTCCGCCTCCAGCGTGGCGCGCAGGTCGCGTGCCACCTCGTCGGCGCGGGGCGCGCATTTGCCGGCGAGATCCTTCCAGCCGTCCAGCGACAGGGCGTTCGGGCGCTCCATCCGGAAATCGGCGACGGCCAGATGAAGGCGGGCCAGCGCCGTCCCCAGCTCCGCGCAATGGTGCGGCGTGATGCGGCGCGGCCACATGCCGGCCAGGAAGGTGACGATCACCGCCGGGCGCCCGCACAGCTCGCGCAGGGCCCGCCCGTCCGTGCCCTGGACCGGCAGCGGGCAGGCGATGCCCTTGTCGGCCAGATGCTCCATCAGCCCCAGGAAGAAGGGCAGATCCTCCCGCCGGGTGCGCTTCTCGTAAAGCGTCAGGATGTACGGCCCACGCTCCGTCACCAGGAGGAAGTTGGAATTCTCCACCCCCTCCGCGATGCCCTTGCAGGACAGGACGGCGCCCACATCGTACTGGGCGATGAAACTGTTCAGCTCTTCGTCGGTGACTTCGGTATAAACGGCCATGCCCAGCGCCTTACCGGGATTCGGGGCGCCGGTCAATGACACTCCACATCCTCAGGCTTCTTCTTTGGTCCGCATCGCGACGTTGCCGTCCAGCAGGGGCTTCGGCAGCTTGAAGGTGATGTCCTCGAAGGCGGTGCGAAGCTCCTCCACCGTCACGGCGTAGCGGGCGCGGGCGGCCTCGATGACCTCCTCCACCAGCACTTCGGGGGCGGAGGCTCCGGCGGTGATGCCCAGCGTGGCGACGCCGTCCAGCGCCGTCCAGTCGATGTCCGCCGCGCGCTGGACGAGCTGCGCCCGTTGGCAGCCGTGGATCTTCGCCACCTCGACCAGCCGCTTGGAGTTGGAGGAGTTCGGCGCGCCCAGCACCAGCAGGGCCTCCACCTTGGGTGCTATGGCCTTCACCGCCTGCTGGCGGTTGGTGGTGGCGTAGCAGATGTCCTCCTTCTTCGGCCCGCCGATGGACGGGAAGCGGGCCTGGAGCGCCGCGACGATGCTGGCCGTCTCGTCCACCGACAGGGTGGTCTGGGTGGCGTAGGCGAGGTTGTCCGGGTCGGCCACCTGGACCGTTGCGACATCCTCCACCGTCTCCACAAGCACCACGGCGCCGTCGGGCAACTGGCCCATGGTGCCGATCACCTCCGGATGGCCGGCGTGGCCGATCAGCACGATCTGGCGCCCCTCGTCGAAGTGGCGCTCCGCCTCCCGGTGCACCTTGCTGACCAGCGGGCAGGTGGCGTCGAGGTAGAACAGGCCGCGCTGCTCCGCCGCCGCCGGGACCGACTTCGGCACGCCGTGGGCGGAAAAGACCACCGGCACGCCGTCCGGCACCTGATCCAGCTCGTCCACGAAGATGGCGCCCTTGGCCTCCAGGCTCTGCACCACGAAGCGGTTGTGGACGATCTCGTGCCGGACATAGACGGGGGCGCCGAACCGCTCCAGCGCCACCTCCACGATCTGGATCGCGCGGTCCACGCCGGCGCAGAAGCCACGGGGGGCCGCGAGCAGGATGGTCAGGGGCGTCTGGGTCATGCGCGTCGTTCCGGTGTCTCGAAAAGGGGCCGTATGGGTTCGTTCGTCGGAGCGGCGGCGTGGCCTTGTGCCGGCCCCACCGCTTCTCTAAAGTCGTGGCAGAACACACCCTTCCAACCGTTAGGCCAGACCGATGGACCGCCGCCGCGACCGTAATATAGGAACCCCCGCCCGGAAAAGCCCGCGAGCGCTTGCATTCGCGAGTCTCGGCGCAGGTTTCGGCGTCCTGGCGCTCACCGGCTGCTCCGGCTTCGGGGGGGCGAACACGCCGGCGGACGCGGCGCTGGCCTGCCCGAAGGTGTCCATCGTCCGTGATCTGGCGGAGGTCACCCAGTTCCGCAACGGCGCCGGGCGCGACCTGACGGACGTGACCTCCCGTGCGGCCCTGGCCGACTATTCCGGCAACTGCGACTACACCAGCGACGGCGTCACGGTGAACGTGAACGTCTTCCTGATCGCGGAGCGCGGGC
Organism: Azospirillum isscasi; assembly: GCF_030849505.1. Classification (GTDB taxonomy): domain Bacteria; phylum Pseudomonadota; class Alphaproteobacteria; order Azospirillales; family Azospirillaceae; genus Azospirillum; species Azospirillum isscasi. The sequence continues at coordinate 9,957 of NZ_JAUJFI010000137.1, read as the reverse complement.
CGGCGATGCAGGGCAACACGGCGAATTACCGCTATTTCGTCGCCGTCGCCAAGCCGGGCGAGGAGACGCCGACCACCAAGACGGAGTTCGACACCTCCGTGACCTTCGAGGCGGGCAAGCTCCGCTCCGGCAGCCGCGAGGAACTGGCGCCGAAGATCCCGCTGCCCAAGGACGCCAACGGCAAGGATTGGAAAATTTTCCTTGGCTTCCAGTTGACGCCGGAGCAGTTGGCCTTCAACCGGGCGCAGATGAAGCAGTGAACGGGTGAGGGGGTGCCCTCCGCGCTGAACGAAGGAACGGCGCCCGCGTGATGCGGGCGCCTCCGGTTCTTCGAATCAGGCGACGCGCGTGGCCGTGAACCAGGTCAGAGTGGTTCCATTCAGCAGATGACCGGGGTCGAGCGCGATGGTCAGATCCGGCGACACCTGGGCGTGCGGGGCGAACGGCCCGACGATGCGCTGAGCGACGGCCCAGTTGGTAGCGCTCCGCGACAGATCGGTCGGGTTGAAGGTCTGGACGGGCATGGAATGCTCCTTGAAAAATTGACGGTGCAGCGAGGAGGCGGTTCGGCGGGGACCTCGCGGTTGACAGATTTAGGGCTATCCTCCTTTGCAGGGATCAAAAAGACTACAATCCTTCCAATTTCAGATTAAATTCCTTCACGCGCTGCGTGCACCGCTCGGTCTATCCGCGCCCGATTCGCTTCGAAGCGGGGCCGGCGAGCGACGGATGCAAAACCGGGTGCAGGACGCTTGCGTTGTGTCCCGGGTCGGTTAGCCTTCGATGACACGCACGGAAATCAGCGGTCGAAGGAAGGAGAAGGCTCATGCCCAGCGCACCGGTCGTCGCGACCCGGGAACCCATCGTCATCGAACTGGAAGCCGGCAAGACCTATTGGTGGTGCCGGTGCGGGCGCAGCGCCAAGCAGCCGCTGTGCGACGGCAGCCATGCCGGCACCGGGCTGGAACCGATGAAGTTCGCCCCCGTCACCTCCATGAAGGCCCGCTTCTGCGGCTGCAAGGCGACCAGGAAGCCGCCCTTCTGCGACGGCAGCCATCTGGACCTGAAATGAGCGTCCTCGAACCCGGATCGACATTCACGCCCGATTGACATTCACAAAGGTCCCGGTAGGTTAAGCGGCACAAGCTGACGATCCCTCGCGGGAGAGATCGCAGGCCGGCCACCAGAACACTGGATGCCGGCCTGTGGCGCCGAAGGAGAAACCGCCCCGGAAACTCTCAGGCAAAAGGACCGCAAGGGGGAAAAGGCAACTCTGGAAAGCAGCCCGGTCCGCGCATCGCGGGGAACGGCTCACCGAAGGAGTAAACCGGTCGTCGGGGGTGGACCCCGCCGGTGAATCTCTCAGGTCCAGGACAGAGGGGGCAGGACTCGCGTCAATTCCGGCGCGGGTTGTGCGACCCTATGTCGGAGGACCCGCGTGACCGAGGCTTCAGAGACCCTCAAGACGACGCCGCTGCACAGCCTCCATCTGGAGCTGAAGGGCAAGATGGTGCCCTTCGCCGGCTACGACATGCCGGTGCAGTACCCGCTTGGCATCCTCAAGGAGCACCAGCACACCCGCGCCAAGGCCGGGCTGTTCGACGTGTCGCACATGGGGCAGGTCCGCCTGACCGGTGAGGACCCCGCGGCGGCGCTGGAGTCGCTGGTTCCCGGCGACATCAAGGGGCTGGCCCGTGGGCGCATGCGCTACACGCTGTTCCTGAACGAGCAGGGCGGCATCCTGGACGACCTGATGGTCACCAACGCGGGCGACCACCTGTTCCTGGTCGTCAACGCCGCCCGCAAGGACCACGACGTCGCACACATGCGCGAGCGCCTGAAGGGCAAGGTCGAGGTGGAACTGCTGGACGACCTCGCCCTGATGGCCCTCCAGGGGCCGGAGGCCGCGGCGGTGCTGGGGCGCTTCATCCCCGAAGCGGCCACCATGAAGTTCATGAGCTGTCTGCCGGCCACCTTCAACGGCATCCCGGTGATCGTCACCCGCTCCGGCTACACGGGCGAGGACGGCTACGAGATTTCCTGCGACAAATCCGACGCGGAGACCATCGCCCGCGCCCTGCTGGCCGAGGAGGAGGTCGAGGCCATCGGCCTGGGTGCCCGCGACTCGCTGCGCCTGGAGGCCGGGCTCTGCCTCTACGGCCACGACATCGACGAGACGACGACTCCGGTCGAAGCCGGGCTGGAATGGGCGCTGTCCAAGCGCCGCCGCGAGGAAGGAGGCTTCCCCGGCTACGAGATCATCAAGGACCAGCTCGCCAACGGCGCGCCGCGCCGCCGCGTCGGCATCCAGCCGGAAGGCCGCCAGCCGGCCCGCGAGCACACCGACATCTGCGACGCGGACGGCCGGAAGATCGGCGAGGTGACCAGCGGCGGCTTCGGTCCCACCGCCTCGGCCCCGGTCGCCATGGGCTATGTGGACCGCGCGCACGCCGCCGTGGACACGCCGGTCCAGCTCATGGTCCGCGGCAAGCCGCTGGCCGGCAAGGTCGCCGCTATGCCCTTCGTGCCGCAGCGCTACTACCGCGGCTGAACAACAAACACCGAGCGAACAGGGGAAAACCATGACCATCAAGTACACCAAGGACCATGAGTGGGTCCGCGTCGAGGGCGACGTCGGCACCGTCGGCGTCAGCGACCACGCCCAGCACCAGCTCGGCGACGTCGTGTTCGTCGAGCTGCCGGAGGTGGGCCGCCAGCTCCAGCAGGGCAAGGAAGCCGCCGTCGTGGAGTCGGTGAAGGCCGCCAGCGATGTCTTCGCTCCGGTCTCCGGCGAAGTGATCGAGGCGAACGCCGATCTGGAGAACGACCCGTCCCTGGTGAACGCCGGGGCCGAGACCACCGGCTGGTTCTTCAAGCTGCGCCTCAGCAACCCGGCGGAGCTGGACGGGCTGATGGACGAAGCCGCCTACCAAGCCTTCGTGGAAGGGCAGGCCTGAGATGCGCTACCTGCCCCTGACCGAGGCCGACCGGCGGTCCATGCTGGAGGCCATTGGCGTGTCGTCGGTGGACGAACTGTTCCGCGACGTGCCCGAGGCGGCCCGCCTCTCCGGCCCGATCGAGGGGCTGTCCAACCATATGGGCGAGCTTGAGGTCGATCGCGCCCTGTCGGCGATGGCGGGGAAGAACCTGCCCGCCGGCAGCGTGCCGAGCTTCCTCGGCGCCGGGGCCTACCGGCACCACATCCCGGCGACGGTGGACCATCTGGTGCAGCGCGGCGAGTTCCTGACCGCCTACACCCCGTACCAGCCGGAGGTGAGCCAGGGCACGCTCCAGGTCCTGTTCGAGTTCCAGACCCAGGTCTCGCTGCTGACCGGGATGGATGTCGCCAACGCCTCGATGTACGACGGCGCCACCGCCTGCGCGGAAGCCGTGATGATGGCGAACCGCGTCACCCGGCGGAAGAAGGCCGTGCTGTCCGGCGGCCTGCACCCGCATTACCGCGACACCACCACGACCGACGCCCGCTTCATCGGCTTCGAGACGGTCGCCATGCCGCCGGCCCCGAACGGCGGCGAGGATCTGCTGGCCGAGGTGGACGGCGACACCTCCTGCGTCGTCGTGCAGAACCCGGACGTGTTCGGCCATGTCCGCGACTACACCGAACTGGGCAAGGCGTGTCAGGCCAAGGGCGCCCTGCTGATCGTCGTGGTGACGGAGGCCGTGTCGCTCGGCCTGCTGACCCCGCCGGGCGAGATGGGCGCCGACATCGTGGCGGCGGAAGGCCAGTCGCTGGGCAACGCGCTGAACTTCGGCGGCCCTTATGTCGGGCTGTTCGCGGTGAAGGAGAAGCTGGTCCGCCAGATGCCGGGCCGCCTCTGCGGCCAGACGCTGGACGCCGACGGGCGCCGCGGCTTCGTGCTGACGCTGTCCACCCGCGAGCAGCACATCCGCCGCGAGAAGGCGACCTCGAACATCTGCACCAACGCCGGCCTGTGCGCGCTGGCCTTCTCCATCCACCTCAGCCTGCTGGGGGAGGAGGGCTTCGCCCGGCTCGCCCGGCTGAACCACGCCAAGGCCGTTCAACTGGCCGACAAGCTGGCGGCGGTGAAGGGCGTGGAGATCGTCAACGGCAGCTTCTTCAACGAGTTCACCGTGAAGCTGCCGAAGCCCGCCGCCCATGTGGTCGAGGAATTGGCGCGGCGCGGCATCCTGGCCGGCGTCCCGGCCTCCCGCCTGTTCGGCGGCGGGCTCGACGATCTGCTGATCGTGGCCGCCACCGAGACCAACACCGAGTCCGACATGGACGCCTTCGCCACCGCCCTCGCCGAGGTTCTGTGATGAGCATGAACAACCAGGGTCGCCCGACCGGTATCCAGAATTCGGACAGCGCCGTCCCGGAGACCGTCACCGGCAACCGCGGTCTTCAGATCGAAGAGCCGCTGATCTTCGAACAGGACAGCGCCGGGCGGTGCGGCGTGGACCTGCCGGAGGCTCCGGCGGTGGCCTCGCGCCTGGGGGCGGTGAAGCCGCGCGGCCGGATCGGCCTGCCGGGCCTCGCCGAGCCGCAGGTGGTCCGCCACTACACCCGCCTGTCGCAGAAGAACTACGCCATCGACAGCGGCCTGTACCCGCTCGGCTCCTGCACGATGAAGCACAACCCGCGCCTGAACGAGAAGATGGCGCGGCTTCCCGGCTTCGCCGACGTGCACCCGCTCCAGCCCGAAAGCACCGTGCAGGGTGCCCTGGAGCTGATGGCGGAACTGGGCCGCTGGCTGGCCACGCTGACCGGCATGGCGGCGGTGACGCTGGCCCCGGCGGCGGGCGCGCACGGCGAGATGTGCGGCATCATGGCGATCCGCTCCGCCCATGACGCCAAGGGCGACACGGGCCGCACCAAGATCCTGGTTCCGGAAAGCGCCCACGGCACCAACCCGGCGACCGCCGCCGCCTGCGGCTATGCGGTCGAGGCGATCCCGGCGACCGAGGACGGGCGCGTCGATCTGGAGGCGCTGAAGGCCAAGCTCGGCCCCGACGTGGCCGGCCTGATGCTGACCAACCCGAACACCTGCGGCCTGTTCGAGCGGGACATCGTCACCATCGCCGAGGCGGTGCACGCGGCGGGCGCCTATTTCTACTGCGACGGCGCCAACTTCAACGCCATCGTCGGGCGGGTGCGTCCGGCGGACCTCGGCATCGACGTGATGCACATCAACCTGCACAAGACCTTCTCCACCCCGCACGGCGGCGGCGGTCCGGGTTCCGGCCCGGTGGTCTTCTCGGAGTCGCTGGCCCCCTACGTCCCGGTGCCCTACGTGGTGCAGGACAAGGACGGCGCCTTCCGTCTGGTGGAGCAGGCCGGCGACGGCCCGGCCTTCGGACGGATGAAGGCGTTCCATGGCCAGATGGGCATGTTCGTCCGCGCGCTCGCCTACATGATGAGCCACGGCGCGGACGGGCTGCGGCAGGTGGCGAACGACGCGGTGCTGAACGCGAACTACCTGCTGGCCCGCCTGCAGGACGTGATGACGCCCTCCTTCGAGGGGCCGTGCATGCACGAATGCCTGTTCGACGACCACTTCCTGAAGGGCACGGGGGTGACCACGCTCGACATCGCCAAGGCGCTGATCGACGAGGGCTTCCACCCGATGACCATGTACTTCCCGCTGGTCGTGCACGGCGCCCTGCTGATCGAGCCGACCGAGACGGAGTCGAAGGCCAGCCTGGATCAGTTCGTCACGGCGTTGCGCGCTCTGGCCGAGCGGGCCAAGTCCGGCGACGTGGCGTACTTCCAGGGCGCCCCGCGCCTGACCCCGCGCCGCCGCCTGGACGAGACCGCCGCCGCCCGCAAGCCGGTGCTGCGCTGGAGCCCGGCGGTCGAGGAGGAAAAGGTCGCGGCGGAGTAAGGTCCTGCCCCCACCCCGACCCGTGTCCGGCTCCCGCAGGGGCCGGACCGCTTCGCGGGGCACGGGGCAATCTTCAGGCGGGCGGCGGGGGAGAGTGGCCGGGGGATTGCCCCGCCTCGCCGTCCTGGCCCGGCGCACCGAAGGCCCCGTCCGGCCACGGGCCGGGTCCGCCGCCGTCGCGCAGGCTGAGGCTGCGGACCATGGCGCGCAGGGCGCCGACCATGACCCGGAGGGCGGCGGTGGCCTCCGACCCGCCGCCGATGCCGATGGACCAGCGCAGGGCGTCCATGTGGGCCTGCACCGCCTCCTGGAAGTCGTCCCCGTCATGCTCCACCCAGGTGACGCAGGTGGACAGCGACGCCGCGATGGCGGAGGCCGCGGCGTTGCCGGTGGCGGCCAGCCGCAGGTCGGACACGGCGTGGCGCAGCCGCACGCCCAGCGCGTCCGGGCAGGCCAGCGCGTTTTCCAGCCGGTCGAGCGCCAGCACCAGACGGACCATCTTCGGGTCGGTCGAACGCAGCGGCCCCGCCCCGGATGGCGAGGGCAGGCGGGGCGGTGGAGGCGGCAGACGCAGGGGGGCGGGGCTGGAGGAGATGGCCGGGCGGGGGGGCGGCCGGGAGACGGACGGCGCGTCGTCGTTGCTCGGCCCCGCCGGAGTGGCCTTGGGCTCCGCCGGGGCGGCCCCGGTCCGGGGGCGGCCACCCTTGCGGGGATTGTTCAGCACCGTCTCGATCCGCCGGGCGATGGTGGCGGCGGAGGCCGGCTTGGCCAGCACGGTGTCCGCCCCGGCGTCCCAGGCGGCGCGCACCGTGGCGACGTCGGCGTTCGCGGTCAGCACGATGACCGGAAGGTCCGGGCTGAGGCACCCGGCGGAGCGGCGGACCCAGCGGACAAGTTGCCCGCCGCCCACCGGCTCCATCACCCAGTCGGTGACCATCAGGTCGTAAGGCTCCCGGCGCAGCAGTTCCATCGCCTCCTGTCCGTTGGCCGCAGCGGCGATCTGGCCGACGCCCCAGTGCTCCAGCATGTCCCGCAGCGCCCGCAGCAGCAGCGGGTTGTTCTCGACGACCAGGATCTTCAGGTGTGTCGGATAGCGGCGCGGCATCTCGGGTCCGAAGGTTCGGGAACGAAGCGTCACCGAATATCCGAACGCCGCCCTGGGATTTCAGGACGCGGAGACGTGTTAGCGCCAATCGGGCGCGCGACCGGGGGAGCCTCTTCGCCTCATGGAGTGCGCCGGGGCTCCGGCTCCCCCGACCGGGGAGCGGAGTGACTCTAGCGGACCAGAGCCAGATCCTTCAGGACGGCCACCTCGTGGGCCTGCTCGTCCAACCGGGCCTTCACGGCGTCGCCGATGGAGATCACGCCGGCGAGGTCGCCCGCGTCGTTGCAGACCGGCACATGGCGGTGACGGCGCAGCGTCATCATCTGCATCAGGTCCTTGATCGTGTCCTCCGGGCGGCAGGTCTTGACCTGACGGGTCATCAGGTCCTCCACCGGGAAATCCAGCGCGTCGGCGCCATGCATCGCCACGGCGCGGACGATGTCTCGCTCCGACAGGATGCCGGCCAGCCGGCCCCGGCGGTCGCACACCACCAGGGCGCCGATGCGCCGTTCGGTCAGCGTGCGGGCGGCGGTGCGGATGGTCTCGGACGGCAGGATCGAGGCGACGGTATGGCCTTTGCGGTTCAGAACCTCGGAAACGATGGTCATGTCCACTCTCCCTTTTTTCGGGTTGGCCTTCTTTCGGGTCGGCAAATCGGTGGGAACCGACTCGGAGTGACCCTGGAGCGGTCCGCGGTTCCGGCAAGGGCTTGGCAGGGTGGATTGGGCAGGGTGGATTGAAAAATCCATTCTGTCAGAATCGGTTTTGCCGGTGACCGGCGCTTCGCGGAAAAGGGAAGCGGAAAAGGGAAGCGGACAAGGGAAGCGGATGAGGGAAAGGAACGCACGCATGACCACCGAACAGAAGGTTCTACGCCTCTCCATCGCCGTCACGGTGCTGCTGGCGGGGAGCGGCATCCTGTTCGGCCTGCTGTCGGGGTCCTTCGCCATCGTCTTCGACGGCATCTACTCGCTGGTGGACGCGAGCATGACGACGGTGACGCTGCTGGTTTCCAATCTGATCGCCGCCTCGACCGCCGGCGGTGCGCGCCGGGGCAAGCTGGTCGAACGGTTCACCATGGGCTTCTGGCACCTCGAACCCATGGTCCTCGGGCTGAACGCCACGCTGCTCATGGGGGCGGCGATCTACGCGCTGATCAACGCCCTCGGCAGCCTGATGACGGGTGGCCGCGACCTGGCCTTCGACCATGCGATCGTCTACGCGGTGGTGACACTTCTGGCGGCGGCCGGCATGGCGGTCTTCGCCACCCGGGCGAACCGGACGGTCCGCTCCGACTTCCTGGCGCTCGACGCGAAGGCGTGGATCATGTCGGCGGCGCTCACCGCGGCCCTGCTCGCCGCGTTCGTCTTCGGCCACCTGATCCAGGGGACCCAGCTTCAGTGGATGTCGCCCTACATCGACCCGGCGGTGCTGGCTCTCGTCTGTCTGGTGGTCATTCCGATCCCGGTCGGGACGATGCGGCAGGCGCTGGCCGACGTCCTTCTGGTCACGCCCGCCGACCTCAAGCAGCATGTCGACGCGGTCGCCCGGGACATCGTGCAGCGCCACGGCTTCTCCTCCTTCCGCGCCTACGTCGCCCGGGTGGGCAGGGGGCGGCAGATCGAGCTGTACTTCATCGTTCCGACCGGCTGGCCGCCGCGGAGGCTGGAGGAGTGGGACAGGATCCGGGACGAGGTCGGCGAAGCGATCGGCGGCGAAAGCCCAGACCGTTGGCTCACCATCGTCTTCACCAGCGACCCGGAATGGGCGGAATGACGGCCTGCCCTATGGACGGGCCGGGCCGCGCATATTAGCTTTCCGCAAAACACGGAGCGCGTGGCGCGGGTGGAGGGTGACGGAATGGCCGGCAATTGCTGTGGCGGCTCCTGCGGTGGCGGAGGCGGTGCGGGTTTCGGAGGGCCGAAGAACGGGCGGCAGGCCGACTACCGCCGGGTTCTGCGCATGGCGCTGCTCGTCAACGGGCTGATGTTCGCCATCGCCCTGACCGCGGGCTTCGAGACGCAATCCATGGCGCTGCGGGCGAACGCGCTGGATTTCCTGGCGAACGCGATGAATTACGGCGTCAGCCTGTGGATGATGGGGCGGGCGCTGGAAGGGCGGGGCTGGGCTTCGCTGGCGAAGGGGGTGGCGCTGACCGTGCTCGGCCTGTGGGTGCTGGGCTCCACGGTCTGGAGCGTCCAGGCCGGCACGGTTCCCGACGCTCCGGTGACGAGCCTCGTCGCGCTTCTGGGGCTGGGGGCCAACCTGTCGGTGGCGGCCCTGCTGTTCGCCGGGCGGCGCGGCGCCGTGAAACCCCGTGCGGTCTGGCTGTGTGCCCGCGACGGCGTGCTGGCGAATGCGGCGGTTCTGATGGCCGCGGCGGGCGTGTGGACGATGGGGCAGGGCTGGCCGGACCATCTGGCCGCCGCGGTGATCGCCGCCACCGTGCTGTCCACCGCGCTGGCCGCGCTGCGGCAGGCGGTCGGGGAGTTGCGCGCGTGGCACGCGCCCGCCGGCCCGACCGGGATCGGGAACGGGACTTGACAGCACCGCATCCCTGTGGCGAACTGCCTGCCATGATTTTCGCTGCGCCCTCCCTGTCGCGTCGTTGGTGGTGGCCCGTCTGACCGGGCCGGCCAGCCGACGCGCGTGAGCGCACACACCATCGAAAGGCCGCCCGGAGCTTCCGGGCGGCCTTTTTCCTGACCAGGGAATTGCGGGTGTCGAGCAAGGGAGTTCCGGGTGTCCGTCCACGAACGGATCGACCACCGGAGACCGCCCCATGTACCCCGCCGATGTCCTCGCCTCGCCCACCTTCCTCGAACCGCTGAGCGTCCGGACGGGCGGTGGCGTGACCGTGACCCGGCGCGCCGCGGCGCTGGACCCGCGGGGCGCGCTCGATCCGGTGATCGACGCGCTCGACCGCCGCCGCGGCCTGCTGCTGTCCGGCGGGGTGGAGGCGCCGGGCCGCTACCGCCGCCACGCGCT
>NZ_JAUJFI010000136.1 GCF_030849505.1 Azospirillum isscasi | reverse complement strand
CGCCTCGCCGCCTCGTCGCGCCAGTGCAGCAGGGCATCCACGGTGCGGTCGGCCGCAGGACGGGACATTCCCGGCCAGTTCGGCAGGTTGATCATGCTCCGCCCCCAAACGCGCGCCCGGGGGCCGGTTCCGGCATGGAGCTCGTAGCCGGGCAAGTCGGGGCAGGCGTAATCGATCAGCGTGCCGACCTGTATCCCCCGGGCGGCAAGGGCGCGCCGGGCGGAGTGCGGGTCCGCCACGGCGAGGGGAAACACCGAATAGGTCGGGGTCGCGCTGTGGCCGAACACGGCGACCCCTTCGCAGCCCAGGCGTTCCTCATAATGGCGGGCGATGGCGCGGCGCGCTTCGACGCGCGCCTGATAATGGGCAAGCTCGCGCAGGCCGAGCCGGGACTGAAGCCGGGTCGGCCGCACCAGCGCATCCTCGGGCAGGCGCGGCCGGTCAGTTGCATAGTAATATTTGGTGAAACGGTCGAGCAGGCTTGTTCCGTGTTCCAGACGGTCGACGACGGTCAGGGCTGGTTCGCGGAAGGCAAGCCAGGTGGCGAGTCCGTAAAGGAGCAGCCCGGCGCCTTGCGGCAGGGCCGGCGCGAAATGCCGGTTTCGATAGTCCCGGACCGCTTCGTGGACGGTCTTGTCCTTCAGCAGCAACATGCCGCCGTAGAACGTGGACATCATCTTGCCGATGCCGAAGCTGAACAGGGCCGCGTCGGCCCCGGCCGCCTGCAAGCCGTCGGCGTCCTGCGCGCCGAATCCCTGGGCAAGATCATAGAGCACGAAGGCGCCGGGTGCCCGCGCCGCGATGGCGGCGTGGCAGGCGGCGCGGTCGAGCGGATAGCCGAACAGGGGGGTAAGGACGACCATCGCCGTTTCCGGCCGCAGAGCGGTGGCAAGGGCGTCGGGAGAGACGTTGAAATGGTTGATGCCGCTGTCGGCAAAGCGGATCCGGTTTCCCGACAGCACGATGGCGTGCGGCACGACACTGCACGTATAGGCCGGGCAGAGCACCTCCCGATCCGCCCAGCCCAGACCCTTCAGCAGAGCGTACAGGGCACTGCGCCCATAGGGAAAGAACAGGCCGTGGGAAAACCCGAAAGCCTCGGCGAAGGCCCGTTCGAAACGCTCTTCCACGGCGTCGTCGGCCGGCAGCGCCGCCCTCAACAGGGAGGAAAGGGAAAATGGCGGACGCAGGCGCGGAATCATCGCCGGTCTACCGGCTGTAGACGGAATGCAGAAGGCGCAGCCCCATCCGCGTCTTACGGACGAACTCTCCGAACGTCGCCAGGTTCTTCAGTTCACGCGCGATGTAGCGTGGCCGGAAATAGAAACGCCGCACCGCATCGTTGCGGATGGCCAGCATGTCCGCCAGGGTGGCGTTGTTCTCGATGAGTTGGGGCGGCAGAAAATCGGGGGTCGGATGGCGCGCATAGGCGCGCCAGTAATCCTCGGTGATCAGGCCAAGGCGCATCGCCTCGTCATACATTTCCGTCCCGGCATAGGGGATGGTGATGGAAAACTCCGCGTAGTCCGCATCGAGTTCGAGCGCGAATTCCACAGTCCGGCGCATGTCCTCAACGGTTTCATCGAGATTGCCGAACATGAAGTAGGTGAGCACGGTCATACCGGCCTGCCGGGCGGCCTGCACGGCGGCGCGCGCCTGCTCCAGGGTGATCTGCTTGCGCATGCGGTCGACGACCCGCTGCACGCCGGACTCGATGCCGTAATGGATGCGCCGGCAGCCGGCCTTGTGCATCAGCGCCAGCATCTCCGGATCGGCCTTGCTGACCCGGTCGCGCACCGCCCACTCGACGCCCAGCCTGGCGTCGATCAGCTGCTCGCAAATCTCCTTCAGACGGGCCTTCCCCCAGGTGAAGGTGTCATCGTAAATCTCCACCTCTCCGATGCCCAGGGCATGAATCTCCCGAAACTCCTCGACCACGCTGGCGGCGGAACGGGCCAGATTCTTCTGGAAATTGAGCTTGCAGAACGTGCAGCGGTGCGGGCAGCCGCGGCTGGTGATCATGGTCGTGACGTACCGGCCCTTGCTCAACACCGAGCCGTAAGCCTGCACGGGAAGGAGGGTGCGGTCGGGATAAGGCAGACCGTCGAGGTCGGCATGAATATAGATGTGGTCCGGTGCCGGCTTCACGCCGTGGGCCTTGAAATGCAGCCCGGGCATGCCGTTGTCCACGACGCCGTTGGCCACCAGATTGCACAGGAACAGGAATGGCACCTCCCCATCCCCGACGACGACGCTGTCGACGAAAGGAACGTCCAGTGTTTCCTGCGGGTAAATCGCCACATGCGGACCACCGTACGTCAGGTGAACCTGCGGCAGCGCCTGCTTGATCAGTTCACCGACCCGATAGGCGGGATACCACCAGTCGGACCAAGCGGAGATGCCGACCAGGTCCGGCTGGAAAGCGGCGGCCTCGGCGACGAGGTCTTCCGGACTCAGGCGTTGCGCTTGCGCGTCGATGATCTTGACGACGTGATCGGATCGACGCTTGACCAGCGTCGCGACGGAGAGAATGCCGAGCGGGGGTTTGTAGCCGATGCCTTCCCCGCCCTCCTCCACCTGCGGCAGAAGCGAGCGCACCATCCCCGTGGTCGGCGGCTGGATGATCATCACCCGGATCGGCCGGGATGCCTGCGTCATGGCTGGCGAGGAGCTGCTGAAAGCGTTGCGGGCGTTGACGAGAAGCTCTTTCAAATTGCTCATGGACATTTCCCGCTCCGGACACGGCGCCGGCCTGACAGCTTCCGCTCCGGCCCGTTCGCCCTGTCCTCAATTGATCATCCGCGACGCAGAAACTCTGTAGACCATATCCGGCGCCACCAGGACCACCCGGCACACCCTTTCCTCAACGGCGATATCACTCAACAGTGAAGGTGGTGTTTTGCGAGACCGATTGTAATACGTGAGGCTCCCTGCAACTTGCCGACCAGTGCGGAACATTGCGCTACCGCGCGATCTCGTTATCTGATACCGTACCAACCATCAATAAGGTAGCTGCATCGTATCTTATAAACTGGAATTCGTCGGCGAGCCAGAGAGAATATGGCCCAGAGGCTTGACAGGACAGAAAGCCATGGAAACGAACGCCGCAAGCATTGAAGATGTCAAGAATTTCTGGGAAAGACCCCTCCCTTTTTACTGACGAATGCGCGGCAGCGGTCGGTTCTCCGGAGTTTTTTTGCAGAGCATCGGCGGGTGATCATAGAGGAATGCTTGGCCGGGCGCTTTGATGAGGTGTTCGTGCCGCCGGCGGGAAACCGCGGCCTTGTCCTCGATCTCGGCTGCGGGCCGGGGTTCTGGACCGTGGAATTTCCCAACCGGAAACCGGCGGAAAAAATCGTGGCCGCCGACCTGACCGAAGCGGCCCTGCGACTGGTGCGGGAACGGTTGCGTCAGGCCGGGCTGGAGGCGGAAACAAGGATCGAGAACGCGGAGGCACTGACCTTTCCCGACGGCACCTTCGATCACGTGAACTGCCAGGGCGTCGTCCATCACACGCCCGATACGCCGCGCGCCATCGCGGAAATCGCCCGCGTTCTCAAGCCGTCCGGCACCGCCGGCATTTCGGTTTATTACCGCAACGCTCCCCTGCGGAACTTTGACAGGCTGCGCTTCGTCTTCGCGGCTCTGTCACGTCTCGGTTTCGCCATGCCCGGCCGCGGCCGGGAAGGGATCTTCCGGGCTGCCGATTCCGCCGAAGTCGTCCGGCTGTACGATGGCCATGGAAACCCGGTTGGCAGCGCCTATACACGCGCGTAATTCCACGATCTTCTGGCGCCTTACTTCGAGATCGTGGCGACCCTGCGCAAGCGGTCAGCCGACGGCCCCCCGGTTTAAACCGGACAATTGCGTGAGCAGCGCCTCGAACTCCGGTCGCCAGCCGTAATCGCGGCCCAGCGTGTGGGGATGCCACAGCACGCTGGCGATGCCGCGAACGGCCCTGATCTCGCCGATCCAGCGGTCGATCGCGGCGTGGCGCCCGGCACTCTCCAGCAGCGCATAATCGAACAGATGGGAGTCCATCAGGACCAGCGGCATCGCCACGATGGGCAGTGGCGCCGCAGCGGCACAATCCCATGGCTGGACGGCCAGGGCCGCGCCATTGCGAAAGCCTGAGCGGTCGTTGAAGCCCAGGGTCGTGTCGGTCCGAAGCCCGGCGCCGGCCTGCGCCGCCCAGGTCGCCGCCCAGGAAAAACGCAGCCAATGCTGGCGACAGGCCGTGACCGGAGCGTCAAGCGCCTGCTCGACCCGCTCGCGTTCGGCGATCAGGGCGTTCCGGTCGGTCCAGGCATGGAACGAGGGGTGCAAGCCGATATCCCAGCCGCGCGCCGCCAGATCACGGAGCGTGGACGCAAGCGGCAAGGCCATCGGATCATAAGCGGGATCGAGCAGCCAGCGGCTGATCCGTCGCCCCTTGCCGCCGCCGCCATGGACATGAAGGCGTGCCGTCATTCCGTGCCGTGCGACCAGCGTGGCCAAGCTGTCGAGGCCAGCCTCGTCGTTCGGCCCGGCGGCGAAGCGCAACGCGCATCCCAGCCGCCGCAGGCCCTCTCCGGGCTTGCCCCGCCCCAGGGCCCGGACCGCGTTGAACAGGTGGAAGGCCGCTTGCTTGATGCGGATCGCACTCGTCTTGCGGATGGCGTCCAGGTCATGCGTCAGAATGATGTCCGCGTCCGGCAGCGGGCCGAACAGCGCGGCTTCCCCCGCCCCCGCCCGCCGCGCCGCCCATCGCCGCAAGAACAGGGCGATGCGATTGACCCAGGCCCGGTCCCACAGGCGGTCGTCCCATCCGCCCAGGCGCAGGCGGTAGGAATGGATCGGACCGGACACCGCCTCGTGCGCGCGCTCAGCCTGCCCATGCAGGAACCAGGCGACCGCCGAAAACCACGCGGTTCTCCGCCAAAGCGCACCGTCACCCGGCACGATCGCGTCTTCCGGGACCAGCAGGCCGTTCTCCGCCTCAGGGACGCCGAGATCGGCGGCCCAGCCGGGCATCGGCACGGCCACCAGCCGTGGAGGCATGGCCGTTTCGGCCCATTGGGCCGTAGGAACCGGCAGTTCCAGAAGCAGCGATGCGCCGCCCGGACGGCAATAACGCGACACGGCGGCCACTGTGTAATGCCGGACCGCCGCCTCGCTCAGAGGTCGATGAACTGGCGATGCCATAGCTCCAGACACAAGACCCCCCAGAGTTGCCGGCCGAACGCCACGTCGGAGTTCATCACGAAATCCAGCCCGGCAGGATCGAACAATCCCCGCTCGCGGCAACGGCGGCTGCCCAGCACATCCTGGACGAAGTCACGCACCGGTCCCTTGCGCATCCAGTCGGTCAGAGGCACCGGGAAGCCCATCTTGTCCTTTCTTTCCAGGATGGCGTCCGGCAACAGATCCGCGATGGCCTGCCGGAAGATGTACTTGGTCTGGCCTCCCTTGAACTTCACCATCGGCGGCATGCGGGAGACGGACTCGGCGATCCGGGTGTCGAGCAACGGGACGCGCGCCTCCATCGACACGGCCATGCTCACGCGATCCTCGACCTGAAGCAGGGCCGGCAGAAGAGTCTTCAGGTCGAAATGGGTCATCTTGTTGACGTAGGACTGGGTTCCCGGATGATGAAAGATGCTGCGGAACGCCTCGAAGATTTCCGCCCGGCTGAAGCTCGCCCGCGCCTCCTGCGACAGCAGGCGCTCCAGGTCGGGACTGCGGTCGATGAGCCGGAAATAGCGCGCGTCCATCGGCTCGAACAGCCCGTCCTTCCAGAAATGGCTCAGCATCGGGGTGTATTGCTGAAGAAGAGGAAGGTTCTGGATGATCGAGCTGAGGGTGACGACGTGCACGCCCTCTTCCTGGGTCTGGAAGATGGCGCCCTTGAGCGCCTGCTCCAGATAACCGACGATGTAGCGGGCATAACCACCGAAGATCTCATCACCGCCCTGGCCACCCAGAACGACCTTGACCCCCTGCTCGGACGCCAGCCGGCTGACCATGTATTGCGGAAACACACCCGGCCCAGCCACCGGTTCGTCCAGGTGGTAGATCAGGCGCGGCAGCAGGTCGACGAACGACTCCGCATCCGGGACCACCTCCCGGTAGTTGGCGCCCGCCGTTGCGGCGACCAGACGGGCGTAGGGTGTTTCGTCATAGGCCGGCCCTTCCGCAAAACGGCCGGTGAAGACCGGCAGCGGGACGGCGGTGTGGCGGGCGGCCATGGACACCACCAGACTGGAATCCAGCCCCCCCGACAAATAGGCGCCGACCGGAACGTCGCTGCGCATCTGCAGGCGCACACTGTCTTGCAGAAGATCCCGCAGATGGTTGCGGAAATAGGAGTCCGTGTGATCGGTATCGATGTTCCAGTCGAGGTCCCAGAAGGTTCCCCGGGCCGTGATGTCGGCGCCGCGCCCACGGATCCAGGTTCCGGGCTCCAACTTGTTGATCCCCTGGAACAGGGTCCGGTCTCCCAGACAGAACTGAAACGTCAGATACTGCTGCAGCGCTGTCCAATCCGACCGGGCACGGGCATCGGGATGGCTCAGCAGCGCCTTGATTTCCGAGGCAAAGGCGATGCCCCCCCGCACCTGTGTGTAATAGAGCGGTTTGATCCCGAAAGGATCGCGGACCAGCAGCCATTCGCCGGTGGCCTCGTCGGCGAACGCAAAGGCGTACATGCCGTTCAGGGCCGACAGCCCGTCGACCCCGCGGGTGATCAGGGTGTGGAGAAGAACTTCGGTGTCGGATGCGGTGCGCAGCCGCTCGCCCCGCTCCGCCAGGTCCCGGCGCAGTTCGACATGATTGTAGATCTCGCCGTTGTAGGTCAGGGCGTAGCGACCGTCCGGCGAGCGCATGGGTTGGCGCCCCCCTTCGATGTCGATGATGGCCAGGCGCCGGTGGCCGAAGACGAAACCGCGGCCGCTCTCGATCCCTTCGCCATCCGGTCCGCGATGGGCGATGAGCGCCATCATGTCGCGCACCCGGCTGACCGCCGAGGGCGCGTCGGCAGCGGGGCCGACTATGCCACAGATGCCGCACATCGGGTGTGGTCCTTTGTCTCTGATCGGTCGGCGTGATGTTGCCCGGTGTCAATCCGGCAGGGCACGGCCGGGTGTCAACCCGGAACTTTTCCCGAAACCGCCGCGTCTTCCCGCTCGATGAAGTGGCGGACCTTGTTCTGATACGCCCTGCGCCAACCTCCGAACGGCCAATAGTAAAGCAACGTCATGATCAGATACCCAAGGGTCGTGATGCTGGTGATCATCTTGCTTGGGCTGACCTTGCGGTCGTAGCGCAGGACGAAGGGGACTTCACTGAAACGTGCCCCCAGAAGCTTCAACTTCAGAAGCTTTTCCAGGGTACAGGTAAAGCCGAGCCCCTTCAGCTGGATGAAATCATTGCCATAAAAGCGGATGGCCCGGGCGATCGTCTCGGCCCGATAGGCACGGAATCCGCAGGAATATTCACGCACTCCGGGAAGCGGAAAGAACAAGCCCATGAAAAGGTTGGCGGCCCGGCTGACCACGGCCCGGTACCTGCCGACCCCCTCCTGTCCCCCTCCCGGCTGAAAGCGCGAAGCGATGACCACGTCGCAGCCTTGTTCGAGCTTGTCCAGCATGCTGGCGATCACGTCTGGATTGTGGGTGTCGTCACAATCCATGCGCACGATGACGTCGCCTTTGACGGCCAGTTCGGCCGCCCGCTCCATCAGGTCGCGGCAGGTCTCGCCAAGGCCACGGTTGATTTTGTGCTCGATCGTTTCCAACGGATAATGCGCCGAAAGCTCCTTCAGACGCACCGCCGTGCCGTCCCGGCTGCCGTCGTTGCAGACAAGCAGCCGGTACGTGTGGCCGTGTGCGCTCATGAAGGCATGGATACGTCTGAAAAGCGGTTCCAGCGATCCTTCCTCGTTGTAGGCGGGCAAAAGGACGTAAATCATCATGGTGCGGCCTTCAGCAAGTCGAGGATACGAACCGCCGCTTCGCCGTCGCCATAAGGTTGGGCGCCGTCGATGCGCGGAAGAGAGTCGATGTGAGCCCATGCGGCCAGGATGCGTTCGTGATCGGCACCACACAGGCGGTTCCAGCCGAGTTCCAGCGTTTCCGACCACTCGGTCTCGTCGCGCAACGTCAGGCAGGGGACGCGATGGTAGAACGCCTCCTTCTGCATGCCGCCGGAATCGGTGAGAACGGCGCGCGCGGACATCATCAGACGGTGGACTTCCAGATAGGACAGCGGCCCTGTCACCCTCAGCCCGTCGAGCAGGGACAAGGCGTTCCGTTCCTCAAGGATGCGGTGTGTGCGCGGATGCAGCGGCAGAACGACCGGCATGTCGCGGGCCAGGACGCGCAAGGCCGAGAGGATGCTCTCCAGACGTGGTTCGCTGTCGGTGTTTTCCTGGCGGTGCACACTGGCCAGCAGGTAGCGGCGGTTCTCGACCTCCCAGCGGTTCAGCGGGACCTCTTTCAAGACACGCGCGCGTTCATGCAGAACCACATCGTAGAGGATGTCGCCGACCACGTGGACGCCGTCCACAATTCCTTCCCGCCTGAGGGTATCAGCGGCTGCGCCGTTGGGGCAGAACAGCCAGGTCGACACGCGATCCGTAAGAATGCGGTTGATCTCTTCGGGCATGCGCATGTTGCCGGAGCGCAGCCCCGCCTCGACATGCCCGACCGGGATCGCCAGTTTGACCGCCGCAAGCGCGGCGGCCAGAGTGGAGTTGGTGTCGCCATAGACCAACACGCGATCCGGCCGGACCCGCATGAAGCACTCTTCCAGCCGCTCCAGCATCCGGCCGGTCATCGCGCCGTGCCCCAGATCGGCGATGCCGAGATTAATGTCCGGCTCCGGAATGCCGAGTTCACGGAAGAAGACGGCCGACATGGAGTCGTCGTAATGTTGGCCGGTGTGGACCATGACGTTCTGGAAGGCGTCGCCCGCCACCCGCAGGACACGCGTCATTGCCGCAGCTTTTATGAACTGGGGACGCGCTCCAACGACGGTGAGAAGCTTCATGACAGGCTCATCCTTCCTCCGATCCGCAAAGGCACCCTCTTTCGGACCCGCAAGATCCGGTTGAGAGGCCCCCGAATGGCGAGGATACTCGATGGCGGGGTTAAAAAAGCCTAAAACAGAGTCCGCGGTATGGCCCGCGGCGGCTCCATTCGGCAATGATGCGGTGGTTGGCCGGTCCGCAGGCCACAACCTGGCCCCCTCCAGCCGGATCGTTGGGAACAAAATGACCGGCACGCCCAATCCCGAACCATGCTACGGAACATGATCCGACGGCAGGCACCACGTCTTTTCTTGTTCCAGTAAAGGCACCCGGCCCGATGAACACTCCGAACGCCCTGACGCAGCCGGATCCGGCGGCCCCGGCGCCCGAACGCGCAGACACGCCTTACCGGTGCCCGATCTGCCGGCAGCCCCTCATGGTCTCCGCATCGCCGTCGGGCCTGCGATGCCTCCAGCATGGCCTTTTCCCCCTTGTGGATGGAATCCTGTCCTTCATGCCGGCGTGGGACCGGGCCTTCGATCGACATTGGGAAGGCAACCGGGATGCCTCGCCGGCGCCGGCGAAGGAGCGCGCGGCCCGACGCTTTCTGACACCCTTGAGGACCGAGGCGGGCGGTCCCCCTCTGCGCGTGCTCGATGCCGGATGCGGCGACGGCGTGCATGTCGCTGTGTTGAAGGATCAGGGATGGCAAATCTTCGGGCTGGACATCGCACCGGCGGCGCTGACCAACGCGCGGCGAAGGGTCGGTGACGGCTGGACGCCCATCCACGGCGATGTAAGCGCTCTGCCCTTCGCCGACGCCACGTTCGACGCCGCTTTCTCGTTCGGGGTGCTGGCCTACACTCCCGACCCTTGGGCAGGCTTGGCGGAGCTGGTGCGCGTCACTCGGCCGGGAGGATGGATCGGCGTCTGGTTCTATCCGCGGCGCAATGATCTGCCGGGCCGGCTGCTTGCCGCGGTTCGATCCGTGGTCGTCCGGCTTCCGCCGTTCCTGCAAGCGCGCGCCGCGGATCTCATCGTGCCCTTTCTCAGCGTTCTGCCGACGATTTCCGGGGTAAGCCTGGCCAACGCGACCTGGCGGCAATGCCGCGAGGTCGTGCTGGTCAACATTGCCCCCGATACGCTGGCCTTCTTCTCGCCAGCCGAGGTCGAGGCGCGCATGATCGGCTCCGGTCTAGTCGCCATCACCCGCGACGAGGGCGCCCCGATCACCTTGTGGGGCCGGGTGCCGGATGCGCGCCCAGATGACAAGGCCGAAGAATCGCCGGCGGCCGAACCGGAGTGAGGAACGGGCGTCGGGACCACGCCCGTCAACGCGCCCTGGCGCAAGGTGCCGAAGACAAACCCACGCACCAAGCCAGGAATCTTACGGTGTCCCGCCAGCCGAACAGACGGAAGCCGCGTCTGCGAAATTCCCGTTCCTGCTCGGCATTGGGCCAACGAAAATAGCTTGCTTGCGGGCGAGGTTGATGCAGCTTGGGTTCGACCTGCCCGGACCGCGCCAACTCTTCCACGGCGTCCCTCACCATGCGGCCAGCAAGCGTGTTGTTGGCGAGAACATGGGCAAGCAGGGACTCCCTGGTCCGCACGGGAAGATGGCACTGCGCTATCGGCGGCCCGCCATCGATGGATTCATCGATGCGGAACAGCGTTGAGCCGATATGGCTCTCCCCATTCCGCATGGCGTGAAACTCCGCACAATACCCTCCATAGGAGGGCAACAGACTGGAGTGCAGACACCAGGCCCCGTATGTCGCAGCATTGAAGACGTCAGGCTTCAATATCTGCGGGATGCGGACAAGCATCAGATCAACGCGGTTTTGTGAGAGAAGCTCCAGAAATTCAGCGGAGTTGCAATCGGGTATTGGAAGATAAGGGATACCGCGCCACCGGGCCAACCGGGCCAAGGATGCTCCCGCCGCCCCCTGCTTCCGCCGACAGGCCACGGCATCCCGAATTTTAAGGCCAATGTTGAACAAAACCAGAAATGATAAATAAGAAAGGGTTGTCTTGGAAAGCAATTTCAAGGTGTATTTTGCCGATGACGCCAAGCCTCCATACATTCTTGTGCTATGGCCGACAAAAACGACATCGACTTCATTCGACAATAACAAATCATGGAAAATGATATCGCTTGTAGCGTCGTTGTTTCCAATAATGGCAACCCTCATCGTCAAACGCCCCAATGGTTTCCCGACTTCGATTCGTTAGCGGCGGCGGGAAAAGAAACCGGAAAGCCACCGATACCGCAGCACCAACGGTCCGTCGGCCACCGCCCGCACCCGCATGAAGCGCAATCCGGCGTCTGCGAAAGGCCGCACCGTCTCCACCGGCACGGCATGCGTGCCTTGGCGGGCCTGGAAAGCCGGGTCGTAGCGGTAGCGGATCAGGTACTCGCTCCCGGCCCGCGCTTCGATCGTCAGGCAATTGCGGTGGCGGCTCCAGACACAAGGCGGAACGACCACGCTGGTCGATAAAGGCTCGGCCAAGGGCTCGGCCAAGGGCTCGGAATGCCGCAACAGATTCAGCCTGCCGGTGGCCGGCAGTGCCAGAATCCGGCGCTCCTCAGGTGGCATGGACGCGAATTCCAGCGTCCGGATGAGTTCGAACCCGGCACCGTCGATCAAAGCCGCGGTCGTCTCCGCGGTATGGGCGATCACGTAGCGGCATCCCAGACCTTCGCAGAGGTTCCGCATCCCGGCGGCGCTCGTGTCCCTTGCGTTGAAGCGATGGAGAAACGCCGCCCCCAAGGCGGGTTCGAAATATGGCGTCAGTTCGCCGCCGGCGTTCTCGACACCACGGGCCGCCAGCTTCTCGCCCATCCACATCTGGAAAGAGCGGGAAGGATAGTAGCCGACATCCTGGGGCGGTCCCGAACATTCCTCCAGATAGCGGACCGCCCGGCCAATGCCGGCGGGTTCCAGGCCGGCGAGAAAGGCCTGCAATTCAGAGGATCTCGGCTCGGACTGTGGGGCGGTGGAGGGAAAGCGGCGGATCAGGTTCCACAAGGATTTGAGAACCACACGCCAGCCGGCTTCGGGGGATTGAAGATAATAGAGCCGTTCTTCGAGCGCGCTGCGCGCGCCGGTCAGCGGCAGCAATCGATAGGCGAAGGCGAAAAGGGCCGCCACCGCCAGGGAGGAGGCGGCCGACGCAGCGAAGCCGAAGCCGACGGTCAGGAACGCCGCTTCGAAGCTCTGCATGTCGTTGAAGTAGAAAAAACGCCTGTTGAGGTAAAACAGCAGGGTCGCGCTGATTGCGACCACCGCCGTCGCGGCCCAGCGCCCGTTGACCGAAGCCGCCGCGAACAGGGCGGTCAGCAGCATGGCGGCCTGAAAGACGTCGTCCCAGGCAGGCCAGGGCGGAACGCGGCTGGAGGAGCGCTGCCCTTTCACCAGCAAGCCGGGCACCTCGGAGGGCAGGAAGCGCACCATGCGCCAAGCCGTGACGGCAAGGCCAGGAGTCGCTCCGGCCAGCAACGGCAGAAAGTTCCCGCAGAGCACGGCGTCGAGCAGCAGCCCCGGACCGGCAATCAGCGTCGGGGTGGCGGCCGCTCCGAGATTGGCGAGCACCAGCGCCGACCACACCAGCCCGCCGGCTGCGGCATTGCCGTCGAGCAGCAGCATGACGCTCAGCGGAACCAGGGCGTACCAGATGATTTCCGGTTTGCCCATCACGGTGAAGATGCGGGTGACCAGCGGGCTCCCAGCCAGGGCCAGGGCGATGAGGATGCCGGCCAACGGGCCGAACGCCACCCCGCCGCACCCGGCCAGCACCACCGTGAAGGCGAGATAGCCGGCCAAAAGATAAGCGCGGTCGCCCAGCAGGCCGAGCAGCCGGTAGGTCACCGTGTTGTTGAAGATGCGCGGCCCCAAGGCTATGCCGAGCCCGTCGTCCCAAACATAGCCGAGCGGTCCCACCCCAGCCATGTCGCGCGCCAGCTTGCGGTACCAGCCGCGGGCGGCGGCATCGATGGGGTGAAACGCCAGGAAGTCCGGATCGGCCAGCCCCGGCCCGCTTGGCCGCAGGATTGCCACGGTGCGCCACCATGACCACGGGCTCTTGAAGACCAGTGGCCAGACGACGATGCCGATGGCCAGGCTGGCCCCGGCCCACAGCCACGCCCGCCAGCCCGATGTCCCTTCGCTTTTGGTCATGGAACCATATCCGATTTCATCGAGGGTTGCCCATCGTCGGTCACGGCCGTTGTGCCGCGGCACGAACGCGAGGCACCCGGCCCGGCGCTGTTCAGCGCGCGCCCGGACAACTCAGCCGATCCCGAGACGATTGCGCCGTGCCCGGAAACGCAGGCCGATCTCGCGGCCGGTCGCGACGGACTCATAGATGGCCGAGATCAGCTCCAGCGACTTGCGGCCTTCCAAGCCGTCGACCAGAGCCTTGCCGCCCGTGCGGATGCAGTTCACGACGTCATTGAGATAGGCCGTGTGGCCGAAGCCATAGACGTCGGGGGGGTTGGTGCGCGTCGCTTCCGCCGCCGCCTGATCCTCGGGGCGGCTGTCGACGAACTGCCACGTCCGGATCTCGTTGACGGCGAAGCCTCCGATCTCGACCGAGCCCGTTTCGCCCAAGATCGACAGCGATCCTTCCAGATCCTTCGGCCGGGTGGCCGTGGTCGCCTCGACGACGCCGATGGCGCCGTTGCCGAAACGGATGAGGGCCACGCCTGTGTCCTCCGTCTCGATGTCGACGAGCGCGGTGCGCGCCATGGCGTAGACCGATTCGGGCTCGCCCAGGAACCATTCCAGCAGGTCGATGTGGTGGCTGGCCTGGTTGGCGAAGACCCCCCCGTCCTGCGCCCAGGTCCCACGCCAGTCATCCTGGTCGTAATAGGCTTGGTCACGCCGCCAGCGGACCCGCACCGACCCCATCACCAACTTGCCGAAGCGCCCCGCCTCGAACGCTTCGCGCAGCCTGACCACAGGGGGATTGAAGCGGTTCTGTTTGACGACGAAAAGCTTCACCCCGGCGATGTCGCAAGCCCGGATCATGGCGTCGGCGTCGTCCAGGGTCAGCGCCATCGGCTTCTCGACCACGAGGTGCTTGCCATGGGGCGCCAGTTCGATGGCATGGCGAGCGTGACTGCCCGAGGGCGTCAGGATGGACAGGACGTCGATGTGCCGGCCCTCGGCTTCCAGCATCGCTTCCGCCGAAGAGAAGGCCGGTACGCCATAGGTCTCACCAAAGAACCGGGCACGCGCGAAATCGCAGTCGCACACGGCGGCAAGCCGGGCTCCCGCAACCTGACCACCGGCCAGAATCCCGGCGTGTTTACGGGCGATGCGGCCGCAACCGACCAAGGCAAAGCCAAGCAAGGTGCCTCCATGGGACGAACCGGTCCCGGCTGGATCGGGTGGGGAACAGGTGGCCGGCATCCATTGTCCGGAGCAGGCGGCCTTACATGCGCAGCGTCTCGCGCAGGGCGGTGCAGATACGCTCCTGAATCTCGGGCGTGAGATAGGGGTGCATGGGCAGGCTCAGCACCCGCCGGGCCAGATCTTCCGCCACCGGCAGGCCGTTCGGCGCGACGGGACAAGGACGGTAGGCCGTCTGCATGTGTAAAGGCAGGGGGTAGTAGACAGCCGTCGGGATGCCGGCGGCCTTGAGCCGCGCCGCCACGCCGTCACGCCCGTCGAACGCCAGGGTGTATTGCGCCCACACCGGTGCAGCCCCTTCGACCACGGTGGGCGGCTGCACCGTCCCGGCGAGCAGCCGGCCGTAACGGTCGGCGGCGGCTTGGCGAGCGGCAACCTCGTCGGCGAAGATGTCCAGCTTCTCGATCAGCACCGCCGCCTGGAGCGTGTCGAGCCGGCCGTTGATGCCGATGCGGACGTTGTCGTACTTGTGGCTGCCCTTGCCGTGGACCCGCAGGCTTTCCACCACGGCGGCAAGGTCGGCGTCGTCGGTCAGCACCGCGCCGCCATCGCCATAGCAGCCGAGCGGCTTGGCCGGAAAGAAGCTGGTCGCCGTCGCGTCGCCGAGGCCGCCGACCGGCCGGCCATCGAGGCTGGCGCCGAAGCTCTGCGCCGCGTCGGCCAGCAGCTTGAGCCCATGCGCGCGTGCGACGGCCCCGATGCGGCGGTAATCGGCCGGCTGCCCGAACATATCGACCGCGATCACCGCCCGCGGGGTCAGGCCGGCCTTGCGGCTCGTGGCGATGGCCGCTTCCAGGCTGTCCGGGTCGAGGTTGAACGTATCGGGCAGGACGTCGCAAAACACCGGCGAGGCACCGAGCAGCGCCACCACCTCCGCCGTGGAGGCAAAGGTGAAGGTCGGCAGGAACACCGCGTCTCCCGGTTTGATGCCCCAGGCCATGAGGATGAGCAGCAGCGCGTCGGTGCCGCTGGAGCAGGACACGACGTGCCCCACGCCGGCGAAGGCGGCAAGGCGGCGCTCCAGTTCCTTGACCTCCGGCCCCATGATGTACTGGCCGTGATCGAGCACGCGGGCGATGGCTTCGTCAATGCGCGTGCCCAGGCGACGGCGCTGACTGGCCAAGTCGATGAACGGAATGGGACCGGCAGCGGGGTTGTCGGACAGAACGGCTGCTTCGGTCATTATATGATTTCCTCCAGAAGGTCGGGTCCCGTCTCGCGATAGCGGCGTCCGCTCCGCGGGCATACCAGATCGTGGCCGAGCCTTTCGCCATCATGGCTGACCCAGCCGATG
>NZ_JAUJFI010000135.1 GCF_030849505.1 Azospirillum isscasi | reverse complement strand
CGCGATAGCGGCGTCCGCTCCGCGGGCATACCAGATCGTGGCCGAGCCTTTCGCCATCATGGCTGACCCAGCCGATGCGCCGGGCCGGGTTGCCGACCATCAGCGCGAAGGGCGGCACGTCGCGGGTGACCACCGCACCGGCTCCGACCATGCAATAGGCCCCCAGCGTATGGCCGCAGACGATGGTGGCGTTCGCCCCGATGGTGGCGCCGCGCCGCACCAGCGTCGGGCGGAACTCGCTCTTGCGCTCGACCTCGGCCCGCGGATTGACGACGTTGGTGAAGACGCAGGACGGCCCGCAGAACACACCGTCTTCCAGTGTCACCCCGGCGAAGAGGTGGACGTTGTTCTGGATGCTGCAGCGTTCGCCCACCTCCACGCGCGGGCCGATCACCACGTTCTGGCCGATCGTGCAGCCGCGGCCGATGCGGGTGTCCGGCAGGATGTGGCTGAAGTGCCAGATGCGTGTCCCGGGGCCGATTTCGACACGGGCGTCGATGCAGGCGGTCTCGTGGACCGACACGCCGGGAAAGGACGGGCGGGCCGCCGGTTCCGGCTTCCGGCTGCGCTCCTCGTCCATGGTGCGCTGCGCTTCCTGCAGCACGCGCAACACACGCAGCCCTTCGGCTCCGTCGGTGCGCGGGCGCCGGCCAAGGGTCAGGCATTCCAGGAAATGGGCGCATTCCAAGAGCAGCGGCTCGGCCGGTTCAAGCTCGACCGGCAGGGCCTCGGCCTTGGCCGGGGTGGGCACGCCACTGATCCAGTCGATGCGATGCGGATAGAGCCGCAGCTTCTCCGGCCAGTCCAGCCCATCGTCAAACACCGCCATGCCGCGGTCGCCAACGACGACGAGCTTCTGTTCCTTAACCGGGTGCAGCCAGGATACGAATATGTGCGCCTGCTCTCCGCCGGGGAAGCTGAGATGGGTGGTGGTGACGTCGGCGATCACCTTGTGCAGATAGGCCGCTCCGACAGCCTGCACCCGCTCCGGCCCGGTTCCGACCAGCGACAGGATCATGGAGATGTCGTGGGGAGCAAAGCTCCACAGGGCATTCTCCTCGCGGCGCACCTTGCCGAGGTTGAGGCGGTTCGAATAGAGGTACTCGACCCGTCCGAGCCGGCCTTCGTCAACGAACGCCTTCAAGGCGAGGAATGCCGGATGGTATTGCAGGAGATGGCCGACCATCAGCACCCGGCCGCGCGCCTCGGCCAGACGGACCAGCTCCTCGGCCTCGCCCACCGCGAGCGCCAGCGGCTTTTCGACGAACACATGCTTGCCGGCCGTCAGTGCGGCCAGGGCCAAGCGATAGTGGGTTTCGGCCGGCGTGGCGATGACGACCGCAGGCAGGGCGGGATCGTCCAGGATCTCCGCCAGACCACGGGCGGGAACATCATAACGTGCACCGACTTGGGCGGCGGCGGCCGGATTGGCGTCGTGAACGGCGGCAAGGGCTTTCAACTGATGAAAATTGCGCACCAGATTTTTGCCCCAGGCTCCACAGCCGATGACGGCCACGGGAAGGGCGGACGGCGTGGAGGCTGGGGTCAACTGGGGATCGCTCACGTCGCTGTTTCCGTTGGACCAAGGACCGCCTTCCGGGGGCCTGTCGCCAATATGATATATCCGATTGATCCGAGAATCCGAAAATTCACCAATGATTCGCTGCAAAAGTTGCTGGTCATGCCATCGCGGAATCCGCCGCCGGGGCCGGCATCTCAACGCTCGGCCATGCCCCGGATCAGCTCGATCTGACGGGCCATGCAGCGGGCCAGGTCGTAGCGCTCCACGGCCGTCTCCCGCGCCGCGCGGCCGAGCGGGGCGAAGGCGCCCGGATCCTTCAGAATCTCCACCACCCGGTCGGCGATGGCCTGGGGCGAGAAGAAGTCGACCAGAAGCCCGTTCTCGCCGTCGCGGATCACCTCGCGCACCGGAGCGGTGTCGGAGCCGACCACCACGCAGCCGAGCGCCATCGCCTCCATCATCGACCAGGACAGGACGAAAGGATAGGTGAGGTAGACGTGCGCCCGTGACACCTTCAGCACGGCCAGATACTGGTCGTAAGGCAGATGCCCCAGGAAGACGACGCGGGCGGGGTCGACCGGCACCTCGGCCAGCATGGCCGCCCGCCAGGTCTTGTCCTTGGCGGGGGCCGAGCCGTAGCTGACCTCGTCACCGCCGGCGATCAGCACCTTGGCGTTCGGCCGGGCCTCCAGGATGCGCGGCAGCGCCCGCATAAAGCTGGGGAAGCCGCGGTAGGGCTCCAGGTTGCGCACGGCGTAGGTCAGCACCTCGTCCTGGCGGGTCAGCACCGTGCCGTCCGGCAGGATGACGCGGGCGTCCGGATCGGGCAGGAGCCGCGCGGTGTCCACGCCGTCGTGGATGACCTCGATCTTCGGGTGGAACGGCGCCGGGTGGGAGGCGCGCTGCCACTCGGTCGGGGCGATGCCGCGGTCGCAGGACTCCAGGGCCAGCAAAAGCGGCGTGCTGCGCATCCGCAGCCGAAGCACCGTGTCGATGTTGACCGGAACCGACGGGTCGAAGCCGACGTCCAGCCCCTGGGCGCGGTAGAAGAACTCGCAATAGTTCAGGTAGGGGGTGTTGGGGAACACGTCCTTGACGAACAGCGTCTCGCCCCAGCCCGGATGGCCGACGATGACGTCGGGCCGGAAGCCCTCCTCGCGCAGGCCCATCAGCAGCCGCGCCGCGGCCTGCCCGTGCAGCACCGCGTTCTCGGTGGACACCAGATAGGGGTGCGCGTTCTCCCGCGGCTTGCGGCTGGGCTGGTAGGACAGCCGGCGCACGTTCGGGATCTCCCGGTCGGTGCGCTTGGTGATGAAGACGACGCGGTTCGCCGGGTCCGCGGCCAGGCGGGCGGCCAGATGCTTGTACTGGCCGGGCATGTTCTGGTGGATGAAGACGATGTTCATGATGCCTCCGCAAGGTCCGGACAGGCGCAGCCGTCAGGCGCGCCCGGCGCCGAATTTTCCCCACAGCTTCGGCCCGACCTTCGGCAGGAGAACGGACAGGATCAGCAGGCTGAGCCCGATCACGGTCGGCGCGATCCAGTCCGGCTTGCCGGCCAGGGCGTGGTCCCCCGCGGCGCCGAACTGCACGAAGGCGACGGTCATCGGCAATTGCCCGACCAGCGACCCGAAGGCGTAGGCGCCGAGCCGCACCCGCGTCAGGCCGAGCGCGTAGTTCACCCCGCTGTGCGGCAGGACGGGAACCAGCCGCAGCATGGCGACGGCGCGCCAGCCGCCGTTCTCCAGCCGGCGCAGGGCATCGCCCCAGCGCGCCCCGTCCAGGGCCGGGACCAGCCCGTCGGTGACGTAGCGGGTCAGCAGAAAGCCGGTGGAGGCGCCGACCACGCTGCCCGCCGCCGCCAGCACCCCGCCCCACCAGATGCCGAAGACCAGCCCGGCGACCATCGCCATGACGGAGCGCGGGAAGAACAGCAGGCTGGCCAGGATGTGCAGGAGCAGGAACAGCACCGGTGCCGCGGGGTGGTGGCGCAGGATGTCCTGCAACGCGTCCATCCCGAAGGTGCCGTGCCACGCCCACCAGGCCCCGGCCCCGCCGAGCAGGAGCAGCACGAGCAGCCCCCGCCCCAGGTTGCGGAGGGTGGACAGGGAAGGCGTGCGGCGCTCGGCCATGGGTGCGGGCCTTTGTTTCTTGGAACCGTTTCCTGGAACCGGGGTTCCGCGGGTCCGGTTTGCATATCACGGGCGCTACCGCGCCGCGAGAGACGATCACGCGCCCGCCGGGATGCATCCCCCACAGGCCGGAGGCAAGAAAAAGGCCGCAGCCTGGACGGCGCGGCCTTCAAGTCTAGGGAGGAAACGCCCAAAGGGCATCCGGGAAACAATTTATGCTGCAATGCAGCAAAGATCAAGCCCCCGGTGCACGCCCCTCGTTGAAAATATTTCTTCCCCCACCGGACCGCGCCGCATCCGCCCGGATCGCAAGTTCCGAAAAAAGAAAAGGCTGCAGCCGGTGAGGCGCAGCCTAGTTCTGGGAGGGAGGAAACCAAGAGAACTTGGTGAGGCCATTTATGGGCCGATTTGATTAACAGCGCGTAAACAGACAACGCACTCCGAAGACATACCCATTTTTTGACGAAGATCAATAAAGCCAAGCTCCCGCTTGGCCGGGAAAGGCCGCGTCAGGGCTGCCGGCGGGCGAGCGCCGTCCGGATGTCGTCCTGCCACACCATGCTGACCAGGGCGATCTGGGTGAGCAGGACCATGTCGCCCTGCGCGATGGCGGCCCGCAGCTCCTCCCGCGTCATGAACAGGATCTCCGTCTCCTCCAGGTCGTCGGACAGGGGATCGGCCACCCGGCGGCAGCCGGCGGCGTGGAACATGTGGGACACCGCCCCGCCCTGGTTGGCGTTGACCGTGTAGCCGCCAAGGGCCGTCCAGTCGTCCGAGACGAAGCCGGTTTCCTCCAGAAGCTCCCGCCGGGCGGCCTCCAGCGGGTCCTCGCCCGGCGACAGGTGACCGCCGGGAAAGGCCAGGGTCAGGCGCCGCGGACCGTGCCGGTACTGGCGGTAGACGATGGCCCGGCCGTCCTCCGTCTCGGCGAAGATGCAGGCGAAGGACGGCATGTCGAACTGGTAGTAGTCGCGGACGATCCGCCCGTCGGGCAGCTCCACCGTCTCGACATGGATTTTCAGGAACGGGTCGGCGTCGAGCAGTTCACGGCTTTCCAGAACAGTCCATGGGCGCAGGCGGCGCGTCATCCTTCGGTCTCCCTGTCGGCGCGTCTTCGGGGCATGGCGGGGCATGGGTAACGGTCCGCCGCCGCCAGGGCAACAACACCGTCGGGACAGCAACCCGGTCAGGACAAGGGGCCACAAGGGGCCACAAGGGGCCCGAGACGAAAAGGCCGGAACAAGGCCCACGGAGCGGACGCCCGAAAAGCCGGCGCCGGGACTCCACCGCGGCATGTGCATTCGAAAACACTCATCAATCATTCAGGGACTTATCAATCAATAGAGCAAGCTGAAGTCATCATATATGGACGTATGCACCGCCAAAATGGGACTCGCCATGACACTCTTGCTCTCCATGGTGAGCTTGATAGGATATATGAACAACGACCGATGCGAATTATGTCTTAAATTTTATCCTTATGCTTGCGAAAGGCGATGGCCTGCCGGCCGCAGCCGGAAGCCGCCCCACCTTCCCCGTCCCTCGACAGCCGCCACCCCTTAGCCGCCGCCCCTTGAAAGCCGTGGAAGCCCCATGTCCAGCCTTCCCCTCTCCGACCTCCACCCGTCTTCCCCCGCAGCCGCACCACACCACGGCCCGTCCACGGAACCACGGGACGCCCCCCGAAGCGGCACGGAATCCGATGGGCAGCCGCCGGTCCGGGCTCCGCAGGATCTGGCCGCCGGCCTGCTGATCACGGCTTTCGGCCTGACCGCCCTCTGGCTGGGACGCGACTGGCCGACCGGCACGCTCGCCTCCGTGCAGTCCGGCTTCTTCCCGCGGATGATCGGGCTGCTGATGGTGCTGGCCGGCGCCGTGGTGACCGGGCGGAGCCTGCTGTCCCAGGGCGCCGCCCTGCCGTCCTTGGGCTGGCGCCCGCTGTTCGGGGTGACGGCGGCGGTGCTGGCCTTCGCCGGAACGGTGGAATTCCTGGGGCTGGTGCCGGCGGTGCTGATCCTGGTGGGGCTCGGCAATCTGGCTGGCCGGCCGCTGCGTCCGGTTCCGCTGGCGCTGCTGGGCGCCGCCCTGGCCGCGGGCTGCGTCGCGCTGTTCGTCTGGGGCCTGGGCCTGCCCCTGCGGGTGTGGCCATGATGGAGCTTCTCGGCAACCTGCTGCTCGGCCTGTCGGTCTCGCTGTCCCCGGACAATCTGCTGCTCTGCTTCGGCGGGGCGCTGATCGGCACGCTGATCGGCGTCCTGCCCGGACTGGGGCCGACCGCGACGGTGGCGATGCTGCTGCCGTTGACCTTCCACCTGCCGCCGGTCGGCGCGCTGATCATGCTGGCGGGCATCTTCTACGGCTCGCAATATGGCGGGTCGGCGACGGCCATCCTGGTGAATCTGCCGGGCGAATCCTCGTCCGTCGTCACCTGCCTGGACGGCCACGCCATGGCGCGGCAGGGCCGGGCCGGGGTGGCCCTCGCCACGGCGGCGCTCGCCTCGCTGTTCGCCGGCATCGTCACCACCGTCCTGATCGCCGTGGCCGGCCCGCCGCTGGCCGGGGTGGCGCTCGCCTTCGGACCGGCGGAGTATGTGTCGCTGATGCTGCTGGGCCTGATCGGGGCGGTGACGCTGGCCCACGGGTCGGTGGTGAAGGCCATCGCGATGATCCTGCTGGGCCTGCTGCTGAGCATGGTCGGCACCGACGTCAATTCCGGCGACACGCGCTTCACCTTCGGCCTGCCGCAGCTTTACGACGGCATCGACTTCGTTCCGCTCGCCATGGGCCTGTTCGGGCTGGCGGAGATCATCGCCAGCCTGGAGCAGACCGGCGGCGCCGGGCGGACCACCGCCCCCATCGCCAGCCTGTGGCCGAAGCGCGAGGACGTCCGCCAGGCCTGGCCGGCGACGGTGCGCGGCACGGTGATGGGGGCGCTTCTCGGCATCCTGCCCGGCGGCGGCGCCACGCTCGGTTCCTTCGCCGCCTATTCGCTGGAGAAGAGGCTGGCCCGCCGGCCGGAACGCTTCGGCCAGGGCGCCATCGAGGGGGTGGCCGCACCGGAGGCCGCCAACAACGCCGCCTCGCAGGCCTGCTTCATCCCGATGCTGAGCCTGGGCATCCCGCCCAACGCCATCATGGCCCTGATGATCGGCGCCATGACCATCCACGGCATCACGCCGGGGCCGCAGATCATGGCCAAGCAGCCGGAGCTGTTCTGGGGCATGATCGCCAGCATGCTGATCGGCAACGTGATCCTGGTGATCCTGAACCTGCCGATGATCGGGCTGTGGGTGCGGCTGCTGAAGGTGCCCTACGGCTATCTGTTCCCGGCCATCCTGGTCTTCTGCTGCATCGGCACCTACACGCTGAACAGCAGCGGCTTCAACATCCTGCTGATGGCCCTGTTCGGCGTCCTGGGCTACGCGCTGCGCAAGCTGGACTGCGAGCCGGCGCCGCTGATGCTGGGCTTCGTGCTAGGCCCCATGCTGGAGGAGAATCTCGGGCGCGCCCTGCTGCTGTCGGGGGGCGACCCCTCCGTCTTCGCGACCCGCCCGATCAGCGGCAGCCTGCTGGCCGCCGCCGGTTTCCTGCTGGTCCTGATGGTGATGCCGACGGTGCGCCGCCGCCGCGACGAAGCCTTCAAGGACGAGTGAATTCCGGCTTATTCTCTTTTTCGTTTGCACCACACCCGTCTCCAGACACCGGAACGGGTGGCCTTCATGCCGTGAAAGGTCCTTGCGTGATGACCGTCGTCAAAGAGTTTCCCCGTCCCGCCCCCGATCTGGTCGCGTCCTTCCGCGGCCAGTCCCCGGCCACGCTGCACGAAGCGATGGGCAAGAAGGGCGCGATGTCCTTTCCGATCAAGCCGCTTTATCAAGGCATGACGCTGTTCGGCACCGCGGTGACCGTGTCCGGCGGCCCCACCGACAATCTGATGATCCACGCCGCCATGGCGCTGACCCGTCCGGGCGATGTGCTGGTGGTCGATTTCAAGGGCATGATCGAGGCCGGCCCCTGGGGCGACGTGCTGACCGAGGCGGCGCTCCAGCGCGGGCTGGCCGGTCTGGTGATCGACGGCTGCGTGCGCGACGCCGCGGCCATCCGCGCCATGGGCTTTCCGGTCTTCTGCCGGGGGACCAGCATGAAGGGGACCACCAAGACCCAGCCGACCGGCGACGTGAACACCCCCATCGTCTGCGGCGGCGTGCTGGTCATGCCGGGCGACATCGTGGTCGGCGACGACGACGGGGTGGTCGTGGTGCCCCAGGCCGAAGCCGCCGCCACGCTCGCCAAGGCGGCGGAGCGCGAGCGGATGGAGGAGGGCCTGCGCGAACAGCTCCGCGCCGGACGGACGACGGTCGAGGCGCTGAAGCTGGAACCCTATCTGGAGGCCGGCGGCATCACCCTGTGACGCGGGCCGCCGCGTGAGAGCGGGCGGGCCGCGAAACCTGCCCGCCCATCATCTGGAACGGTGCCTGGAGTGGTATTACCGGATCTTCGCGAAAGAACATCCTCAGGCAAAAAAAATGCCGCGTCCGGACACAAGGTCGGCGCGGCAGACGAATGCTCTTGGAGCATCATGATGTTTTTGGTTTCCTCCCCAGACCTCAAGGCCTTTGTTTTGTGAGAGGAAATTTCCACAGTCCGTGCAGGGAAGTCAACCGCATTGAGCGGGGTATAACTTTAAGCCTAATTTTTTCCTTCGGTTCGCCAGAATGGCCGATGGGGTGCCGTGAAGAAAAATCGAAGCGGAAGCCGAACAGAAGGCTTGCGTTCCGCAGGGCGGGTGCGGTATCTCCCTGCCTCCTTCGTTGGAGCGGCGCGGGCGTAGCTCAGGGGTAGAGCACAACCTTGCCAAGGTTGGGGTCGAGGGTTCGAATCCCTTCGCCCGCTCCAGTATCACGAAGGCCGGCTTCAAAATTTCCGCAAGACAGATTTCCGCACGGCATGGCGTACCGCTCCCGGATCGACGGGCTTGGCGGTACGAAACCACATGCCGTTGCCGAAATATTAACCCACTGATAGGGGTCTCGGGCTAAGGTCGGTTGAAACG
Source organism: Azospirillum isscasi (assembly GCF_030849505.1). Classification (GTDB taxonomy): domain Bacteria; phylum Pseudomonadota; class Alphaproteobacteria; order Azospirillales; family Azospirillaceae; genus Azospirillum; species Azospirillum isscasi. The sequence continues at coordinate 7,104 of NZ_JAUJFI010000135.1, read as the reverse complement.
ACTTTAACAAACGATAAAGTGCAAGCGCCGTGACCATGCAGCAGCTTGACCGTCCGAGTTCACCGCTGACCGAGGCGCTGCAATCCGGCTTTCCCGGGCACGGCCTGACCTTGCCGTCGATCATGGACGCGCCATAATGGACGGCTCCGGCGGCGCAAAGCCGTTCCCCTTTCTGCCTTACGGGCGCCAGGACATCGGCGAGGACGACATCCGCGCCGTAGCCGCGGTCCTGCGCGGCGATTGGCTGACCCAGGGCCCCCTGATCGACGCGTTCGAGCGTGCCCTGTGCGAGCGCACCGGCGCCGCTCACGCCGTGGCCTGCTCCAACGGCACCGCCGCCCTGCACCTGGCCTGCCTCGCCCTCGCCCTCGCCCCCGGCGACGCGGTGGTGGTCCCCGCCATCACCTTCCTCGCCACCGCCAATGCAGCCCGTTATGTGGGGGCCGAAGTGGCCTTCGCCGACGTCGATCCCGCCACCGGCCTGATGGGGCCGGAACAGGCGGAGGCCGCCATCGAGCGGGCGGAGCGGGCGGGCTGGCGGGTGCGTGCCCTGGCGCCCGTGCATTTCGCGGGGCAGACCGCCGACATGGCGGGACTCGGCGCGCTCGCCGCCCGCCGCGGGCTGGCGGTGATCGAGGACGCCTGTCATGCCATCGGCAGCCTGTGCATCGCGCCGGACGGGCGTGCCGTACCGGTCGGCGCCGGAACCGGCGGGACGCTCACCACCTTTTCCTTCCACCCCGTGAAAACCATCGCGGCGGGCGAGGGGGGAGCCGTCACCACGAACGACCCGAATCTGGCCGCAAGCCTGCGCCGTTTCCGCAACCACGGCATGGAGCGGGACCCCGCGGGATTCGAGGATCACGAGGCCGCGTTCGACGAAAGCGGTTCGGCCAACCCCTGGTACTACGAGATGGCCGAGCCGGGCTTCAACTACCGCCTGACCGACATCCAGTCCGCGCTCGCGCTCAGCCAGATGGGGCGGTTGGATGCCTTCGTGGCGCGGCGACGGCACCTCATGGACCTTTACGCGGAACGGCTGGCCCCGCTCTCCCCTCTCGTCCTGCCGGCGGCGCGCGTCCCCTGGTGCCGGCCCGCCTGGCATCTGTGCGCCGTGCGCATCGACTTCGCGGCGGCCGGGCGGCGGCGGCCGCAGGTCATGGCGGATCTGCGGGTGCAGGGGATCGGCACGCAGGTCCACTACATTCCGGTTCATCGCCAGCCCTACTGGCGCCGCCGCTACGGCGATCTCGCCCTGCCCGGCGCGGCCGAGCATTACGCCCGGACCCTGTCGCTTCCATTGTTCCCGGCCATGGCCGACGGCGACGTGGACCGGGTCGTCCGAGCCCTGGCCACAGCGCTCGGCCTCGACGGTCCGTCCTGAACCGTCCTCCGCCGCACGGTTCGGAACGGCGGCCCGCCGCCATTGCTGAGAGGTTTTCTCCCTTCCAAAAATGCGCTATTCCAAGCGTCATCTGGAATGCTTCGGAGCAGGGTCATGGCCGAGGGTACTGTGGACTATTACGCGATGGTGGAAGAGGCCTGGCAACTGAGCGACACCGCGCGCGACTACGTGAAGAACGCGGGCCGCGATGTCGACAATGCCGAACTGTGGGAGAAGGTCTTCGCCTCATCGCCCCTGATCGACCTGGAGCGCACCCGAACCGAGGGTGGCCAGCCGCTGCAGAAGATCTTCTTCAAGAACCCCTACGGGCTGCAGTACCGGGCCGATCACAAGGATTGGATACCGTTCCGCCACGGCGCCCTCGACCCCGCCTATCTCCAGGCGATCTGAAACATTCTCCCCGGAATGGTTTCGGAATGGTCTCGTGAAGGCCGGAGCGCACCGACGAGACGCGGCGCACAGCCCTTTGTCGGCCCGGCCCTTCACCGGCAGGCCATACGCTTGTCCGGCGCACACCATCTCGTGCGGTCCCCCCGGAAACCCGCAACCGGACGGCTTCACCGAAACGGCGGCCCAGAACACGACGCACGGCGTTTGAACGCCGGAAGCCGTCTCCCGGATGGAAACGGGCAAGGGCGCGTGGTTTTCAGCATCAAGGAACTTTCATGCGCATAGCGATGATCGGCACGGGCTATGTCGGGCTGGTGTCCGGCGCCTGCTTTTCGGAATTCGGGGTGCACGTCACCTGCGTGGACAAGGACGCCACCAAGATCGAACGCCTGAAAGGCGGAGAGATCCCGATCTACGAGCCGGGGCTGGACGAGTTGGTGGCGCGCAACGTCGCCGCCGGCCGGCTGTCCTTCACGCTGGACCTGAAGGAGGCGATGGCCGGTGCGGACGCCGTGTTCATCGCGGTGGGCACCCCGACCCGGCGCGGCGACGGCCACGCCGACCTCTCCTACGTCTACGCCGCCGCCGAGGAGATCGCCGCCAACCTCGACCACTATACGGTGGTGGTCAACAAATCGACGGTCCCGGTCGGCACCGGTCGCGAAGTGAAGGCGATCATCAGCCGCACCAATCCCAACGCCGCTTTCGACGTGGCGAGCAACCCGGAATTCCTGCGCGAAGGCTCGGCCATCGGCGATTTCATGCGCCCCGACCGCGTGGTCATCGGCACCAGCTCGGAGCGCGCCGCGGAGGTGATGCGCCGGCTCTACCGCCCGCTCTACCTGATCGAGACGCCGATCGTCCTGACCTCGCTGGAGACGGCGGAGCTGACCAAATACGCCGCCAACACCTTCCTGGCCGCCAAGATCACCTTCATCAACGAGATCGCCGACCTGTGCGAGAAGGTGGGCGCCAACGTCCACGACGTCGCCCGCGGCATCGGGCTGGACGGCCGCATCGGCAAGAAGTTTCTGCACCCCGGCCCGGGCTACGGCGGGTCCTGCTTCCCCAAGGACACGCTGGCCCTGGTGCGCACCGCCCAGCAGGTGGGCAGCCCGCTGCGCATCATCGAGACGGTGGTCGACATCAACGACAAGCGCAAGAAGCAGATGGCCGAGCGCATCGTCGCCGCCTGCGGCGGGTCGGTGGCCGGCAAGACGATCGGCGTTCTGGGCGTCACCTTCAAGCCCAACACCGACGACATGCGCGACGCCCCGTCGCTGGACATCATCCCGGCGCTCCAGGCCGCCGGCGCCACCGTGCGCGCCTATGATCCCGCCGGCATGCACGAGGCCGAAAAGCTGCTGCCCGGCGTCGAATGGGCCCGGGACGCCTACGGCGCCCTGGAGGGAGCCGACGGCGTCGCCATCCTGACGGAATGGAACGAGTTCCGCGCGCTGGATCTGAAGCGGGTCAAGGCCCTGCTGAAGAAGCCGGTCATGGTGGACCTGCGCAACGTCTACAATCCCGAGGACATGGCCGCCGCCGGCTTCGCCTACTCCTCCATCGGGCGGCCCACGGAGCCGTTCCAGAACGTCTGAAGCGACCGGTTCAAGGAGGTCCGTCGAGACCATGAGCGAAGCCCATACCTTCCACCCGACCGTGCTGCGCGAGTACGACATCCGCGGCATCGTCGGCAGCACCCTGACCGCGGCGGACGCCCGCGCGGTCGGTCGGGCCTTCGGCACCGTGGTCGCCCGCGGCGGCGGGAAGACCGTGTGCGTCGGCTACGACGGCCGGCTCTCCTCGCCGGAGCTGGAAGCCGCCCTGGTGGACGGGCTGGTCGCCTGCGGCCTGCACGTTCTGCGCATCGGGCTCGGCCCCACCCCGATGCTGTATTTCGCCACCCGCGACCGCGAGGCGGCGGCCGGCATCATGATCACCGGCTCCCACAACCCGCCGGATTACAACGGCATCAAGATGATGCTGGGCAAGGGGCCGGTCTACGGCCAGCGGATCCTCGACCTCGGCGTCATCGCGTCGAAGGCCGACTATGTGTCCGGCGAGGGCTCGTCGGAGCACATCGACGTCAAGGACGCCTATGTGGACCGCATGGTGCGGGACTATGACGGCACCCGCGACCTGACCGTCGCCTGGGACGCCGGCAACGGCGCCTCGGGCGAGATCCTGCGCCGCCTGACCGCGAAGCTGCCGGGCAAGCACATCCTGCTGTTCGACGAGATCGACGGCACCTTCCCCAACCACCACCCGGACCCGACGGTCGAGAAGAACCTCGTCGACCTGAAGGCGGCGGTGGCGGAGCATGGCTGCGACATCGGCATCGGCTTCGACGGCGACGGCGACCGCATCGGCGCCATCGACCATCTGGGCCGCGTGGTGTGGGGCGACCAGCTCGTGGCGATCTACGCCGCCGACGTGCTGAAGAGCCACCCCGGCGCCACGATCATCGCCGACGTGAAGGCCAGCCAGACGCTGTTCGACGAGATCGCCCGGCTCGGCGGCAACCCGCTGATGTGGAAGACCGGCCATTCGCTGCTGAAGGCGAAGATGGCCGAGACCGGCTCTCCGCTGGCCGGCGAGATGTCGGGCCATATCTTCTTCGCCGACAAATGGTACGGCTTCGACGACGCGCTCTATTGCGGGGTGCGGCTGATCGGGCTGGTCAGCAAGCTGAACCAGCCGCTGTCGGAACTGCGCGACCGCCTGCCGCCCGTGGTGAACACCCCGGAAACCCGGTTCCAGGTGAGCGAGGAGCGCAAGTTCCAGGTCGTCCAGGAGGTCAAGGCCCGTCTGACGGCGGAAGGCGCGGACGTCAACGACATCGACGGCGTGCGCGTCCAGACGGCGGACGGCTGGTGGCTGCTGCGCGCCTCCAACACCCAGGACGTGCTGGTCGCCCGCGCGGAGTCCGGCACGCCCGAAGGGCTGGAGCGGCTGAAGGGCATGGTCGTGGCCCAGTTGGAAGCCTCCGGCCTCCAGGCCCCCTCCTTCGAGGACGGCGGCAACGCCCACTGACCGGACGAAACGAAAAGGCCCTTCCCCGCATCCGCAGGGAAGGGCCTTTTTCTTTGCCTGGGTTCCGGAAAAGAGGCGGTGAGAATTCTCACCGGTCCGCGTCGGAGAGAGGATCGGTGAGAATTCTCACCGCCCCTGATCAGCCCCCCTCACCGTCCAGAATGGCGTCGATCGAACGGCGCAGGTCGCGCAGCACCTCACGGTCCACGTCCTCCAACCGCTTCGGCTTCTCCTGGAAGGCTTGCAGAGCCTCCCGGGTGCGCAGGATGTTGCGGGAGACGCGCAGGCTGAAGGCGCTCAGCACCGCTTCCGGCTCGTCCCGCGAACCCGTTGCCGCAACGCCGGGCACACGGGGATCGGGCACACGGGGATCAAGCAGGGGCTGGTCGCTGGACAAACTGTCCAGAAGGCGCATCTGCGCCTCGGCATCGTCGAGCGCGGCGATCTGGTAGAGCTTGTAGCGGGCGATCCTCTTCTCCGCGCCCTCGTAGCGCTCCCGCACCGCCGGAGCGATCCGGATCAGCCCGAGGGTCCGGGTGATCTCCGCCTTGTCGCGCCCCATGATCTGGCCGAGGTCGGCGTGGGAATAGCCGTGCTTCTCCACCAGGGCCACGAAGGCGTCGGCCTCTTCGAAGGGGGTCAGGTCGGCGCGCAGGACGTTCTCCACCACCGCCACCTCGGCGGTGTCGATGCCGTCCGGCACCAGGATGCAGGGGATCGTCTGCTGGCCGAGCGCGCGGACCGCGCGCAGGCGTCGCTCCCCGAAAACGAGCTGGAAGCGGCTCGGCCCCAGTTCCCGCACGCCGATCGGCTGCTGCAGGCCGTATTTGCGGATGGAGTCCGTCAGGGCGGCCAGCTCCGCCTCGTCGAAGCGGCGGCGCGGCTGGTCGGGGTTGGCTTCGATCCAGTCCACGTCGGGGTAGACGAGCCTCACCCCTTGCTCCGGCTCCGCGAAAACGGCGAGCGCGCCGCGGCTCATGGCGTTCAGCCGGGCAAGATTCCCGGTCCCGAGCTTACGCGACATTGGCCACCTCCACGCGCTTGCGCCGCTCCACGGCGATGGCGTCGGCAAGCGCCCGGTAGGACGAGGCCCCCGGCGCGTCCGGCACCGCCTCCAGCGCGGCGCGTCCGGCGAGCGCCGCGTCGCCGTAGATGGTCGCCCGCGGCACCGGCGGGAAGATGCGCAGCGTGCCGCCCAGCGCGCTGTGGAGCTGCTCCAGCGTCACCTGATGCTGGTTCAGGCGGGCGTTGTGCATGGTCGGCAGGATGCCCAGGACGGCCAGGCTGGGGTGGCAGCGCCGCTTCAGCTTGTTGATCGTCTTCAGCAGATGGTTCACGCCGATGGAGGACAGATATTCGGTCTGGCAGGGGATGACGATGACGTCCGACGCCACCAGCCCGTTGGCCGTGCACTGGCCCAGGTTCGGCGGGCAGTCGATGAAGATGAAGTCGTAGGCCGCCCGCGCGTCCTGCAGCCGCTCCCGCAGGGCCATCGGACCGCTGGGATCGGCGGTCAGCTCGACCTCGACGGAGGCCAGCTCGATGCTCGACGGGGCGATCTCCAGCCCCATGTCGCCGATCGGGACGACGATGTCCTCGACGGCGACCTCCTCGCGCAGGACATGGGCGAGCGACTTGCGCCGGCCCTCCTCGTACTCGATCAGGTCGATGCCGAGATGCGCCGTGGCGTTGGCCTGCGGGTCGGCGTCGATGATCAGCACGCGGTAGCCCTCGCGCGCCAGGATGCTGGCGGTGTTGACCGTGCAGGTGGTCTTGCCGACCCCGCCCTTCTGGTTGGCGAGGCAGACGACCAGCGCCGGGCCGTGCTTGCCGTCCACCACCGCCGTCTCCTTCAGAAGGAAGCGGACGACCGCGTCGGGGATCTTCTCGCTGTTGCTTTCCCACCGGGAGATCTTGGACCGGTCGTAGCGCCGCTCCAGCCGCTCGTTCAGCCAGGCCGCGAAATCCGGCTGTGAAAGTTTGCGCTCCTCGCGCAGGAGCCTCATGTCTTCGCCACGCACGTCAACCTCCACAGCGAATGCGCTTGCCGTGTTCAACCGATACGACGGAGCCCCGAATCGGTCAAGGTTGACGGTCCCCCCCATTGCATCAACAGCCGGCATCAACAGCAAAAAGCCGGTCCGGGGGAGGGCATCCCCCGGACCGGCGCCTTTCAGAACATCTCAGGTCACAGGTTGATGAAGGCGATGTAGTTCTGGTCGCCCATGGTGCCGGTGGTGACGGTCATCGCGCCCACCGCCTTGCCGGCGAAG
>NZ_JAUJFI010000134.1 GCF_030849505.1 Azospirillum isscasi | reverse complement strand
GCGGCGGGCAGGGCGGAGTCCGCGGAGGCCGGACGGGCACCGACCGCGGGCGGCGGCGTGCGCGGGGTGGTCTCCGCCTCCGCCCGCGGATCGAAGCGGGCGGCGAGGCGCAGCATGGCCCGCGATCCCTGCTCGACACCGGCCCCCAGCTCCAGCCAGCGCCAGGGGCGGTAGGCGAGACCGGCGTTCAGCGGCAGGCCGGGCAGGAAGCTCGGGTCGTCCTGCTGTTGGGCGCGGAAGCTGTCGGCGCTGTATTCCAGCTTGACGCTCAGGCCCTCCAGGGGCGTGTGCCATTCCACCCCGCCGAACAGGGCCGCGCGCTCCCCTGTGAACCACGCCTCCGGCCCGCGGGCGGAGGGATCGGCGGGGTTGCGGTCGCGCTTGAAACGACCGCCGAGGGCGCGCAGCGGGTTGCGAAAATGCCCGTAGTCGCCGAGCCCGCCCCAGCCGATGCCCAGGCTGAGATCGGCGTCCCACCAGCGGCGGGAGGCGACCAGATACTCCCCCGCGAAGCGGCCCTTGCCCGGCAGGTCCAGCCCGCTGCCGGTGACGTCCCGCCCCCCGATGGCCAGCGCCGGCCACCATGGCCCTTCGCGCAGCAGGCGCAGCTTCGCGTCCACCCCCGGTTCGCTGAGGCCGTGCCAGCTTGGGTACACGCTGTCGCGCAGGGTGACCTCCAGGCCGGGAAGAAGCTGCGCCCCGGCGAAGAGATGCCGGTGCAGGCCCCCCAGCACGGTCAGCCCGGCGGTGACGGTGCCGTCCGGAAGGCCCCGCGCGGTCGGTGTCTGGAGCAGCCCGGCGGTTCCCCAGTCGGACAAGGTCGGCTCAAGCCCTTCCGCCCGCACGGGCAGGGCGGCGAGTGACAGCGCCAGGACGAGGAGAATGCGTTTCACGCCATGGTGGAGTTGTTCGGGAGGAATTCCCGATCCATGGCATTGTCATGCGTATGAATGCAACCCTCATTCCCTCTCCCGGAGCGGGAGAGGGGACCGGGAGGTCACAGCGCTTCGGCGGTGCAGGTCAGGCCCATGGTTTCCGCCGTGTTGGCGATGGCGGACAGGCAGGTGCCGGCGCGTTCCGGCGGGATCGAGACGGCGAAGCGGATGGTGTAGCGCCCGCCCTCGTGGTCCGGCAGGGTCTGGGCATCCAGCCGGACGATGTTCGCCTCGAACTGGGTGAAGATCTCCGACAGGCGGGCGATCAGGCCGGGCTGGTCGCCGCCCGACACCTCCACCCGGTGGGTGATGCGGGCCAGCGGGCCGGGGTCGGGATCGAAGGCGAAGGGCGTGACCTTGATCTGCGCGCCCGCCAGCTCCGGCAGGCTGGCCAGCCCGTCCTGGACCTCCTCCACGGCGACGCCGTCCGGCAGTTCGCAGACCGCCGAGAACTCCGCCCCCGCCCCCATGACCGCGAAGGTGGCGTCGCGGAGGTTGGCGCCCAACCCGAACAGATGGCCGGTGACCGCCGAGACGAGACCGACGCGGTCGGGACAGACGGTCGAAACCAGGGCGCGAGACGACACCGCAACCTCCGAAGCTGAAGCCCTCGATGAGGCGGCACGGCGCGCCTTCGGCGCCCCCCTCATCCTGGCCTTCTCCCGGGGGGAGAAGGGAGTCCTTACGCCGCCGTGCCGCCCACGGTCAGGCCGTCCAGGCGCAGGGTCGGCTGGCCGACGCCCACGGGAACGCCCTGGCCGTCCTTGCCGCAGATGCCGACGCCGGGGTCGAGCTTCGTGTCGTTGCCGATCATCGACACGCGGGTCAGGCTGTCCGGGCCGTTGCCGATCAGGGTGGCGCCCTTCACCGCGGGACCCAGCTTGCCGTCCTCGATCAGGTACGCCTCGTTGGCGGAGAAGACGAACTTGCCGCTGGTGATGTCCACCTGGCCGCCGCCGAAATTCTTGGCGTAGAGGCCCTTCTTGACCGACCTGATGATTTCCTCCGGCACATAGGGGCCGGGGCGCATCACGGTGTTGGTCATGCGCGGCATGGGATGGCAGGCGAAGCTCTGGCGCCGCCCGTTGCCGGTCGGGCGCATGCCCATCAGCCGGGCGTTCATGCGGTCCTGCATATAGCCGACCAGGATGCCGTCCTCGATCAGCGTGGTGCACTGGCCGGGGGTGCCTTCGTCGTCCACGGTGATGGAGCCGCGGCTGTTCTCGATGGTGCCGTCGTCCACGATGGTCACGCCGGGGGCGGCGATGCGCTGGCCCATCAGCCCGGCGAAGGCCGAGGTCTTCTTGCGGTTGAAGTCGCCCTCCAGCCCGTGGCCGATCGCCTCGTGCAGCAGGATGCCGGGCCAGCCGTTGCCGAGAACGACGGTCATCTCGCCCGCCGGGGCCGGGACCGAGGACAGGTTGACCAGGGCGGAGCGCAGAGCCTCGTCCACGAAGGCCCGCCACGTCTCCGGCTGCATGTAATGCTCGTAGGTGACGCGCCCGCCGCCGCCGTGGCCGCCCGATTCCATGCGGTCGCCCTCGGCCACCACGACGGAGACGTTCAGCCGCACCAGCGGGCGCAGGTCGGCCACCCGCACGCCGTCGGCGCGGATGATCTGCACCGCCTGCCACTCGCCGCTGATCGAGCAGGAGACCTGCCGGACCCGCGGGTCCTTGGCGCGGGCGTAGGCGTCGATCTCCGCCAGCAGCTTCACCTTCGCCTCGAAGGGGACCAGCGGCAGCGGGTTGTCGGGCATGTAGAGGGCGCGGTTGGTGCCGGCGGGCGGCTCCGCGACCGTCCCGGCGTGGCCGGCCTGGACGGCGCGCACCGTCGCGGCGGCGCGGCGGATGGCGTCCTCCGACAGGCTGGAGGCATGGGCGAAGCCGGTCGCCTCGTCGGCGATGGCGCGCAGGCCGAAGCCCTGGGTGGTGTCGAAGCTGGCCGACTTCAGCTTGCCGTCGTCCCAGCCCAGCGACTCGCTCTGCGAATATTCCAGATAGAGTTCGCCGTCGTCCGCCCCGCGCAACGCGTCGGCGACCACCCCCTCGATACGGGAACGGTCCAGGCCGGCGCGGTTGAAGAACAGATCGTCGGTGACGGCAAGCGCGCTCATGGGAACTCCGGGCTGTCGGTCTTTCGTAGGACAACGATGCGGCACCGGCGCTCTCGCGCCCGCACCCGCGATGTGCTCTAAGATCAGAGAACTATAGTGTGGCGACGGGCGGTCCATCCGGCAAGGCTCGTCGTCTGCCGGAACAGGGGCTTCGAAAGGGAATGGCCGCGATGACCGACGACGCGCTGGCGATGGGCCGCACCGGCAACGGAGACGGCGCCCGTTCCCTGGCCCATCCCCTGAAGGACCACGCGCTGCGCGTGACCCTGACCAACGAGGTGCACACCCGCCCGCCGGAAATGCTGTCCACCCCGGTGCGCGCCACCATGCTGGCGATGCTGTCGGGAGAGGGCGCGGCGGAGGCCGACCGGCTGCATCTGGAGAAGCTGTGCGACTGGGCCGGCGTGCCGCGCCCGCCCGCCGGGGCGACCCATTACAGCGGCTCCTTCGGCAGCTTCCGTCTGAAGTGGGAGCGCCACACCGAATTTTCCACCTGGACCGTCTTCCGCCCCGGCGCCGCGTCCCCGGCGGGCGTGCTGGTGGACCCCTTCCTGGAACCGGCGCTGAACGCGGTGCCCCGGGAATGGCAGGCCGGGCTGCCGGGCGAGCTGATGGTTGGCGTCCATGTCGCGGTTCTGGACGCCGACTCGCCGGAACCCTCGGCCAACATGCTGGCGGCCATGTTCGGCTCGCAGAGCTACATCGGCACGCGCATCTCCGGACGCGCGGCGACGGCCTGGACCGACTTCCGCATCCATGGCGACGGCTTCTCGCGCATCCTGATCGCCGATCACGCCATGACCTCCAACCAGGCGGGCCGCGTCGTGCAGCGGCTTCTGGAGATCGAAACCTACCGGGTGATGGCGCTTCTGGCGCTTCCGGTGGCGCGCGGCGTGCTGCCGCGCATCGGCCCCATCGAGGCCGATCTGGCCGACCTGACCGCCCGCATCGCCACCCTGCGCGGATTGGACGACGAGCGGGAACTGCTGGACCGGCTGACCCTGCTGGCCGCCCAGACCGAGCAGATCGCAGCGGAGACCGCCTACCGCTTCGGCGCGGCGCGGGCCTATTACAACCTCGTGGAAAAGCGGATCGTGGAGTTGCGCGAAATCCGCATCGAGGGGCTGCCCACGGTGGGCGAGTTCATGGACCGCCGCCTCGCCCCGGCCATCCGCACCTGCGAAGCGGTGGAATCGCGCCTGCACGCCCTGTCGCAGCGGGTGGCCCGCGCCAGCGACCTGCTGCGCACCCGCGTGGAGATCGCCGTGGAAGGGCAGAACGCGGAGCTTCTCCTCTCCATGGACAAGCGGGCGCAGTTGCAGCTCCGCCTGCAGGAGACGGTGGAAGGGCTGTCGGTGGTGGCGATCAGCTACTACCTCGTCGGCATCGTCGGCTATGCGGCGAAGGGGCTGAAGGGACTCGGGATGAAGGTCGATCCCGATCTGCTCGTCGGGCTGATGATTCCCATCGTCATCGCCTTCGTCTGGTCCGGCGTGCGCCGGATCCGCAAGGTCATCACCGGCGGACACTGACGTCTTCGGAGACTTTTCGGGGCTAACGCGGTGGGCGAATACCGCGAAGCGGACGGCGGCCGGAACGGCGCGGTCCGCTTAAGGTCCCTTGCGTCCCGCTTTCGGGACGTGCAGCCTAAAAACTTGATTTTCCGAGACAATTCGCTATACCATCAAACTGCGACAGCTTGTCGCAGTGTTAAGCTGATGCTGAAACTCAACTTCTGTTCTGATGCGGGCCTGAAACCGGCATTGCGCCTATGTCCTTCGTGTAGGGACACCTGACTTGTACCCAAGCGCAGTGCAGGGTTAAGCTCGCGCTGCGGGGGCCGCGCCACCCACGAACGGCACGATCCCTGCATAAACCGGCACCGCCGCAACGCCCGGCCGCGCAACCGTCCGACAGGGATGGAGCGCACCAGAGAATCAGGGGCGAAGGCGGGTCCGGCGGGAAGGGACGACCGCCGCCCGCGACCGTGGGCAGCGGGCAACGAGAGGGTTGGGGATGAAGACGCAGACCCTGAACGCTGCCGTTGTGGCGGCGCTGACATCTTTGTGTGGATTTGCCGCGAACGGTTCCGCCGCCGAACCCCACCCCTGGCAACTGGGGCTTCAGGAGGCGGCTACGCCGGTCAAGCACGCCATGGATTCCTTCCACAGCCTGCTGACGGTCATCATCGTCGCCATCGTTCTGTTCGTGCTGGCGCTGCTGGTTCTGGTGGTGGTGCGCTTCAACGCGAAGAAGAACGCGGTGCCGTCCACCACCTCGCACCACACGGTGCTGGAAATCGCCTGGACGGTCATTCCGGTCATCATCCTGATCGTCATCGCCGTGCCGTCCTTCAAGCTGCTCTATCAGGCGGAGCGGGTGCCGGAGGCGGAGATGACCCTCAAGGTCACGGGGCGGCAGTGGTTCTGGGATTACGAGTATCCCGACCACGGCAACATCGCCTTCTCCAGCTACATGATCCAGGAATCCGAACTGAAGCCCGGCCAGAAGCGCCTGCTGGAGGTGGACAACCGCGTCGTGCTGCCGGTCGGCACGACGGTGCGGGTCCTGGTCACCGCCGGCGACGTGATCCACTCCTGGGCCGTGCCGAGCTTCGGCGTGAAGAAGGACGCCGTGCCGGGCCGCGCCAACGAGACCTGGGTGCGGATCGAGAAGGAAGGCGTCTATTACGGCCAGTGCTCCGAGATCTGCGGCGTCAACCACGGCTTCATGCCGATCGCGGTCGAGGCCGTGTCGAAGGAAGCCTTCGCCCAGTGGGTGGAGAAGGCCAAGACCGCTTACGGGACACCCGACACCAAGCGCGACGTCGCCCAGGCTCCGTCCTCAGGGGCGCCGTCCGCCGGGGCCGTCCAGTAAGCAGCGCGCACAGCGCACAGCGGCGACTCAAAGAAAAAACCATTCCGCCGACGCGAGGGTTAGAGACATGGCAAACGCCAATCCGGGGGAAGCGCAAGGCCACGGGCACGGGCACGGGCATGACCACGACCATCACATGCCGGGCTTCGTCGAGCGCTGGTTCTTCTCCACGAACCACAAGGACATCGGAACGCTCTACCTGATCTTCTCGGTGACCGCCGGGCTGATCGGCGGACTGTTTTCGGTCATCATGCGGCTGGAACTCCAGTCGCCGGGCATGCAGTTCGTCGCGGACGGGCAGGTCTGGAACGTGCTGATCACCGCGCACGGCCTCATCATGGTGTTTTTCGTGGTGATGCCCGCGCTGATCGGCGGCTTCGGCAACTGGTTCGTGCCGCTGATGATCGGCGCGCCCGACATGGCCTTCCCGCGGCTGAACAACATCAGCTTCTGGCTGATCGTCCCGGCCTTCCTGCTGCTGCTCGGCTCCGCCTTCGTGGGGCAGGGGGCCGGCACGGGCTGGACGATCTACCCGCCGCTGTCCTCGCCGCTGGGCCAGAGCGGGCCGTCGGTGGACATGGCGATCTTCGCCCTTCACCTCGCGGGCGCCTCGTCGATCCTGGGGGCCGTGAACTTCATCACCACCATCTTCAACATGCGCGCACCCGGCATGACGCTGCACAAGATGCCGCTGTTCGTGTGGGCGATGCTGGTGACGGCCTTCCTGCTGCTGCTGGCCGTGCCGGTGCTCGGCGGCGCCATCACCATGCTGCTGACCGACCGCAACTTCGGCACCAGCTTCTTCAACCCGGAGGGCGGCGGCGACCCGATCCTGTTCCAGCACCTGTTCTGGTTCTTCGGCCACCCCGAAGTCTACATCATGATCCTGCCGGGCTTCGGCATCATCAGCCACATCGTCTCGACCTTCTCGAAGAAGCCGGTGTTCGGCTATCTCGGCATGGCCTACGCGATGGTCGCCATCGGCGTGGTCGGCTTCGTGGTGTGGGCGCACCACATGTACACGGTGGGCCTCGACGTCGATACGAAGGCCTACTTCACAGCCGCCACGATGATCATCGCGGTGCCGACGGGCGTGAAGATCTTCTCCTGGATCGCCACCATGTGGGGCGGGTCGATCGAGTTCAAGACTCCGATGCTGTGGGCGCTCGGCTTCATCTTCCTGTTCACGGTCGGCGGCGTGACCGGCGTGGTGCTGGCCAACGGCGGCATGGACATCGTGCTGCACGACACCTACTACGTCGTTGCGCACTTCCACTACGTGCTGTCGCTGGGCGCGGTCTTCTCGATCTTCGCCGGCTGGTACTACTGGATCGGCAAGATGTCGGGGCGCCAGTATCCGGAATTCTGGGGCAAGGTTCACTTCTGGACGACCTTCATCGGCGTGAACCTGGTCTTCTTCCCGCAGCATTTCCTGGGGCTGGCCGGCATGCCGCGGCGCATCCCGGACTATCCGGACGCCTACGCCGGATGGAACATGATCTCCTCGTTCGGAGCCTATCTCTCCTTTGCGTCCACGCTTCTGTTCGTGTGGATCGCGTACAAGACCCTGCGCAGCGGCGAGAAGGTCGATGCGGCCTATTGGGGACCGCAGGCGGGCACGCTGGAGTGGACGGTCAGTTCGCCCCCGCCGTTCCACGCCTTCGAGACGCTGCCGCAGGTGAAGTGACGTCAATCGGACGCGGCCACGGCGCCGGGGGGCCGGGAGGCTCCCCCGGTCAGAGTGCCGCGACTTCAGAGGATAGTGCAGAATGACGGACCTGAGCATTGAACGGGTCTCGACAGGTCCGGTCTCCGGATCGACGCCGGGTGACTACATCGAACTGCTGAAGCCGCGGGTGATGTCGCTCGTGGTGTTCACCGGGCTGGCCGGCCTCGTGCTGGCGCCCGGCCACCTGCACCCCGTGCTGGCGGCGGTGGCGGTGCTGTGCATCGCGGTCGGGGCCGGGGCCTCGGGCGCCATCAACATGTGGTACGATCGCGACATCGACGCGGTGATGTCGCGCACCGTCCGCCGCCCGATCCCGTCGGGGCGGGTGGAACCGGACAACGCGCTGGCCTTCGGGGTGATCCTGGCCGCCGCCTCCGTCGTGGTGATGGGGCTGGCGGTCAATTGGGCGGCCTCGGCGCTGCTGGCGCTGACCATCGGCTTCTACGTCTTCGTCTATACGATGTGGCTGAAGCGGCGGACGCCGCAGAACATCGTGATCGGCGGGGCCGCCGGCGCCTTTCCGCCGATGATCGGCTGGGCGGCCGTGACGGGCGGGGTGGAGTTGCCCTCCATCCTTCTGTTCCTGCTGATCTTCCTGTGGACGCCGCCGCATTTCTGGGCGCTGGCGCTGTTCCGCAACGGCGACTACACGCGCGCCGGGGTGCCGATGATGCCGGTGGTCGCCGGGCCGGAATCCACGAAGCGGCAGATGCTGGCCTACACGCTGGTCCTGCTGCCGGTGGCGGCGGCTCCTTACTTCATGGGTATCGGCGGCATCGGCTATCTCATCGGGTCGAGCCTGCTGGGCGCCCTGTTCGTGCTGTGCGCGGTCCGCGTGCTGCGCGCCACCGACGACAAGCCGGCCAAGCAGATGTTCGGCTTCTCGATCCTTTACCTGTTCCTGCTGTTCGCCCTGCTGGTGGGCGAGCGCCTTTTGACCGGAGGCGGGGCATGACGATCATGGACGAATCCCACGAGGAACGGCGCAAGCGGCTGCGCGGGCGCAACTACGCGGTCCTGGCCGCGCTGATGGCGCTGGTGGTGCTGTTCTACATCATCACGCTGGTGCGCATGGGCGGCAACTGACCGCAAACTGACCGCAGCGACCGGACGAACGGCAGGGGAGGGAGCGGCGCCATGAGCGACCACGAATTGCGGCGGAAGAACCGCCTGTTCCTGGCCGGGTTGTTCGGCCTCGTCTTTGGGATGGTCGGGCTGGCCTACGCCTCGGTGCCGCTCTACGCGCTGTTCTGCCAGGTGACCGGCTTCGGCGGCACCACCCAGCGGGCCGACGCGGCACCCGCGCGGCAGGTGGACCGCGTCGTCAAGGTCCGCTTCAACGCCGACGTGAACCAGTCGCTGCCCTGGAGCTTCAGGCCCGAGCAGCGGGAGCTGACGGTGAAGCTGGGCGAGATGGGGCTGGCCGCCTATCAGGCCGCCAACCGGGCGGACCGCCCCACGGTGGGCACCGCGCTCTACAACGTCACGCCGGACAAGGCGGGCAAGTACTTCAACAAGATCGAGTGCTTCTGTTTCACCGAGCAGGTGCTGGAGCCCGGACGGTCGGTGGACATGCCGGTGGCCTTCTTCGTCGATCCGTCGATGGCCGACGATCCGGCGATGGAGGACGTGACCACCATCACCCTGTCCTACACCTTCTTCCGCGCCAAGGACGAAACCCAGGTGCTGGCGCAGCAGGCGGCGGGCGCGAGGAGCAACGGCACGGCGGCGAACTGAGGACACGGACCAAGAGTCTGAACGAAGAAATCGGGCGAAACAAACCGGGGTTGGAAAGAGACGATGGCCGACATCACGCACGCGCATATGCCGCACCCTCCAGCCTCCGCGCACGGCGCGGGCGAAGGCGCCGGCATCCCGCATCCCTACCATCTGGTGAAGCCGAGCCCCTGGCCCCTGCTGGGCGCCTTCGCCGCCGGGCTGTTCGCGACGGGCATGGTCATCTACATGCACGACGGGGGCTGGCTTCTGGCGGCGCTCGGCTTCGCGTCCGTGCTGGCCGTGATGTTCGGCTGGTGGCGCGACATCATCAGGGAGGCGGTGCGCGAGAAGGCGCACACCCCCGTGGTGAAGATCGGCCTGCGCTATGGCATGGCGCTGTTCATCGCGTCGGAGGTGATGTTCTTCGCCGCCTTCTTCTGGGCCTTCTACGACTCCGCCCTCTACCCGAAGGTGTTCGCGGAGAACCCGCAGGGCGTCTGGCCGCCGCCGAACATCACGCCGCTGGAGACCTTCCACCTGCCGCTGATGATGACGCTGATCCTGCTTTTGTCGGGCGTCACCGTCACCTGGGCGCACCACGCCATCCTGGAGGGCCGCAACAGCGAGGCGGCCCGCGCGCTGGGCCTGACGGTCCTGCTGGGGGTGATGTTCACCTTCTTCCAGGGCTGGGAATACGCCCACGCCGCCTTCGGCTTCAAGCAGGGCATCTACCCGTCCACCTTCTACATGGCGACCGGCTTCCACGGCTTCCACGTCATCGTCGGCACCATCTTCCTGGCGGTTTGCTGGTTCCGCACCATGAAGGGCCACTTCACCCCGCGGAGCCATTTCGGCTTCGAGGCGGCGGCCTGGTACTGGCATTTCGTGGACGTGGTGTGGCTGTTCCTGTTCGTGTCGATCTATTGGTGGGGGTCCCTGGGCGCCACCGGCGGGCACTGATCCCACCCCTGTCGCCTTGCGAAGCCCTTCTCCTCCGCCGGGGGAGAGGGGCTTCCCGTTCCCGGAAGGAGGCGGGTCATTTGATCACCCACTATCCGAACCTGTCGCCGCTGACCGCCGGATTGCGCTGCGCCTGCCCGCGCTGCGGACGGGGCAAGCTGTTCCAGGGCTATCTGACGGTCAACGAGCGCTGCGCGGTCTGCGGCCTGAACCTCGCCCGGCAGGACAGCGGCGACGGGCCGGCGGTGTTCCTGATCTTCATCCTGGGCTTCCTGGTCGTTCCGGTGGCGCTGTGGGTGTCGATGTCGGTGGACTGGCCGCTGTGGCTGCACGCCATCGTGTGGAGCATCGTCGTGCTGGGGCTGGCGCTCGGCATGTTGCGCCCGGCCAAGGCTTATGTCGTGGCGCTCCAGTACCGCCACCGCCGCAACGAGCTGGAGGACCCGGAAGCGTGACCATGCGAGTGACCATGAGCGCCGCCACCGAACCCCGCCGCTTCCGCCCGTCGCTGTGGGCGACGCTCATCACCGTGCCCGCCGTGCTGGTCATGCTGGGGCTGGGCACATGGCAGATGCAGCGTCTGCACTGGAAGGAGGATCTGGTCCGCCGGGTGGAGCAGCGCCTGCACGCCGCCCCGGTTCCCCTGCCGTCCGTCATCACCGATCCGGAGGCGCTGGAGTTCCGCCCAGTGACCGTCGCCGGGCGCTTCCTGAATGACAAGGAGATGCTGCTGGTGGCCCGGCCCCGCCAGGGACAGGCGGGCTACGAGTTGCTGACCCCACTGCAACGCCCGGCCTCGGACGGCGGCGGCGTGGTGCTGGTGAACCGCGGCTTCCTTCCCATGGACCGGCGCGACCCGGCCAGCCGTCCGGACAGCCGCGTGGAGGGGCCGGTGACCGTCAGCGGGCTGGTCCGCCTGCCGCATCCCGCCGGCTGGCTCCAGCCGGGCAACCGTCCGGGGGCGGAGTCCTGGATGCGGCTGGACCCGCCGGCCATGGCCGCCGCCGTGGGGCTGGAGAACGTCGCCCCGCTGGCGGTGGAGGCCACGCCCGACCCGGCGCGCGGCAACGCGCCGCTGAACGGGATTCAGCCGCTGGTCGAGCTGCCCAACAACCATAGGCAATACGCCTTCACCTGGTATAGCCTCGCCGCGACGCTGGCCGTCGTCTATGTCCTGTCCCAGCGCCGGAGATCCACCCCATGACCGCCGCCTATCGGGAATTGGAACGCCGCTTCGCCCGCATCGCCGCCATCGGCGACGCGCTGGGCATCCTGAGTTGGGACAGCCAGACCATGATGCCCGACGGCTCCAGCGACGGGCGGGCGGAGCAGACCGCCACCCTGACCGTTCTGGCCCACGAGCTGGAAACCGACCCCCGCGTGGCCGACTGGCTGGCCGACGCGGAATCGGTGGGCGGGCTGGACGCTTGGCAGGCGGCCAACCTGCGGGAGATGCGGCGCACCCACCGCCACGCCACCGCCGTGCCCGCCGACCTGATCGAGGCGACCAGCAAGGCCATCTCCGCCTGCGAGATGACGTGGCGCACCGCGCGGGCGGAGGGCGACTTCGCCATGCTGCTGCCCACCCTGTCGGAGGTGCTGCGCCGCGTGCGGGAGTGCGGGGAGGCCAAGGCGGCGGCCATGGGCCTGTCGCCCTACGACGCCATGCTGGACGAGCACGACCCCGGCGCCCGCTCCGGGCGGATCGACGCCCTGTTCGCCGGGCTGGCCGGCTTCCTGCCGGAGCTGATCGGGTGCGTCCTCGACCGTCAGGCCGCCGAACCGGCGCCGCTGCGGCCCGAGGGTCCCTTCGCCGTCGCCGACCAGAAGGCGCTGGGCGAGCGGCTGATGCGGGCGGCGGGGTTCGACTTCACGCGGGGGCGGCTGGACGTGTCGCTGCACCCCTTCTGCGGCGGCGCCACCGGGGACGTGCGCATCACCACCCGCTACGACGAGGCCGACTTCACCAAGGCCCTGATGGGCGTGATGCACGAAACCGGCCACGCGCTCTACGAGCAGCGCCGCCCGCGGGACTGGCTGCGCCAGCCGGTCGGGCTGGCCCGCGGCATGGCCGTGCACGAGAGCCAATCGCTGATCGTGGAGATGCAGGCGTGCCGGGCCCCGGAATTCCTGCGCTGGCTGGCGCCGGTCGCGCGGGAGGCGTTCGGCGGCTCCGGTCCGGCCTGGGAGCCGGACAACCTCCGCCGCCTCTACAGCCGCGTGGAACGCGGCTTCATCCGCGTGGACGCCGACGAGGTGACCTACCCGGCGCATGTGATCCTGCGCTACCGGCTGGAGAAGGCGCTGATCGGCGGGGACCTCGCCCTGGCCGACCTGCCGGGAGCCTGGAGCGACGGCATGAGGGAGCTGGTCGGGGTGGTGCCGCCGGACGACCGGCAGGGCTGCCTTCAGGACATCCACTGGCCGTCCGGCGCCTGGGGCTATTTCCCAAGCTACACGATCGGCGCCATGACCGCCGCCCAGCTTTTCGAAGCCGCGGCGGAGGCCGATCCGGACATCCGCCCGGCCCTGGCGCGCGGCGACCTGGGGCCGCTGGCCGCGTGGCTGGGCGTGAACGTTCATGGCAAGGGCTGTTTCTACGCATCCGGCGACGATCTGCTGACCGCGGTCACCGGGCGCCCGCTCGACGCGGCGGTGTTCCGGCGGCATCTGGAAAGCCGCTATCTGGGGGCTTCCGCTCCCTACCGCTGATCCAGCTTCACCTCGATCCGCCGGTTCCGGGCCAGCGCCTCGTCGCTGGTGCCGGAATCGAGCGGCTGATATTCGCCGAAGCCCGCGGCGGCCAGACGGTCCGCCGGAATGCCCTGGTCGATCAGGTACTTCACGACCGAAATCGCCCGCGCCGCCGACAGCTCCCAGTTCGACGCGAACTGGATGCGCACCGGGCGCACGTCGGTGTGGCCGTCCACGCGCAGCACCCAGTTGATGTCCGGCGGAATCGTCCGTCCGATCTCGATCAGCGTGTGCGCCAGCGCGGCCAGCCGCTGCTTGCCCGCCTCTTCCAACGTCGCCGAGCCGGAGGGGAACAGAAGCTCCGACTGGAAGACGAAGCGGTCGCCGACGATGCGCACGTCGGGCCGGTTGCCCAGAGCCTCGCGCACCCGCCCGAAGAACTCCGAGCGGTAGCGGGCGAGGTCCTGTACCTTGGCGGCCAGCGCCTGGTTGAGCCGCGAGCCGAGTTCGGCGATCTGGACCTGCTGCTCCTCCGCCTTCTTCTCCGAGATCTCCAGAACGGCGCCGATGCGGGCGAGCTGCTCGCGCAGGGCGGCGATCTGCCGGTTCAGAAGGTCCACCTGCTGGTTCGCCTTGCCCGTCTCGCCCTGTTCGGCGGACAGGGACGCCATCAGTTCGGTGATGCGGATGTCGCGCTTCTCGATGTCCTTCTGCGCGAGCATCGTCTTCTCGTCCGCCGTGGCGAGCCGCGACTCCAGCGCCTTCGCGCGGTCGCGCTCCCCGCCGAGTTCGGCCAGGAGGGCCTGCCGCTGCTCCTCCGTCAGGCGCTGCTGAGCGGCGGCGGCGGCCAGTTCACCTTCCAGTCTGGTCCGGGCCTCGCGCAGCGCCTTCAGGTCGGCCTGAAGGCTGGCGGCCTCGGCCAGCTTCAGTTCGATGCTCTCCTTGTCGGCGCGGATGGTGCGCTGCAATTCCTCCGCTGCGCGGGTGGCGTGGTCGAGGTCGCCCTGGAGCGTGGCCATCCGGCTGGTCATGGTGTCCCGCGCCGCGACGGAACCCTGCAACTCCGCCGAAAGCTGGGCGACGTTGATCCGCAGGTCGGCGTTGGCGTCCCGCTCCAGCGCCAGCAGGTCGTTCAGCTCCGCGACCTTGCGGTTCAGGCTGCCGAGCTGCTCGTCGCGCCCGGTCAGCGCGGTCGCCATGTAGAACTGGGCGACGACGAAGATCATCAGCAGGAAGATGACCACCATGACGAGGGACGACAGCGCGTCCACCCATCCGGGCCATGCGCTGGCCTCGCGGTGGCCGTTGCGGCGGCTGATGCTGGGCATGGCGGGGTGTCCCTCCGGCGGACGGGGAGAAAGACGTCAGCGCTGTTCCGATTCCTCGGCCAGGGCGGCGATGGTGCGGGCCAGCAGCTTGATCTCGCTGCGGATCTCCTGCACGGCCTGGACCCGGCCCGTGGACGACTCCTCGACCATGCGGGCGAGGTAGATGTCCATGTTGCGCAGATGCTGGCGCGAGGCGTCGTCGAACCCGCCGATGGCGGCGTCCGACAGCCGGTCGAGCAGCCCCTTCATCTCAAGCTGGCTCTCGCCCAGCCGCAGGAGGAGCTGTTGTTCGGCGCGCATCTGGTCGGTCAGGGTGCTCAGCCGCTCGGTCAGGGCCATCAGGTTGGCGTTGGCCGACCGGCGGCCCTCCTCGGCGGTGGCGACGGTGCGCTGGAGCGAATCCAGGTTCTCCGCCGTCTGTTCCAGAAGCGCCGTCAGATAGGCCGGCATCGACTGGTCGCCGGTCTCCAGGCTGCCGCCGGCCCCGCTCGACAGCCGGGTGGCCCCGGACAGCCAGTCCTCCACGTCCTGGAAGAAGCGGTTGTGCGCCTGGCTGGCCTGAAGCTCCAGGAAGCCCAGCACCAGCGACCCCGCCAGACCGAACAGGGAGGAACTGAAGGCCGTGCCCATGCCGGTCAGCGGCGCCTCCAGCCCGTGCTGGAGGTTGCTGAACATCGCCCCCACGTCGCCGCCCTGCACCGACAGCCCGCCGATGACCGAGCCGACCGACTGCACCGTGTGCAGCAGGCCCCAGAAGGTGCCCAGCAGGCCGAGGAAGATCAGCAGCCCGATCAGGTAGCGCGACAACTCCCGCGACTCGTCCAGCCGCGAGGCGATGCCGTCGAGCAGGGAGCGCATCGACAGCGCCGACAGGGTCAGCCGCCCGCGCCGTTCCCGCAGCATGCGCGCCATGGGGGCCAGCAGCACCGGCTCCGGCCCGCCCGCGGCGGGGTGGTTGGACTGGAAATGCTCCAGCCACGCCACCTCGGGCCGCAGCATCAGCACCTGCCGGAAGATGAACAGGATGCCGGCCAGCAGCGTGCCGAGAATCAGCCCGTTCAGCGCCGGGTTGTTCATGAAGGCGGCGCGCAGGGCCGGGAACAGCAACGCCGTCACGCTTCCCACGACCACCAGGAAGAGGATCATCCGTGTCAGGAAGCGCTCCGGGCGCGTCATCGGGGAAGGCTCCTCCAGTGGGTGAGACGACGGGGCGATGGCGGCCATGGGCACTCTCGTCCAGGGGATAAGGGTCAGGCGGCGGACCGGGCTAGGGGTGTCGGGTCACTGGTTCAGGAACTCCATGTCCAGCCGGTCCGGCGCGCCGCCGCCCGCCTCCATGCCCAGGGCGCGGATGTCCACGCGGGTGCTGGCGATCCCGGCGGTTCCCAGCCTCTCGCGGACGGCCAGGGCGCGGGCCAGCGACAATTGCCGCGCCTCGCGCGCCGTCTCCGGCGTGCCGCTGGCGTAGGAGCGGATCTGAAGCCGCAGAAGCCCGTTGGCCTTCATGCGCTCCGCGATGGCGTCCAGCCGCGCCTGTGCCGGTTCGGGCAGCGCGGTGGCGGCGCCGTCGAAGAGGACGGTCAGCGGTTCCATGCGGGGCAGGGCGGGCGGCGGCGGCGCCTTGGGCTGCGGTGGCGGCAGGGCGGCGGTCTGCGTCCGGTCGGGCGGCGGGG
>NZ_JAUJFI010000133.1 GCF_030849505.1 Azospirillum isscasi | reverse complement strand
ACCGCGCGCAGCGTTTCCGCCGACGCCAGCGCGGGGCCGAGCGCCGCGGTCAGCGCGGCCAGACGGTCCGGGATCGCCTCCGCACGCCCTTCCCGCGCCGCCCGCTCCAGCGCCGCCGCGGCCTCGCTGGCCGCCATGGCACCGACCGTCCCGGCGCTGCCGCGCAGACCGTGGGCGAAGCGCTCCATCGCCGGCCAGTCCGCCGCCGTCCGCATGTGCTCCAGCCGGGCCGGCGCGTCGCCGTAGCGGTCGAGGAAATCCAGGATCGCCCGGCGCAGCGTGCGTGCGCGCCCGTTCATCCGCGCCAGCGCCGGGGCGAGGTCGAACCCCTCCAGCGTGCGGGGAAGCGCCCCGTCCGCTTCCGCGCTCCTGGCAACCGGCAGGGTCCGGGCCGACGCGGAGGGCTTCAGCCAGCGATTCAGGACGGCGACGAGGCGGTGCGGCTCCACCGGCTTGGCGATGTGGTCGTCCATGCCCGCGGCCAGACAGCGCTGCCGCTCCTCCTCCAGGGCGTGGGCGGTCATGGCGATGATCGGCAGGCGGTCCGGACCGCTGTGGCGGCGGATCGCCCGCGCCACCTCGAACCCGTCCATGTCCGGCATCTGGATGTCGGTCAGCAGCGCGGCGTAGCCCGCCCCCGGCTCCAGCGCCAGCCGCACCGCCTCCCCGCCGCTGCCCACGGCGGTGACCGCCAGCCCGGCGTCCTCCAGCAGCTCCCGCGCGACCAGACGGTTCACGGCGTTGTCGTCGGCGACCAGCACGCGCAGGCCGCGCAGCGGCTCCTCCACCAGCAGCCCCGCAAGCCCCGGATCGGCCAGGGCGGGCAGCGTCTTCGCGGCGCCGTCCTGCACGCCGGCCATCACCGTGAAGCGGAAGGTGCTGCCCAGGCCGGGCGCGCTGTCCACGGCGATGCCGCCGCCCATCATGACGGCCAGCCGCTGGCTGATCGCCAGCCCCAGCCCGGTCCCGCCATAGCGGCGGGTGGTGGAGCTGTCGGCCTGGGCGAAGGGCTGGAACAGCCGGGCCGCCTGCTCCGCCGTCATGCCGATGCCGGTGTCGCGCACGGCGAAGCGCAGCTCGGTTTCCGTCTCCCCCGCGGCCCGCGGTGCGGCGGTCACCGAAAGGTCCACGCCGCCGCTCTCCGTGAACTTCACGGCGTTGTTGACGAGGTTGAGAAGCACCTGCCCCAGCCGCAGCGGGTCGCCCAGCAGGGCGGTCGGTACATCCGGCGCGACCTCCATCCGCAGGGCCAGCCCCTTCTCCTCGGCGGACAGGGCGGCGGTGCCGGCCACCATGTCCAGCACGGCGGGCAGGTCGAAGGGCACGCGCTCCAGCGTCAGCATGCCCGCCTCGATCTTCGAGACGTCGAGGATGTCGTTGATGATGCCCAGAAGCGCCGTGGCCGATGCCCGTATCCGGGTCAGATAGCCGCGCTGGCGCGGCGGCGGACCGGCGCGCAGGGCGAGATGGCTGAGCCCCAGAATGGCGTTCATCGGCGTGCGGATCTCGTGGCTCATGTTCGCCAGGAAATCGCCCTTGGCGCGCGACGCCTCCTCGGCGCGGCGGCGGGCCTCCTCCACCTGCTGCTGGCGGCGCGCGATCTCGTCCAGGAAATGGCGGATGGAGCGGGAGATGGTGGCGATCTCGTCGGTGCCGCCGTCGGGCAGCGGCGTCTCCCGCCCCTCCACCCGGTCGAGCACCGCGTCGTTCAGCCGGACCAGACGCAGGGTCAGGAAACGGCGCAGGTACAGATACACGCCCAGCGCCACCAGGAAGCCCAGCGCCCCCAGCCCGACCAGGATGCGGTTCTGGGTCGCGGCCAGTTCAGACAGGCTGCCCGCCTCGCCCGCCGCCGCCGCGTTGATCCGCTCGAACAGCGCGTGGGCGATCTTCACGACCTCCTCCACCATCACCAGCACCTGATGGGTCAGCGCCTTGCTGCGGGCGATGGCCTCCTGCCGCTCCATCAGGCTGGGCAGCAGGCCGGAGGGGCCGAGCAGGGCCGTCTCCAGCCGCCGGTGCAGGGCGGCGAACCGCTCCGCCTGATCGGGCGGCAGCCCGGCGTGGAGCGCCGGCAGGGCGGACAGCGCCGCCGCCGCGTCCTTCTGCGCGCGCAGGATCTCGCGCTGGAACCGGCTGTTGCCGGCGTGGGTGCTTTCGTTCAGCACCCGGTTGACCGTGTTGGTCCAGGCGGTGAGCGGCCCCAGCCGGTCCGGCGGCAGGGCCGGCAGCACGGCGGCGACCAGGGCGCCGGCCTCCGCCGACAGGCGGCGGGTCTCGTCCAGCGCCTCGTCGGCGCGGGCCGCCGCGTCGATGCGCTCCGCCACCAGCCGGTCCAGATCCTCCACGGTCGGGACCAGCGTGCCGAGGACGCCGGCCAGCGTCGCGCCGCCCTCGATGCCGGACAGGGCGTGGGCCGACCGGGTGACCGCCGTCAGGTTTGCGGTCAGTTCCGCCAGGGTGACCCGCCGCTCGGGATGGCTGGCCGCCGCACCCAGCCGGGTCGCCTGGGACAGCACCTGTTGCAGTCCGCCGTTCAGCACAGCCCCGGTGGTGATCCGCGGCAGCGCCCCGGTGGACAGGTCCGACAGGGCGTGGCGGAACTGCGCCAGATCGTAGAGCGCGGTGCCCGACACGCCCAGCAGCACCCCGACCATCACCAGCAGGCCCAGCCCGACGCGCCGCCCGACGCCGCCCCGGAAGGGCGCGCGGAGCGCCGGCGCGGCGGCGGTCACGGCGGCGGCCTCGGTGGCGGTGGGCTCTCCCCCCATCAGCGCAGCGTGATCCGCCCGTCGATCCGGGGCGACACCGTTCCCCGGTCCGTCAGGTGCTGGGCCAGGATCTCCCACAGCAGCTTCCCGCCCGCCGCGGAGGTGCCGCCGCCCGCCTTCAGCATGGCGTAGCCGTCGCCGCCCTGGGCCAGATAGTTCGGCAGGGCGACCGAGTAAGTGGCCGCCGGGTCCAGCGGCTTGCCGCCCACCGTGACGGAGACGACGCGGTTGCCCGCCGGCTGCGTCAGGTCGTAGACCACCGCCATGTTGGACGGGTGCAGGAAGCTGCCCTTCTGGCCGTCCACCCCGGCGGCGCTGACCTCCAGCGCCTCGCGCAGGGCCTTGCCGGGCAGGGAGACGGCGATGATGCTGTCGCGGAAGGGCAGTTCGCGCTGGATGTCGCGGCGGGTCAGCACGGTCCCCGCCTCGTACTGGCGGTTGCCGCGGATGTTGCCGCCGTTGATGAAGGCCGCGTCGGTGTTGAAGTGGCCGCGCATGGCGTCGGCGATCAGCGAGGCGAAGGCGTTCTCGCCGCTGCGCACCGCGGCGCGGCGGGTGTCGAGCGGGGTCGCCGTCGTCCCGATGGTGATGTCCAGCAACTCCGACAGGCGGGCCAGATAGACGCCGACCCGCTTTTCCATCGCCGGGTCCGGCGGCAGCCCGGCGAGCGGCACGATGTCCGCCCCGGCCACGGTGGGCGGCGCCTTCCCGTCCCCGTCCAACCGCAGCACGAAGGCCGAGCCCTTGACGTTCACATGGACGCCGAAGACCTTGCCCTTGTCCGTTTCCAGCACGTCCTTGCCGGTGGCGGAGAGCTGGAGAAGCGCGTCGATGGCCGGTTCGTTGCGCAGCGCCTCCAGCGCCTCCGGGGAATTGTCCAGGATGGCGACCACATAGTCCGCCCCCTTGGCCCGCAGGGCGCGGGCCTCCGCGGCGATCGTGGCGGGGGGACGCACCTCGATGTCGGGCACGATGTACTGGACCGTCAGGTCCGGCGAGATCGCCGACACCACGCCGACCTTGCCCACGGGGGTGTCGATCAGCACCCACGGCTCCAACCCCTCCATCACCTTGCCGGTGTTGCGGTCGATGGTGGTGGCGCTGACGAAGGGAAAGCGCGCCTCGTAGCTGCGCAGGGTCAGCTCGTCCTTGCCGAAGCCGAGATCGCGCTTGGTGACCGCCATCATGTCGGGCTGAAGCTCGTTCAGCAGGTCGATCATGTGGGCGCCCTTGTCGAAGGTGGACAGGACGCCCGCGGCCAGGGAGGCGCCGCCGTGCAGGAACAGGGTGCCGCCTTCCGCCCGCTTGGTGCGCAGCAGCGTGGCGAGGTTGGCGAGACCGCCCTCGCCCTCCACCGGCTCGATGTCGGCCATCGTCGAGGTGAAGACGATGGACAGCTCCGCCGCCTGTGCGGCTGGAACGAATGACCCCAGCGCCGCAACGGCGCAGGCGGCCACGGCGGCACGCCAGCCGGAAAAACGTCCCGTTCCACCATTGCCGCGGTTCGGCATGGCCCACCCTCCTGCACCCCTGTTCGTTCAGGATGGTTCTTCCCGTATTCGGGCGGGTGAGTTCAAGGCCAATCCATGGAGGCGGGCAAACATGCCGGTGACAAAAACAGCCTGATGCCGGAAGGGCCGCATCAGGCCGCCGGTTCGTCCTGCCAGGGGTAGGCCAGCGGGACCTCGCGGAAGGCGAAGCGGTCGAGATGGCGTTCCAGCGCCCCCTTCAGCGCGGCGAGATGCTCCGCGGAGCTGGCGTCCAGCCGACAGTCCAGCCCGTCCGGCCGGGCCTGGAGCGTCAAGGTGGCGTCGCCCGGCCAGTCGGCGCCGCGGGCGTTGCGCGGGAAGACGACGTTCCCCGCCTCCGGCGTGTAGTCCACGGTCAGATTGTGCGCCCAGTGCTTGCAGAGCTGCTGGAGGTAGCGGCTGCCGTTGGCGGTCGGCACGCGGACGCTGCTCGCATGTCCCATGATGGCCCTTCCTGTGTGCGGTGATGCGGTTCGATTGCGGCGGCTTCATAACAGCTTCAGAGCCCCGCCCGGCAAGCATACTGCGAATGCGAGCAATTCGCATTGACGTTGCGGAGCGATCGGGACCACAGTGTCTCCCCTTCCGGCATAGCCCGACCCGGCAGAGTTGAGGAGATTCAAGGATGAACGTGACCCGACGCCACGCCATGGCGATGACCGCGGCGGCCTTCGGCATCGCCGCCCTGGCGCCCGTTCCGGGCCACAGCCAGGACATGACGGTGCGGCACGCGCAGGGAGAAACCCGGCTTCCGCCGAACTTCGGCCCCGTCCTGGTCTTCGACATGCCCTCGCTCGACACGCTGGACGCGCTGGGCGTGGCGGTCGCCGGCGTGCCCACGGGCCTGAAGCCGCCGCACCTCGCCAAGTATGACGGGCCGTCCTACGCGAAGATCGGCACCCTGTTCGAGCCGGACTACGAGGCGGTGAACGCCGCCGAACCCGGCCTGATCGTCGTGGGGGGCCGCTCCGCCCCGAAATACGCCGAACTGTCGCGCATCGCGCCGACCATCGACCTGACGGTCGATCCGAACGACTATCTGGAAAGCTCCATCGCCAACGCCGAGACGCTGGGCCGCATCTTCGGCAAGACCGCCCTGGTCAAGCAGCGGGTGGACCGGCTGCGTGCCTCCATCGCCGCGCTGAAGGCCACGGCGGGCGACGCCGGGACCGGCCTGATGGTGCTGACCACCGGCGGCAAGATGAGCGCCTACGGCGTCGGCTCGCGCTTCGGCATCCTGCATTCGGAATTCGGCATCCGCCCCGCCGTGGAGAATCTGAAGGTCTCCAACCACGGGCAGGCCATCTCCTTCGAGTTCATCCTTCAGGCCAACCCGGACTGGCTGTTCGTGATCGACCGCGACGCCGCCATCGGGCAGGACGGCAAGCCGGCGCGGCAGTTCCTGGACAACGACATCGTGCGCCGCACCGCCGCCTGGCAGAAGAATCAGGTCGTCTATCTGGACGGTGCGAGCTGGTACGTGGTCGGCGGCGGGCTGGCGTCCTTTCAGAAGGACGTGGATCACCTGACGGCGGTCCTGTCCAAGAAGTCCTGATGCCCCCCGCCGTGAAGCCCTTCCCGCTCGCCCTGGCCGGCATCGGCCTGCTGGCCGGCTGGAGCCTGTTCGTCGGCGTCAGCGACGTGAGCGTCGGGACGCTGTTCGGCGACGGTGCGGCGGATCGGGCGGCGCTGGTCCTGCTGGTCAGCCGCCTGCCCCGGACGCTGGCGCTGATCCTGGCCGGCGCCGCGATGGCGGTGTCCGGCCTGCTGCTCCAGATTCTGGTGCGCAATCGCTTCGTGGAGCCGTCCACCGCCGGGACCGCGGAATCGGCCATCTTCGGCATGATGATGGTTTCGCTGCTCGCTCCGGAGGCCCCGGTGATCGGGCGCATGGCGGCGACGAGCGTCTGCGCGCTGGCCGGGACGGGGCTGTTCCTGGCGATCCTGCGCCGGGTGCCGCTGCGCTCGCCGTTGGTGGTGCCGCTGGTCGGACTCATGCTGGGCGGGGTGATCACGGCGCTGACCGAGTTCGTCGCCTACCGCCACGACCTGATGCAGTCGGTGCGGGCGTGGGAGATGGGGGACTTCTCGGCCATCCTGCTGGGCCGCTACGAGCTGCTGTGGGTCAGCGCCGCGCTGACCGGCGTCGCCTATCTGGCGGCGGACCGCTTCACCGTCGCCGGGATGGGCCGCGACGTCGCCACAAACCTGGGCATCGACCACCGCAAGGTGATGGCGCTGGGCCTCGTCATCGTGTCGATGACCACGGCGGCGGTGATCGCGACCTGCGGCATGATCCCCTTCCTGGGGCTGATCGTTCCCAACATCGTCAGCCTGATCCGCGGCGACAACATGCGCGGGTCCCTGCCCTGGGTCGCGCTGATGGGGGCCGGGCTGGTGCTGGCCTGCGACATCGCCGGGCGGCTGGTCATCCATCCCTACGAGATCCCCATCGGGACCATGATGGGGGTGATCGGCAGCGCCCTGTTCCTCTATCTGCTGCTGCGGAGGAACGGCCATGCCGGCTGACCGCCGCCTTATGTCGCCACCGGTGGTGCTGGGCGTCCTGTCGGCGCTCACCCTGCTGTCGATCGCGCTGTTCATGACGCTGGGCGCGCGGGGCAAGTGGGACTTCGTCCTGGCCTTCCGCGGCACCAAGGTCGCGGCGATGGTGCTGGTCGGCTACGCCGTCGCCGTCTCGACCGTGCTGTTCCAGACCATCACGAACAACCGCATCCTCACCCCCTCGGTGATGGGGTTCGACTTCCTCTACCGGCTGATCCAGACCGGGCTGGTCTTCTGGTTCGGCAGCGGACTGGTGGCGTCGCTGGACCCGCGCCTGCGCTTCGGCGTGGAGGTGGCGTCGATGGTCGTCTTCTCCGGCCTGCTCTACTGGTGGCTGTTCAATGGCGCCGGGCGCGGGGACAACCGGCGGAGCCTGCACCTGCTGCTGCTGGTCGGCATCGTGTTCGGCGTGCTGTTCCGCAGCCTGACCAACTTCCTTCAGCGCATCATCGACCCCAACGCCTTCCTGACCGTGCAGGACCGGCTGTTCGCCAACTTCAACCGCGTGGACGGCGAGTTGCTGGCCGTGTCGGCGCTGGTGGTGCTGGCGGTGTCGCTGGCCGGCTGGCGGTGGATGCGCACCTTCGACGTGCTGGCGCTGGGGCGCGACACCGCGATCAACCTCGGCGTGGACCACCGGCGCGTGGTCATGGCGGTGCTGGTGATGGTCGCCGTCCTGGTGTCGGTGTCCACCGCGCTGGTCGGTCCGGTGACCTTCTTCGGCCTGCTGGTCGCCAACCTCGCCTATCTGGTGATCCGGTCGCACCGGCACGCGGTGATCCTGCCCGCCGCGGCGCTGATCGCCATTCTGACGCTGGTCGGGGGGCAACTGATCCTGGAGCGGGTGTTCGGCTACAACGCGGCGCTCAGCATCGTCATCGAGTTCGTGGGCGGTCTCGCCTTCCTGTTCATCCTGGTGCGGGGATCGTCCCGATGATCGACGTCAAGAACATCAAGAAGTCCTACAACGGCACCGTCGTGGTGGACGGGGTGACGCTGTCGCTTCCGGCGGGCGGGGTGATCTCGCTGATCGGGGCGAACGGGGCGGGGAAATCGACGCTGCTCTCCATCGTCAGCCGCCTGCTGCCGATGAGCGCCGGCACGGTGGAGATCGACGGGATGGACGTGACCACCACCCCCGGCGACGTGCTGGCCCGCCGCCTGTCCATCCTGCGGCAGGACAACCACATCATGTCGCGCCTGACGGTGGAGGATCTCGTCGCCTTCGGGCGCTACCCGCACAGCAAGGGCCGCCTGACCGGCACCGACCGCGAGCACATCGCCAAGGCGCTGCGCTATCTGGACCTGGAGCCGCTGGCGGGCCGCTTCCTGGACGAGCTGTCGGGTGGCCAGCGCCAGCGCGCCTTCATCGCCATGGTGCTGTGCCAGGACACCGAATACATCCTGCTCGACGAGCCGCTGAACAACCTCGACGTCAAGCACGCCGTGGCGATGATGAAGCTGTTCCGCCGCACCGCGGACGAGTTCGGCAAGACGGTCGTGCTGGTGCTGCACGACATCAACTTCGCCTCCTGCTACTCCGACCGGATCGTCGCGATGCGCGACGGGCGGGTGGTGCACCAGGGACCGCCGGAGGCCATCATCACCCCGGAGGTCATCCGCGACGTCTACGGGGTGGAGGCCCAGGTGATGGAGGCCGGCGGCCGGCGCATCGCGCTTTATTACCAATAAGGCGTCTCAATAACGCGGCGGGTCGAAGATCGCCGAACGGTCGATGTCGGCCAGCCGCGCCCGCCCGCTCAGCGCCATGGCGACCTCCAGCTCGGTCTGCAGGATGGTCAGCATGTGGGCCACCCCCGCCATGCCGCCGACCGCCAGGGCGTGCAGCACCGGCTGGCCGACCAGCACGGCGTCGGCGCCCAGCGCGAGGGCCTTCAGAATGTCGGTGCCGCGCCGGATGCCGCCGTCCGCCAGGATCGGCAGGCGGCCCGCCGCGCGGGCGGCGACCAGCGGCAGAACCTCCGCCACCGCGGGCAGCGTGTCGAGCGTCCGCCCGCCATGGTTCGACACGATGATCCCCGCCGCCCCGGCCTCGATGGCCGGGTCCACGTCCTCGGGGTTCATGATGCCCTTCAGCAGCACCGGCAGGCGCGTCTCGGCGCACAGCCGGCGCACGGTGTCCCAGGTGGCGGCGGCGTGCAGCATGCCCTGGAAGACCGGGCTGCCGGGCCGCGACGGCGTGAAGGTGTCCGGCGCCAGCCCGGCCAGATTGACCGGGGCGATGCCGTCCGGCAGGCGGAAGCCGGCGCGCTGCTCGATGTTGCGCAGGCCGCTGACCGGCGCGTCCACCGTCAGCACCAGCGCGCGGTAGCCCGCGGCCTCCGCCCGCCGCACCAGGGTCAGCGTGTCCTCCGGGCGCGGCTGGGTGTAGATCTGGAACCACAGCGGCCCGCCCGCCGCCGCCGCGACCTCCTCCAGCGTCACGCTGGACTGGGTGCTGACGGTCATCCAGGTGCCGGTCAGCCCGGCCGCCTGCGCGGTCGCCCGCTCCCCGTCGCGGTGGACCAGCCGGTGGAAGGCCATCGGCGCGATCAGGATGGGATAGGGCATCGCCTGCCCGAACAGCGCCGTCGCCGCGCTGGCCTGCGACAGGTCGCGCAGCGCCCGCGGCATCAGGCGCATCCGGTCGTAGGCGTCGCGGTTGGCCTGCCGGGTGATGCCGTCCGCCCCGGTCCCCGCGATGTAGGCGCGGGTCGCCGCGTCCACGCGCGCCGTGAAGTGGCGTTCGTAATCGTAGAGCGAGACGGTGTCGGCAGGAACGCTCATCGCAGGACCCCTCAAGATTTGTCCCCGGCCAACATTCCCGCCCTCTGCGCCAGCGCGCGCAGCCGGGGGTCGGGCTGGTCGGCCAGGGCGGCGGCCATGCCGCGGTGGAAGTCGGGAAAGCCGGTCTCCAGCGCCCGCGCGAACCACCCCAGCGCCTCCTCCGTCCGCCCGTCCTGAAGCAGCAGGCGGGCGTGGTTGAAGCGGCCCCAGCAGTCGCCGCCCTCCGCGGCGGCCTGGAAGAGCCGGCGGGCGCCGGCCCCATCCTCCGCCACCGCGCGCCCGGCCTCGTGGAACAGGCCCAGCATGTTCAGCGCCTTCACGTTGCCCCTGCGGGCGGCGTCGGCGTAGAGCCGGTAGGCTTCGCCGTCGTCCGCCGGAACGCCCACGCCGCGGCAATGCAGGTCGGCCAGATTGAACGGCGCCCACGCATCGCCAAGCTCGGCGGCCCGGCGGTAATAGACGGCGGCCTGGACGGGATCGGCGGGCACGCCCCAGCCGTGCTCGTGGCAGCGCCCCAGCATGTTGACGGCGCGGGCGTCGCCGCTGCGGGCGGCGATGCGGAACCACTCCACCGCCCGCGCCTGCTCCGCCCCGCCGCGGTCGAGGCACTGCTGTCCCAGGGCGAGCTGCACGTCGATGATGTCCGGCCCCTCCGCGGGAAGGACTGTCGCACCCCCCTCCATCACACCTCGGCCCAGCGCCGCAGCAGGTTGTGGTAGTGGTTCACCAGCGACAGCACGGACGGGTGCTGGTCGCCCAGCTCCTGGCGCAGGTCGATGATCGCCACGTCCAGGTCGTAGAGCATCGCCCGCAGCCCGTCGTCCTTGACCAGCGACTGCGTGAAGAAGAAGGAGGCCCAGCGCGAGCCGCGCGTCACCGGGGTCACCCGGTGCAGGCTGCTGGACGGATAGACCACCCCGTGCCCCGCCGGCAGCTTCACGCCCTTGGTGCCGTAGGTGTCCTCGACGACCAGATCGCCACCGTCATACTCGTCCGGGTCGCTCAGGAAGATCGTGGTGGAGACGTCGGCCCGCATGCGCATGCCGCCGGTGCCCGGAATGGCCCGGATGGCGTTGTCCACATGGTTGCCGTAGGTCATGTCCAGGTCGTAGCGGTTGAACATGGGCGGCAGGACGCGCAGCGGCAGGGCCGCGGAATTGAAGGCCGGGTTGCGGGCCAGCGCTCTCAGGATGACCACGCCCAGCTCGCGGGCGATGTCGCTCTCCTCCGGGATCTGCAGGTTGTTCTTGGCCTGCACCGCCTGGGAACCCGCGGTGACGCGGCCATCCACCCAGGGCGACGCCTCCAGCACCGCGCGGCAGTGGGCGACTTCGTCGGCGGTCAGCACGTCGGGGATTTGCAGAAGCACGGGGAGAGTTCCTTATCCATGGAAAGAGGCCGGACCGGTCCCCGGAGGATGGTCCGGGAACGCGGTCCGGCCTGGCCGGGATCAGAAGGTGACGCCGGCGGTCAGCATGAAGGTGCGGCCCGCCGCGGGCACCGCACGCGAGGCGTTGAAGGCCGAAGCGTAGTTGCGGTGGTCGGTCAGGTTGTAGGCGTTGAGCGCCAGGGACAGGTTGTTGATCTCATAGGACACCACGCTGTCCAGCGAGACCGTGTCCGGCACGCGGGCGGTGTTGGCGCTGTCGGCCCAGTATTCCGAAGCGTACTGGATGCCGCCGCCGACCAGGAACTTGCCGGGCACGAAGCCGGCGCCGAACTCGTAGGTCGTCCACAGGCTCGCGTTGTGCTTCGGAACGTTCGGGGCCTCGTTGCCGACGACCCCCGTGTTGGTCCGCGACTCCTTGATCTCGCCGTCGAGGTAGGCGTAGCTGGCGTAGACGCTCCAGCCCTCGACCACCTTGCCACTCACCCCGGCCTCGAAGCCGCGGATGCGGGTGCCGAGACCGGCTTCGGAGAAGCCGTCGGTGACCGTGCCGGTGGCCGGATCGACCGAATAGGTGTTGCTCTTCTCGATCTGGAACAGGGCGCCGTTCAGGCCCAGGCGACCGGCGAAGAAGTCGGCCTTGCCGCCGATCTCGTACAGGTCGGTCTTTTCCGGATCGAAGTCGCGCCCGGCGCGCGGCGTCTCCGCCGTGCCGTTGGTGACCTGCGCGGCGATGTCCACGCCGATCGGCTTGTTGGAGCGCGCGTAGGAGACGTACAGCGACACGTCCTTGGTCGGCTCGTAGATCAGGCTGGCGGACGGGCTGAGCGTGCGGGTGGTCTCGTTGCCGCCGATCACCGCCGGGTCGGCGGACCGGAAGGTGGTGCGGAAGTAGTCCCAACGCAGCCCGCCCTGCACCGAAAGCTGGTCGAACAGCCACACGCGGTCGGTGATGAACAGGCCGGTGTTGGCGACGCTCGACTCACGCAGGCCGGTTGCCGGGTAGGTGAGGAAGGCGTTGGCCGGGTAGTTGTGGCTCGGGTTGCGGATGGTCTGGGTGTTGGTGCGGTTGACCCAGGTGCCGCCGCGCCGCTCGTCCTTCTGATAGTTCAGGTCCAGCCCGCCGTTCACCTTGTGGTAGAGGCCGAGGAAATTGCCCTCCGCCTTCACGCCCGCGACGTTCTGGACGCCCCAGCCCTTCTGCTTGAAGGCCATGCCGCCGCCGGCGCCGTAGCCGATCACCGGGTTGCCGCCGTTCAGGAAGATGGTGTTGTTGGCAGCGGTGAGCGCCGCGGGGGCCGTGGAAACGAAGTCGCGCTCGTAATGGCTGTAGCGGCTGTCGTTGTAGAACGACAGGGCCTTGCTGACCTCGTGGGTCAGGGTCGAGGTGACGATATGGTTGTCGGTGTCGTCGCGGTCCAGGTTGCGGACGTAGGAGGTGGAGCGGTCGAGCCCGAACTCCGGCGCCGGGCGGATGACGCCGTCGCGCCCGCGGATCATGGGCTGACCCATGTCCGGCGTCTTCTCGCCGTTCAGGTAGGAGTAGTTCAGGTGCCAGGTCGTCGGGGTGCCCAGCCCCACGCCCAGATCGGCGGCGAAGCCCTTGCGCTTGGCCTCGACCTCGTCGCGGTCGGCGACGTCCTGGTCGTGGTACAGGCCGTTGAAACGCAGGGCGGTCGTCTCGTTGATCGGCTGGTTCACGTCGACCGTGGTGCGGTAGACGGGGCCGCTGCCCACCGACTGCTCGACGTTGTAGCGCTTCTCGAGCCCGGCCTTCTTGGTGCCCTGGTTGATGACGCCGCCGGAGTTGCCGACGCCGAAGCCGTTGCCCGACGGGCCCTTGAAGACCTGCACGGACTCGGTGTTGAAGACGTCGTGGGTGTAGACGCCGAAATCCTTCAGGCCGTCGGTGTAGATGTCGCCGCGGGCGGTCAGGCCGCGGATGCGGAACTGGTCGCCGTTCTGGCCGCCGTTGCCCTCGCCGGTCGAGATGGTGACGCCGGGGACGTTGCGCAGGACCTGCTCCAGCGTGGTGGCCTTCTGCTGCTCGATGATCTCTTCCGGGACGACGTTGACGACGCGGGGCGTGTCCTTGACCGTGTCGGGCAGGCGGGAGATGCCGGTGGGCTTGGCGTTCACGTTGCCGGTGTCCGCCGGGCGGTCGGCGCCGACCCGGACCGGGTCGAGGACGGTGGCGTCACCCGCCGCCGCACCCGGCGCGGTCCCCGCACCCGAACCGGCCGTCTGCGCCTGCGCCACCGTCGCCAGGGTGGAGAAGGACATCGCCAGCCCCGCCGTCGCGGCGGCGCCGGCGATGATGGGTCGGAGGCGGTCGGGGACATTCGATTGCAACATTAAGCTCTCCCGAAATTCGTCGTGGCGGATGCGCCGATCAGCGGCGGGTATCTACCAATCGGGGAGGCGGACCCTTCAACGCCGATCATTCAGAATAATTCTAAATTGCAAAATCACCATCGTTCGCGCACGTCGCATGCAGGGATATGCTGTTTGGCGAAGACCCACGGCACCCGTTCCGGCGGCCCTCGCGGGCTCCGGAGAAAGCATGATTTCTCTTTTCATTTCGGCAACTTACAAAACCTGTTCAGAGACTCTCGAAGGCGGCGGCGGGCCATCCGGCGGCGGGAGTGTTGCAAAGCAGCAACGCCGATAATAAGAACTATTCTCAATATGAGGATCGCCGCTGGAGCGGCGTCCTTTCTACGTCAGGATGGAATCCGCACCGCCATTGCGGCCTGCCCGAGGCGGGCCTTCCAGAGCTGTTCGGCCAGCCGCAGGGCGTCGGCGAAGTCCGGTCCGGTGGCGCCGGGAAGGGCGAACAGGGCGAAGGCCGCGGTGCCGACGATGATGCGCTCCGCCCGCGCGTCGCGCACCGCGCCGGTCCACACCCCCTGCCAGTATTCCAGGCTGGTGCCGCGCGGGCGCGGC
The DNA here is from genome assembly GCF_030849505.1 of Azospirillum isscasi. Lineage (GTDB taxonomy): Bacteria > Pseudomonadota > Alphaproteobacteria > Azospirillales > Azospirillaceae > Azospirillum > Azospirillum isscasi. Next base: position 2,065 of record NZ_JAUJFI010000133.1, on the reverse strand, counting down.
GTGGGCGGCGGCTCCGCCATGCAGGCGGGCAGCACGAGATCCTCCGCCTCGCCATGGACCAGACGGTGGATGGAGGTCGGGCGGAAGGGCGTGAACTGGGCCACGTCGCGCACGCTGCCCAGCACCGCCATGTGCTTCCAGCCCAGGATGCGGGCGGCGTCGCGGTGCAGTTCCCGGTAGGTCGGCTTCGCCGCGCCCAGCAGCGAGGTCTTGGCCTTGGCCGGCTTCAGCAGATGCACGGCCTCGAACACGGCGGAGCGGGTCTGGGTCAGCCGGTGCAGCCCGATCAGCCGGTAGATCTGCGGGGACAGGGCGGCCAGCGGCGCATAGGCGATCCGGTGCTCCGCCAGCCCCGCCGCGATCTCCCGCGCGTTGGTGCAGACCGGGATGCCCACGGTCGGCGCGATGAACTCGTACCGTCCGGAGGCCGCGCTGCACCCCGTGCTGCCGTGCAGGAGCACGCGATGGCCGGCCTGCGAGACCAGCCGGGCCGCGTGGAAGAACCAGGGCGGGTTGTGGTAGTTGGGCGAGGTGAAGCAGGGCCAGTCCACGTCCGCCTGGATCGTCCGGCCCAGCCCGGCGGCGACGTGCGCCCGCATCGCCCGCACCATCCCGGCCAGTTCCGGCGCGGTGGAGCCGCGCATGCGCATCATGCCCAGCAGCGCGCCGATCTGCACCGGATCGGCCTCCCCCGCCAGGATGATGGTCATCGCCTCCTCCGCCTCCTCGGCGGTCAGGGGGCGCCCATGGCCGCCCCCGGCGATGCCCAGCACGCCGATGTGGCGGGCCAGACGGTCCTGCGCGGGAGCGTCCGGCCCGATCCGCTCCAGCTTGGCGTCGATCTGCGCCGGGGACGGCTGCCCTTCCAGCAGACCGGCGGGCCGGACCTGAAGCGGCGGCGCGTCGATGCCGGTCGGCACGTTCCAGCGGGGATCGAAGGTCTCGTCGACCGGCGCGCCTTCCGCCGCCGGCCCGAACAGGGCGTCGATCTCACGGGAGAGCGCCTGCACCCGCGGGCGCAGCGATTCCGCGAAGGGGGTGGGCACCAGACCGCGGCCCGAGCGGATGAACAGGGGGTCGCCCAGCTCCTCGCGCATCTGCGCCAGAAGCCGGCTGAGCGCCGAAGTCTGGAGCCCCAGATCGCGGGCGGCCAGCGTGACGTTCCGTTTCGACAGCAGCGCGTCCAGCGCGACGATCAGCCGTCCGCGCGACAGCCGGTCCCCCGCCTTCCTGGGTTCGGGGCCGGCGTCGGGCTCCTCCCCGCCGGGGAGCGTCGCAGCGTCTTTCCTTTTGCCCGTCATGTGTCCCAGCCCAAAAGCGGTTTGCGTGAATCGTCGCCGCAGCGCGACAACGATAATGATACGCATTCGCACGATTGCGCAAGGCGCAGTCCAGGCGCGCCCCGGACGCTTCGGAAAATCGGGAGGTTCTGAGGAAGCGGGGAAACCGGAGCCGGGCGGTTACGCCGCGCCGTCGTCCTTCGGCGCCGCGGCCTGCTCCTCCTGGATGCGGTCGACGATGCGCTTCAGCGCCGCGGCGTCGAGCGGGCTGTCCATGTTGAGGTCCTGGGCGAATTTGCGGATCACGCCGATGGCGCGGCGCCGGGTCACGATGTCCAGGTCGCCGGGCCGCGTGCGCTCGACCACCGGCCCCTTGTAGTAGCCGCTGCCGACGCGCCACTGGCGCTGCCCGTCCGCCCGCCATTTGGAGCCATCGGACAGGACCATGCAGCGGTTGCCTTCGGTGAAGGCTTCCACCACCGCCGCCTTTTCCGGACCGGTCTGGCTGTTGTGGATCGTCACCTGATCCCCAACCTTGAACGCCGTCATTCCTTCGTCTTCCTCAACAGGGTCAAATGGCACCGGGGACCACCCGGCATCCGTGAACCGGCATCCGTCAGCCGGCATCCGTCAGCGGACCGCCGGACTGCAACCGCGCGGCGTTGTCGGCTTCCCGCCGCTCCTCCACCGCCGCCTTCAGCCGGGACTTCGCGGTCGCGCGGCTGTCGCCCGGCCCATCCGCCGGCGGCTCGGCCCGCGCGGCGCTGCGCACGCCGTTCAGCGCC
>NZ_JAUJFI010000132.1 GCF_030849505.1 Azospirillum isscasi | reverse complement strand
GGCGGTGGGGGGGCGGCGCTGGACCCTGGTGCTGGCGGCCCCGCCCGACCCGCGGCTGTCGCCGGTGGATTATCCGGCCTGGATCGTCCTGGTGACGAGGCGCTCCGGGTGACCGGGGAGGCGCTGGCCGCCGGCAACCGGTCGGCGGACATCCTCTATGAGCGGGCGGTCAGCCTCGCCCATCTCGGCGACGCCGCCGGCGCGCTGGCCATTTTCGACGAGCGGCTGGCCGACGATCCGGAGCACGCCGCGGCGTGGTTCGGCAGCCACGCCGCGGCGCTGGGCCTGAACGGGGTGGAGGACGCTCTGCGCCGCCTGCGCCGGGCCGCCGAATGCCCCGGTGCGGCGGGCAAATACTGGGGCTTCCTGTGCGCCTATCTGCTGCTTCTGGGCCGCGACGGCGAGGCGGAGGCGCTGTATGGCGAGAAACTGGCCGGGCAGCCGAAGCGTCTGGCCCTGGTCGAGGCGGTGACGGCGATCCGCCCGCACCTCGCCCCGGACGTCCGGCTGTTCGGCGTGGGGGCGGAGCTGCTGCGATTCGCGCTGGACCGGGCGGCGGTGCCCGGTCTGGTGCTGGAGTTCGGGGTGCGCCGCGGCACCTCGCTGAATCAGATCGCCGCGGCGGCCGGGCAGGCCGTCCACGGCTTCGATTCGTTCGAGGGGCTGCCGGAGGGCTGGGTGAACGCGCCGCGCGGCGTGCTCAGCACGGGCCGGCGGCTGCCGCCGGTGCGGGACAACGCGGTGCTGCACGCGGGCTGGTTCGAGGACACGCTGCCGCCCTTCCTGGCGGCTCACAGCGGTCCGGTGCGCTTCGTCAATGTGGACAGCGACATCTATTCGTCGGCGCGGACGGTGCTGACCGCCCTGGCGCCCCGCTTCCGTCCGGGGTCGGTGCTGGTCTTCGACGAGTTCATCGGCAACCGGACATGGCGCGAGGACGAATACCGGGCCTTCATGGAATATGCGGCGGAGTCCGGTGCTGCCTGGGAGATCATCGCCGTCAGCCCGCACACCAAGCAGGTGGCGATCCTTCTGACCGCCCTTACCGCCCCGTGACGGGGCTCCCGCCCCTGCCCGCCGTCCCCGCTCGTGCGCGGGACGGACGGCGGGGACGGGGGCGTGCCCGGTTAGGACACGATGCGCCAGCTTCCGTCCGGCTGCTGGCAGGCGGTGCCGTTGGCCCGCTCGGCCTTGCCGCCGACATAGACGGTCTGCTGGTACTCGCGGCAATAGTTGCCGGAGTTGTCGCGGCCGTCGCGGACCGGGGTGATGGTGCCGCGGTTGCCCGATTCCGGGTTGTTCCACTGGATGGTCGAGCCGATCGGCGCCGCATAGGCCTGGGTGGCGGCGCGCTGGGCGTAGCCCTCGTCCGCGCGGTCGAGCGACTGGCCGAGCTCGCTGCCCAGATAGGCGCCGAGCAGCGTGCCCACGCCGGTGGTGATCAGCTTGCCGGTGCCGCCGCCGAACTGCGAACCGATCACGCCGCCGGCCGCAGCGCCGCCGAGCGCGCCGACCGTCTGCTTGGTCCCGAAACCGCCGCCGCTCTGCGAACAGGCGGCCAGCGACAGGGCGACAAATGCGGTCACAGCGATCTTCTTCATGGGTAATCTGCCTCTTGGTTCCGTATAAGCCATCAACACGTAAGGCTTCGCTTTAATCCGGGGGAGCCTGCGCTTTCGTGCGTATCACTCCCGTTCGGCCGCCTCTCCCGTCATAGGCGGTGGCGGATAGAAGCACGGACCCGGGGGCCGTCGCCTGTTATCAAAATGGCGCACAAATGTCCGGCCAGCCCCGCCATGCTCGCGGCTGTTGAGCATGAGAGCGAGGGAACCATCCAATGGCTTCGACCACCACGGGCAAGACCGACGCCAAGATTGTCGTGAACGCCTCTGGGCAGTCCGCCGGAGGCATCTGGCCGCACTTCCGCCTGCTGATCGACGGCGTCGCGGTGGGTCAGGCAACCGTGAACGCCACCAGCCCGGCCGCCTACAGCTTCACGGTGCCGGTCACCGCGGATCAGGCGCACAAGGTGCAGATCCAATACGACAACGACGGGATGGCGAACGGCCAGGACCGCTCGCTGATCGTCAGCGGGGTCACCATCAACGGCAAGACCCACAAGCCGACCGACGCCAACGTCACCTACGACAAGGGCGCGCTCGACGGGAAGGACGTGGTGAAGGGCCAGTCCGGCCTGTGGTGGAACGGCACGCTGGTGGTGGACACCCCGGCTTCCGACTTCCCCGCCCCGGCGGCGCCGGCCGCCGGGACCTCCACCGTCGTCGTGACCGCGCAGGGCATCGCGGCGGGCGGGGTGAACGCCCATTTCAACCTTCTGGTGGACGGTAAGAAGGTCGGGGAGGGCGTGGCCGGCACGTCGGCCAAGGATTATTCCTTCACCGCCAACGTCACGCCGGATCAGGCGCACAAGGTGCAGATCCAGTACGACAACGACGCCGTGGTGAACGGGCAGGACCGCTCGCTGATCGTCAACAAGGTGACCATCAACGGCAAGGCGGTCGCGTCCACCGACTCCATCGTCACCTACGACAAGGGCGCGCTCGACGGCAAGGACGTGGTGAAGGGCCAGTCCGGCCTGTGGTGGAACGGCACGCTGGTGGTCGACGCCGACAAGAGCTTCTTCCCGACCGGCACGGCCACCCCCACCCCGGCTCCCACGCCGGCCCCCGCCCCGACCGGGCCGGCGATCTTCGTGGCGACCAACGGCAAGGACAGTTGGTCCGGCAAGCTGGCCGCCCCCAACGCGGACGGCACCGACGGGCCGAAGGCCACGCTGACCGGCGCCCGCGACGCCATGCGCGCCAACCCGGACATCGACGTGACCTACATCCGCGGCGGCGACTACTACATGAAGGACATGCTCTGGCTGGACGGCCAGGACAGCGGCGTCCGCTTCGCCGCCTACGGCAGCGAGACGCCGGTCTTCCATGGCGGCTCGCTGGTCGGCAACTGGGTGTCGCGCGGCAACGGCCTCTACAGCGCGCAGCTTCCCGCCGGCTCGAAGGCCGTGCTGGACCTGTCGATGGACGGCGGCCGGCAGACCGTGGCCCGCACGCCCAACGCCGACCCCAGCCACCCCATCGACGGCGGCTGGCTGATCGCCACCAAGGCCGGGGGTGATCCCTACACCCAGTTCGGCTTCAAGGCGGGTTCGCTGCCCACCTACTCCAGCACGGACGGGCTGATGGTCAGCGTCTTCAGCCAGCACGGCTACGACAACGTGACCGTGCCGGTGAAGAGCATCGACTACGCCAGCAACACCATCACGCTGGCCCAGGGCACCTACGACGCGCTGGGGGCGGGCAGCCGCTTCTACCTGTTCAACGGCAAGGACCAGCTCGACGCCGCGCAGGAGTGGTTCTTCGACAAGGCGTCCAACCAGATCCTGTTCAAACCGGACGGCGGGGCGGTCGCCGGGCACAAGGTGGTCGCGGCACAGCTTCCCGTGCTGATCGGGCTGGGCGGCGCCAAGAACGTGACGATCGAGGGGCTGACCCTGACCGACGGCACGCCGGACGGGCACGCGGTCTACGCCAACAACGCCGCCGGGCTGACCTTCAAGAACAACACCGTCACCAACACCGGCTACGGCGTCACGGTGGAGGGCAGCGCCAACAGCACGGTGTCCGGCAACCATTTCGCCGAGACCGGGCGCGAGGCCGTCTACGTCAAGGCCGGGTCCAACTTCACCACGGTGTCGGACAACCTGATCCAGCACGCCAGCGCCGTCGATCACGGCGGCGACGCGCTGTGGGTGAACGGCAGCAACGACGTCACCATCACCCACAACCAGATCGAGAACACGCCGGGCAAGGCCATCGCGGTCGGCTCGGTCCAGTCCTCGGGCGACGCCACCTACCGGGCGACGATCACCCACAACAAGATCGTCGGCGCCAACCAGGAAACCAGCGACGGCGGCGGCATCTACCTGATCAACCGCCAGCAGGACCCGGCCGGCCACACGGTCGCCTACAACGAGGTGTCGGGCACCACCGCCTTCGGCAACGTGACCTGGGACGGCAAGGTCTCCCCCACCTTCCTCGACCCGGCGAAGCTGGTGAGCTGGGGCATCTATCTGGACGACTGGACCAGCGGCACCACGGTGAAGGGCAACGTCGTCCACGACAACATCGGCGGCATCTTCCTGCACGGCGGCTGGAACAACACGGTCACCGACAACATCCTGGCCGACAACCTGGGCACCCAGATCGGCCTGCAGCAGAGCGTCGGCTGGGGCGGCTGGAAAGGCACGCCGATGGCGAACAACACCATCACCCAGAACATCGTGGACGCCGGGGACGGGCGCGCCGTCGCCATCGACGGGCCGAAGACGGCGGGGACCTTCACCGGCAACTTCTACGCGGACCTCGATCCGAACGAGGCGCTGTTCCAGGTCTGGCCGCAGGTGATGGCGAGCGGCGCCACCGGCACGCTGGCGCAATGGCAGGCCGCCGGCTACGACAAGGGGTCCTTCACCCTCGATCCGCAATTCACCGACACCGCGCACGACAACTTCGCGCCGGCGTCCGGCTCCGCGGTCTACCAGCACGGGTTCGACCACCTGCCCTTCGACCAGATCGGCCTGCTGGGCTGAGCGGATTGAACGGGGAGCGATGGAACCTGGGGCGGGGCGGACGCGTTATCGCGGCATGGACCTGATACGCATCATACTGGCGCTTCTGCTGCCGCCCTTGGGCGTCTTCCTCCAGGTGGGGTTCGGCGCCCAGTTCTGGATCAACGTGCTGCTGACTCTGCTCGGCTACATTCCGGGCATGATCCACGCACTGTACGTCATCGTGAAGTACAAGGACCGCTCTCCGGCGTAAGGCTCGCGATGGAAGGATTGCCCTCCCCCGTCCAGGGCTCCGAACTCAGATTGAGGATGCGCTCGGACAGAATGCCTATCCCTTCTCCCCCCTGGGGAGAAGGTTGGGATGAGGGGTGCCGAAGGCACATTCCGTTTGCGAAGACGGGGCTTTTTTCCGCCCTGCCGCATGCGCCGTGTGATTTGTCACAGAGATTTACCCGGCTTCCGGTTACAGTCCCCGCACCGAAGAGGACGCTTCCAGGGACGACGATGGCCGGGACCATGTTCAAGCTGCTGCTCGCACTGCTGCCGCTCAGCGCGTCGCTTCTGATGCTGGCGACGGTCCAATGACCGGGCGGGTCAGGAATTGATGACCCGCCGCACCATCTCGTACAGCCCCACCCGCCGCAGTCCGCCCTGAAGGGCGGAGCGCACCGGCGCCGGAATCGACAGCAGGCGGCGGGGCTCGATTCCCGCCTCCCGCGTCTTTCCGAAGGCCGCCTGCTCGTCGTAGGCGACCCGGCGCACCGCCACGGTCCGTTTGCCCGTCCCCTGGCCCGTGTCGAACAGGATGTAGGTCGCCCGCCTCTCCTCGGTCCGCGGCTCTCCCACCGTGCCGGGGTTGAGCAGATAGCAGGAACCGCCGCGCAGGACGACCTCCGTGCCGGGATCGTGCTCCCACAATTCTCCATTCCGATACTCGTGGATGCCCAGCCGGTGCGTGTGCCCATAGGCGCAGACGCGGGCGCCGGAGGGGTGGGCGAGCAGGGCTTGCGCGGTGCGCCGCAGCCGGTCCTCGCTGTTCAGCCGGACCAGCTCGCAGCCCCGGTCCACATGCAGCGCCCCATGCACGGCGACGAGCTGGTCGCCGACGCTGGTCTTCAGCGGCAGGGCCGACAGCCACGCGACGTCCTCGGGCGGCAGGCGCTTGCGCGTCCAGGCGATGGCCCGGATCGCCCGGACGCTGAAACCGTCCGTCGGGATTTGGCGGGTCACCGCGCGGTCGTGGTTGCCGGCGACGCAGACCGCCCCGGCCTCGCGCAGCAGGGCGATGCAGGGCGACGGGTCGGTGTTGTAGCCCACCACGTCGCCCAGGCAGACGATGCGCTCCACCCCGGCGGCGCGCATGTCGGCCAGGGTGGCTTCCAGCGCCTCCCGGTTGGCGTGGATGTCCGACAGGATGCCGATCCTCATCGCCGCGGCCCCCTCACTGCGCCGTCATCGCGCCGTCCGGTGCGCCATGCCGGGCGCGCGACGGCAGGAAGCGGGCGAGCTGGTTGTGCAGGAAGGGCATGGGGTCGTCCAGCGCGATGGCCTTCGCCTCGCAGCCCAGCACCCAGGGCAGCCACGCGGCCATGGACAGGCCGCTCTCCTTCGCGGCCAGCCGGTCCTTGGTGATGTGGCACCAGCGGGCGCCGGCCCGCGCCCTGCCCACCGCCGGGCGGGGCAGGCCCAGCAGGTCGGCATGGACCAGCGCCGGCAGGTTCACCCCCGCCACCGCCCCCAGATGGTGCCACAGGTTGAAGCGCGGGTTGACCTCCAGCAGATGCAGCGAGCCGTCCGGGGCGCGCTTGAAGTCGAACTTGGCGACGCCGCGCAGGCCCAGCCGCTCGGTCAGCGAGCGGCCCAGCGCCGCCACGTCCGGCGCGTCGGTGATGGTCAGGGCGGTGCTGTGCCCGTAGGCGAGCGGGTGGGTGCGGATCTTGGCCCCCGTGAACTCCCCGGCCACGCCGCCGCGCTCGTCCGCATAGACGTGGTAGCTCTCGATCCGGGTTTCCGGGCCGGGGATCATCTCCTGAACCAGCAGGTCCAGCCCGACCGCCGCCAGCCGCGGCCACAGGACGCGAAGCTCCTCGGCGGAGTTCACCTGGATGGCCTTGGCGAAGCCGTCCGCCTCGTCCCACACACGGCGGCGGGTCAGCGGCTTGACGATCACCGGGAAGCGCAGATCCACCCTGTCCGGCGCGGCCTCGCGGGTGGGATGGAGACGGCGGGTCGCCGGAACCGGCAGGTTCAGCCGCTCGGCCAGCGCCTGGAACCGGCCCTTGTCCACCAGATCCTCGACCAGCTCCGCGTCGGCGATGGCGAAGCGGAACCCCTCGGCCAGACGGGCGCGGTTGCGCGAGACGAGAAGGAGCTGGGTGTCGTCCTGGAAATAGAGCACCGGCTTTTCCGGCTGGCCGCGGGCGAAGGCCATCATCACCTCCACCAGCCCGTCCGGGTTGCGGGCCGGGTCGTCCCACAGGATCGCGTCCCTGGTGAAGCGGGAATGCAGGGCCGGGGCGCCGGGGTGGGTGACCACGGCGCAGCGCAGCCCGGCCAGCCCCAGCGGGCGCACCATGTCCATGTCGCCCATCACGCAGGCCAGGGCGGGGGGAATGTTGGCGGCGTTCGCGTGTCCGGTCGGCATGTCGGCATCCTCCAGCCGCCGCATCGGCGGTCCTGTGGTTGGGGCGTCAGCGGCTCATGATCGGCGGTTCATGTTCAGCGGTTCATCAGGGGCAGCGGGCTGCGCGCCAGACGCTTCAGCCGGTCGGCCAGACCGGCCTTGACGCGGCGCAGCCGGGTGTCGATCTGGCGGCTCAGCCGGTCGGGGCCGAGCGCGATCCAGTTCATCGGCTGCTCGGCGTTGGACAGCAGCGGCTTGTGCCCCGCCGGGGTGGACATGAAGTCGTAGCAGCCCTCGCCGCGGGCCAGCGTGTCCTCGATGGCCAGGACGTGGCTGACCAGACCGGGCTTCAGCCGGTTGTCGGTCTCGTAGGCGAAGCCGCCCTGGTAGTTCATCACCCGCCCGCGATGGACGAAATTGTAGAGATAGCCGACGACCGTCTCCCCGGCGCCGACGCGGCACAGCCGCACCGTCCCCGCCGGAACGCCGGTGGCGATCAGCCGCTCGTGGAAGGGGCGGAAGGCCGGGTTGGAGAAGGCCCCGGACTGGCCGCGGGCGTTCCAGCTCGCCTGATGCAGAACCTCCATGGCGCGGAAATCCTCCAGCGCCTCCTCCGCCGTCGCGGCCACGCGGTAGGTCAGGGGGCCGCGCTCCGCATAGAGCCGCATGGCGCGGCGCACCGCGGCGCGGGTGTTCTTGCCGAGGCTGGCGAGATAGCCCGCACCCTGGCGGCGCACCCCCTCCAGATCCACCCATTGGCAACGGTCGGCGACCTGGACCTGCAACGTGTGGCCGCGCCGCAGCGCCGCGCGCCGGACCGCGGCTTCCGCGCCCGGTTCCAGCCCGCCCAGCACCAGCTCGTCCCAATTGGTCAGGCGGTGGCCCAGCCAGTCGAAGCAGGCGGCCAGCACCGCGCTCGCGCAGCTCCGGTCGGCGAGGATGCCGTTGTACTCCACGAACAGCCGGTCGAAGACCCGGTCCCCGGTCTCGTGCAGCAGCCAGCAGCGGGTGCGCAGCAGGCCGAAGCGCCACTGGGTGCGCGGGCACAGAAGCGCCAGCCCGACGACCCGCCCGCCGCGGCGCGCCACCAGCGCGTGAGGGGACGCGCCGCGCGGCAGGGAGGCCAGCCAGTTGCCGATCCAATGCCAGCTCAGGAAGAAGGAGCCGTCGGCGCGCCGCTCCAGATCGGTCCAAACTTCCTTAAGTTCGCTTGGATTTTCCAAGGGCCGCAGTGCGATGTCGATGGTGTCGCCGTCGTCCTCAACAAGAGTCCTCATATCCATGTGCGCGGTCTTCCCGGCAGATGTTGACGGATGGGCGGCTTGAAACGTCTACGCGCAAAGTGCGGGGATGGATCGGTGATTGGACAACTTGGGTTTCATTGAGCGGTCCCTGTCCTCCGGCGTCTGCATCATGTACGAACGCCCGTGACGAAAACGCGGTGGCGGAAGGTGGGTTGCGGCGTTCCAGTGGGGGAACCCGTCCGGGCCGTCCGAGGTATCGGGCGGTGAACGGACGGCGTTAAGGAGATGTCCGTCTGCCCCCTGGCAGCGCTCCAGGCCGATGCCATGGGCAAATGTCAGGGGATCGGGCTGGGCCTTTTGTCCAGGTCTTGCGGTTGCCTGTTGTCCTGATGCCTAGTCCTCTCCATCTCTTGAGGGATGGGAAGGAATCGGAAAGGACCGGCCCCGTGACTACGCCCGAAGAAGCCCTGCCGTCGCGGCTGGAACGCGCGTGCGCCGAGCGGGGGTTGAAGATGACCGGCCAGCGCCGGATCATCGCCCGCGTCCTGTCGGAATCCGCCGATCACCCCGATGTCGAGGAGGTCTACCGCCGCGCGTCGGCGATCGACACCGGAATCAGCCTGGCGACCGTCTACCGCTCGATGCGGCTGTTCGAGGAGATCGGCATCATCCAGCGCCACGATTTCGGCGACGGGCGCGCCCGCTACGAGGAGGCGCGCGGCGACCACCACCATCATCTGATCGACATCGAGACCGGCGAGGTGGTGGAATTCCAGGACCCCGACCTGGAGGCCGCCGTCACCCGCATCGCCCGGCATCTCGGCTTCGACATGATCGGGCAGCGGCTGGAGATCTTCGGGCGCCGCATCCAGCGCAAGGGTCCGGAGACGGCCTGATGGCGGCGGAGCGCAGAACAGGGCCGGAGCGCGATCCGGCGGAGCGTTTCGCCGCCTGCGAGGCCGCGGTCTGCGGCTGCCGGCCCGTGGTCGAGCGCGCCTACCGCGAACTGGTCGATTGCGGGCGCCCCGACCGCCACGCGCTGGAGGCCGCCACCGTGGTGCTGCGCTGGCATCATCCGGAACTGGACGTGCCGCAGGCGCTTCAGATCGTCGAACGCTGGGTGGCCGCCAGGGACCGGCTGCATTGATCTTGCCTTTCCCCGGGGTGCGGTTCTAAAGCTCTGTCCCTTCCGCGCCACCGCAGGGCCATCCATGGACGCCGAAAGCCGCCTGACCGAGCTGGAATCCCGCCTCGCCCATCACGAGCGCATGGCCGAGGAGATGTCCGCCGTGCTGTTCGAGCAGGGGCGGACCATCGACCTGCTGACGGCGCAGATGCGCCGCCTGCGCGACCGGGTGGCGGAGCTGGAGTCCGGCGTGTCCCGCGCCCCGCAGGACGAACCGCCCCCGCCCCATTACTGAAACCTGCGGACTCTATGATTTTGCAGGATTTCCGAGCCTGCCCATGTGTGGGCGGAGCTCGGAAATCCTGCTTAGCGCATCTTCCAGCCGCTGCGCGGTCCGCCCCAGGTGAGCTGCGGGCCGGCGGCGGGGCGGCGGGAGCAGTCGGCCTGGACGCAGCCGCAGGCGGGGAACAGGCAGCGGTCGCCGTTCACGTCGGTGGCCTGGACGGCCAGTTCGTAGCGTGTGCCCCGCATCAATTGCGCGCCTGCCGCGCTGTTGCGCTCGTAATGCTCGACGACGGCGAGCAGACGAAGCATGCGGGCGCGCTGTCCCTTGGTGTCGAGGCTCATCTTCCATTCTCCCGCCATGGCCGTCCGAGTCGTGCTCGATGGACATGAAACGGCAGGAACGGCCCGTGGCTCCAGCGTGCAACCGCCTTACCCACCGCGTTCCCGGCGCCCGCCGGACGCGGTTCCCCGCATGGCGGTGGCTTGGCCGCGGGGCCTACGACACCCCGGTCCTCGTGGCCTCCGCGGCTATGCCCTGGGCCTCGCCGGGGGCGGGGGGCAGATCGGCCGTCCAGCGGACGGCGCGGTTGCGGCCCTCCCGCTTGGCCTGGTAGAGCGCCTGATCGGCGCGGCGCAAAGCCTCCGTCACGTCGGCGGAATCCGCCGGCCACAGGGCGATGCCGATGGAGCAGCCGACCCGCACCGCCTCGCCCTTCGTGCTGACGGGTTCGTTCACCGCCTCGATGATGCGGCGGGCCAGCCCGTCCAGGTCCGGCGGTTCGGCCCCGGTGCGGAACGGCAGCACCGCCGCGAACTCGTCGCCGCCCAGCCGGGCCACCACGTCGTCGCCGCGGAAACAGGCGGCCAGCCGTCCGCCGACCTGACACAGCACCACGTCGCCCGCGTCATGGCCCAGACGGTCGTTCACCGGCTTGAAGCCGTCCAGGTCGATGTAGAGGAAGGCGGCGGAGCCGGTGCCGGAGGTCGCGGCCTCCACATACTGCTCGAAATAGCGGCGGTTCGGGAGGGCGGTCAGCCGGTCCTGATAGGCGATGTCCTCCAGCCGCACCAGGGCGGCGTCGCGATGGGTCAGCCCGTCCACCAGATCGCGCAGCGTCGCCGACAGCGAGGTGATCTCGGCGGTGCCGCCCAGCACCGGCATTTCCGCCCCGCGCTCGCCGTTGCGGATGCGCTCCGCCGCCTGGGCGATGCGGCGCAGCGGTCGCGTCACCCGCCCCGCGGCCAGCCAGCCGAGCGCGCTGAACAGCAGCACCATGGCGCCGCCGGCCAGCACCGTTTCCGCCATCTGGGCGGTGGCCGGCGCGTAGGCGGCCTTCAGCGGCTGGCGGGCCACCACGCTCCACCCCAGGCCCGGATACTTCAGGTGCCCGTTGCCGAAGGCGTAGCCGGTGAGGTAGCGCTGCCCGTCCGGCCATTGCTCCACCACCCAGCCGCTCTCGTTCTTCTGGGCGCGCCGCACCGCCTCGATGTCCAGGCTGGTGCCCAGCATCTCCGTGGGACCGAGGAGCACCGTGCGGTCCGCCGCGACCACGATCAGCTCCAAGCCTTCGCGCCCCCGCATGGTGTCCAGCAGGGAACGGCGGATCTCCCGCGTCCATTCCCAACTGAGATGCGTGGCCAGCACGCCGACCACCTCGCCCCGGGCGTTGCGCACGGGCGTGGAGATGTCCACGAACTTCATGGCCTCGCCCGTCGGGTTCGGCAGCAGATAGGCCAGCATCACCGCGTCGTGCACGTCGCCGACGAACTGCCCCTTCAGCCCGTTGCGAAAGACCGGGCGCTGGGAGATGTCCATCCCGTCCAGCAGTCCCCCGGTGGCCGCCAGCACCTTGCCCGTCGCGTCGGTCACGCCCATCCAGGAGATGGTCGGGAAGAATTCCTGAAACTGGTCCAGCAGCCAGCGCAGCCGGGCCGGATCGTCCATCGCCGGCGCGATGCCGAGCTTGCCCAGCATGCCGACCTCGCTGGCGCGCGACCACATGGAGCGGTCCAGCCGGTCGGTCATGTTGTGGGCGGCCTCCGCGAGCGAGCGCCCGATCTCGCTCTCGATCCGTTCGCGGGAACGCAGGCCGGTCAGCGCCGCCAGCACGACGGAGACGCCCAGGACCAGCACGGCCCCGGTCAAAGCCACCGTCGTGCGCAGACCGCGTTCCCTCGCCATGTTCCGCTATTCCCCACTATGACAAACCGCCGCCACTCCATACGAATGGCTGCATGACGAAAGTTCTATCAAGTTTGGACAGGTTCCAGAAGGGACATTGGAAAATGGCCGCCGGCACCGGTCAGCGGGCGGGCCGCGCACCCACCGCGGTGCGGCGGCAGTCGGCGAGGATGTTGCCGACGGTGACGCGCTCCCGCTCGTCCATGGTCAGCTCCCACCGCGCCTTGACGGCGATCCAGCCCGCCACATAGGCGCAGATGTACTCCTCCCGCGGCGGCAGCCAGTCCTCCGGCCCCTTCGACCCCTTGGCGCGGTTGGCCGCCGCCGCGACGGTGACGAGGGTCAGCGGGTCGGTCAAATCGTTGGCGTAGGCGGCGCGCTTCTCCCGCGGCCAGTCGTAGCCGCCGCTGGCGTATGTTTCCTCCAGCGGGACGCGGTGGTCGATGTCCACCTGCTTGGGGTCGGTGAAGGTTTCCCCCGTGTAGGGATCGTTCCAGACGCCGGACAGCACGGAACAGCCGTTGGCCGACAGCTTCGCCGGCTTCGCGGAATCGCGGATCAGCGCCTGCTCGCGCGTGTTCAGGCATTTGGCGTCGAGCGTCAGCCAGTGCGGCCACTCCTCCCGCACATAGCCGCGGCGGCGTTCCTCCGTCACCCGGATGCGGTCGAGCTGGGCGGTGACCGCGGCGTAATCGATGCTGGCGTCCGGGACGGGGCGCGGGATGGGGCGGGGGCGCTGGGTCTTCTCCTCCCCCAGGATGGAATCCAGCGTGCCGGGCGGGACGAGGTGGAAGCGCTCCGCCGCATAGACCGCGGCCAGCACCAGCAGAACGGCGACCAGCCCGCCCAGCGTCAAGGGACGGCCCTGCCGTGACCCGCTTCTCCGTCGCGCCATGCCCGATTCCCCTGCCCTGGTTCTCGCCATACGTGGATATGGTCCCGGGCGTGTTCTATGGCGCTTTGGGGAACGGGTGCAACGGTGCGGGGGAGTGGTGCGGGGGAGTGGTTGCGCCGGGCACCCCCACCGACGCCGAACGCAAGCTCTGGTCCCTCCTCCGGGGCCGCCAAATCGCCGGACACCGCTTCCGCCGCCAGCCCCCGGTGCCGCCCTTCATTCTTGATTTCGCCTGCGTCGAGCCCCGGCTCGCGGTCGAGGCGGCCGGCACAACGGCTCCGGCCGCGACGAGCGGCGGAACCGCATCCTGGCCGGTCTCGGCTGGCGGGCGCTGCGCATCTGGAACACCGACATCCTCGCCACCCCCGATGCGGTGGCCGAAACCATCCTCGCCGCCCTCCTCACGCCCACACCGGTTCCGGAAGACCGCCGGTCAGCAGCCCGGTCACCAGTTCCACCCCCGTCCCCCGCGCCGCGCTTCCGATCAGCAGAGCCAGCTCCGTCTCCGGCAGCGCCGGCAACCCGTCCGCCACCCCCAGGAAACGGGCGCCGGGCGGCAGGGCGCTGTGGGGAAGCACGCTGACGCCAAGCCCGCCGGAGACCGCGGCGCGCACCCCGGCGTGGTTGGGGCTGGAATAGGCCACCCGCCAGCGCCGCCCGGCACGCTCCAGCTCGTGCACCGCGCGGTTGCGGTAGACGCAGCCCTGCGGGAACAGCACCAGCGGCAGCGGGTCCTCGCGGTGCAGATCCTCCGCCGCCGGGCCGACCCAGCAGAGCGGCTCCCTCCAGGTGTGGAGCGCGCCGGGGCGGCCCGGCTCCTGCTTCACCAGGGCGATGTCGAGGTCGCCGGCCTCCACATCCGCGCGCAGCCGCACCGACAGGTCGCAGCGCACGTCCAGCCGCAGCCGGCGGTTCTCCCGCGCGAAACCGGCAAGCAGGCGGGGCAGCCGCTCCACCGCGTAATCCTCCGGCACGCCGAGCCGCACCACCTCCGCCGCCGGGCGCCCGGACAGCACCGCGTTCGCCTCGTCGTTCAGCGCCAGCAGCCGCCGGGCGTAGCCGAGCAGCCGCTCGCCGTCGTCGGTCAGCGTGACGGCGCGGCTGTTGCGGTCGAGAAGCGGCAGCCCGACCTGCTCCTCCAGCCGGCGGATCTGCTGGCTGACCGTCGATTGCGTCTTGTGCACCCGCTCCCCCGCCCGCGTGAAGCCGCCGGAGTCCACCACCGACACGAAGGTGCGCAGCAGGCCCAGATCCATCTCGCGCATCGGATCGACCATTCAGATATCGAATGCAATGGATCATATCATCCAATTTCCAAATGGAAAGAGGCGGTGCGATCCTTTCCCCCGACGCGCAGAACCACGCACGGGAGAGGACCCGCCATGACGCACGCAGCCACACACCCCCTGCCCCTCACGGACCCGCGGGCAGCGCCGCTCGCCCTGGTCGTGCCCTTCTGCCTCGCCTGGAGTTCGGCCTTCGCCGCCGGGAAGATCGGGCTGGCCGACTGCCCGCCGCTGCTCCTCCTGGCCTTCCGCTTCCTGATCGCCGGGGTGCTGCTGGCCGGTCTGGCGGCGTGGCGGGGGGAGTACCGCGGCATCGGCGGGCGGACGTTCGTCCTGCTGGGGCTGCTGGGATTGCTGAACCACGCGCTCTATCTGGGCCTGAGCTACAGCGGCATGACGCTGGTGTCCTCCGGCCTGACGGCGCTGATCGTCAGCGCGAACCCGGTGCTGACCGCGGCGCTGGCCGCCCTGCTGCTGGGCGAGGCGATGAACCGGCGCAAGGCGGTGGGGCTGGCGCTGGGGGTGGCCGGGGTGGCGCTGGTGGTGCGCGGGCGGCTGGGCAGCGGAACCGACGCGCCGCTGGGGATCGCGCTGGCGGTCGGGGCGCTGGTGGCGCTGTCGGCGGGGACGCTGCTGTTCAAGCGGCTGGCGCCGCGGGCGGGGCTGCTCGCCGGCACCGGGGTGCAGGTTCTCGTGGCCGGGCTGGCGCTGCTGCCCGCCGGGCTGCTGCTGGAGGACGCCGGGTCGATCCGGCTGACCGCCAGCCTCGCCGGCTCCCTGGCCTATCAAGCGCTGGTGGTGTCGATCGGCGGCTATCTGCTGTGGTTCCACCTGCTGCAACGGGCGAGCGCCACGGAGGCCAGCGCCTATCACTTCCTGATGCCGCCCCTGGGGATGCTGTTCGGTTGGCTGCTGCTGGGCGAGACGGTGCAGCCCTGGGACCTGCTGGGCATCCTGCCGGTGGCGCTGGGCATCCGGCTGGTGACGCGGGGGTGAGCGGCCGGGAGGGGGCCTGCCCGAAAGAAATACGCCTTTCGCGGGGGATCAGGTTGCGTCCGGCGATTGTTACGTTTTCATGACGCTCCATTCTCCGCCGTCCTGTTGTTGAGGCCCACACGCCGGGAGGTCCGCCATCTCGACCGCTGCCGTCTCGCCCACCCTGGTCCTGATCGACATCCTCGGCGCCGTGGCGCTGCTGCTGTGGGCTCTGCGGCTGGTGCGGACGGGCGTCTTCCGCTGGGGCGGGGCGGCGGTCCGCCGCTGGGTCGGCCACGGCACGCGCAACCGGCTGGCCGCCTTCCTGGCCGGCGTCGCCGCCACCATCGCGGTGCAGAGCAGCACGGCCACCGCCCTGATGACCGCCTCCATGGCCGGGCAGGGTTTCATGACCACGGCGATGGCCCTGGCGGTGATGCTGGGCGCCGACGTCGGGACCAGCCTCGTCGCCCGGCTGCTCGCCGTCGATCTGCACTGGCTGTCGCCCAGCCTGCTGCTGATCGGCGGGGCGCTGCACGCCCTGGGCGGGGAGCACCGCGGGCGCCGGGCGCTGGCCCGCATCCTGGTCGGCATCGGGCTGATGCTGCTGGCTCTGAAGCTGCTGGGGGCGGCCACCCTGCCCGTCCGCGAATCCGCCCTGGTCCAGGCGATGCTGGAGGCGCTGGGCGGGGAGCCGCTGTTCGCGCTGATCGTCGCGGCGGCGCTGACCGCGGCGGTGCATTCCAGCCTCGCCACGGTGATGCTGGCCGGGTCGCTGGCCGGGGCCGGGGTGATCGGGGCGGAGACGGCGGCGGCGCTGGTGCTGGGTGCCAACCTCGGCGGGGCGGTTCCGGCGGTGGTGGCGACCGCGGCGGACG
>NZ_JAUJFI010000131.1 GCF_030849505.1 Azospirillum isscasi | reverse complement strand
CATCAAGGACCCCACCCAGAACATCAACTGGGTCGTCCCCGAAGGCGGCGGCGGACCCAACTATCCCGGCGGGATGTAAGGTTTACTGGCGTAGACATGGGAGCCAGCGACCTAGCCCTCTCCCCTCCGGGGAGAGGGGACTTCGATAACGTGATCAGGGGGAAAACGCGATGCAGATCAACGGTCAGGCGGCCATCGTCACCGGCGGGGCCTCCGGCATGGGGGCGGAAACCGCGCGCCATCTGGCGAAGCTCGGCGCCAAGGTCACCGTGCTGGACATGAACGAGGCGGCGGTCAAACAGGTGGCTGAGGAAATCGGCGGCCTGGGTCTGCTCTGCGACGTGTCGAGCGCGGAGTCGGCGGAAAAGGCCGTGGCGGAGGCCCGCGCGGCCCATGGCCCGGCCCGCATCGCCGTCAACTGCGCGGGCGTCGCGCCGGCCAAGCGCATCGTCGGGCGGGACGGCCCGATGGCGCTGGACGACTTCCGCAAGGTGATCGAGGTCAACCTGATCGGCACCTTCAACATGCTGCGCCTCGCCGCCGCGGACATGGGCAAGCTCGACCCGCTGGAATCGGGGGAGCGGGGGGTGATCGTCAACACCGCCTCCGTCGCCGCCTATGAGGGGCAGATCGGGCAGGCCGCCTACGCCTCGTCGAAGGGCGGCGTCGTCGCCTTGACCATCTGCGCGGCCCGCGATCTGGCGCGCAGCGGCGTGCGTGTGATGACCATCGCGCCGGGCCTGATCGGCACGCCGATGCTGCTGAACATGCCGCAGGAGGTGCAGGACAGCCTGGCCGCCACCGTTCCCTTCCCGAAGCGCTTCGGCCAGCCCTCCGAATACGCCCGCCTCGTGCAACACATCCTGGAAAATGAGATGCTGAACGGCGAGGTGATCCGGCTGGACGGCGCCATCCGCATGGCGCCGCAGTAAACCGCCGAATGGTTGCGAGATGACGGACGGCCGCGAAAGCGGCCGTTTTTCGTGTTTGGGCAACGGATGGATTCGTCCGGCCCGCCGGTGTGGGTTGTCGAATTGGCCTGTTGAGGGTGGAATGGACACCCTGAGGCGGATCGAGGCTTTGCAGGCGATGGTTCGTGAGACGCAGGAACGGAGGAAGCGTCTTCTGGACCGATCCCGCGAACGTCTGCGCTCTGCCGAGAATGCGTTGAAAGTGTCTCGCCGCCTGCTGAAGGGAAAGTCCCATGACCCAGACGTTCCATGCCATGAACCGCGCTGAGGCGCAGGACTCGGATGCCGAAAACCGGCGCCGCTCCAGCGAGGCCGAAGAGGCCCGTGCCGCTGCCGAACGGAAACGTGAGGAAGCCGAAGAGGAGCGCACTACGGTGTTCCAGCGCCACATCGAGGCCGAGGGCGCACGCCTGATGGCCGAAGAGGGGCGGATCACCGGCGAGGCGCAGCGGCGGGAAGCCGAGGAAACCCGCCATTTGGACGAAGAATTCCGCCAAGCCGCCGAGACGGTCAGACTGGCGGCGGAGGAGGCCCGCCGCTCCGAAGAAGAGGCGCGGCTGCTGCACGAGAAAATCCGACGTTCCGCCGAGGAGGCCCGGCTTTATGCCGAGCAAGCCCGTACCGACGCCGAACGCATAAGGGCGGCGAACGAAGAGCAGCGCCAGATTCTGGAGGAGATGCGGGAGACCGTCCAGCGCTATGAGGCGCTTCTGCTGGCCCGGAACGGGTGAGGGGCCGCCGCACGGCCCGACGGAACCGCGAGTGCCCCGCCGAGCCTGCCGCCAGCCGGCGTCCGTCAGGCGCCGCCGATGCCTTCGGTGAAGGTTTCTCCGGTCTTGGGGTCGATGTTTTCGCCCGTTCCCGGCGTGCCGGGCGCGGCTTCGTCGCGGTCGCCAGCCGGCTTCCGGGCGTTCGGGTCGTAACTGCGCGGTGGGTCGGTGCCGGTGTCGTCCGGCTTCATCCTGTCGCTCATGCGCCACCCCCGTGAATGCGGTCTGCTTCCTTGCCAACAGGGAAGGCGCCGCATCCTCACGCCGGTCGCCGGACGGACGGGCGGCCAGACGCAAGAAGGCCCTCGGCGCCGGCCAAGCCTCAGTCATCCCAAACGGGCAGGGCGCCGAGCTGCGCGTTGGACAGCGTGGTCGTCAGGGTCCGCCCGTCGTCGCGCACCTGGTCCAGCCCGACGATGATCTCCTTGTCGCCGATCCCCACGCCATGCTCCACGTCCACGACCAGGGCGACCGGCTGGCCGGAGGCGTCCATCAGCACCTCCTCGACCTCGCCGACCTTTCGACCGTCCGGTCCCAGCACGTCCATGTCGTCCAACTGCCCGACCGTCCGCTTGAGGGACGGAACCATGACGTTGTCGTCCTTCACGTCCCGATAGGCGTTGGCCGGGTTGGGAACCGCGGCGCTCTGCTGGGCGAGCGTCGTCCCCGCAGTCCCCAGGACGAGGGTGGCCCCAACCAAAAAGAGAAATTTCTTCATTGCGTTGCCCTCCTGTTGCCGACCGTGCAACAACATGAGGCCACCGGCACGGTTCCATCCGGTCCGCCGGTCCATATCGTCCTGATTGCGCAGGGACCGCCGCCGATGCCCCGATTCGTCTTCGCTCTCCTGCTGGTGGCCGTCTCCGTCTTCGGTTCGAAGGCCGCGGGTGCCGAAACCGTGACGGCGGCCCGCAAGACGGAGCGGTTCGATCTGCGCGCCGACCGGACGGGGCTGGAGTATCGTATCTTCCTCGTCCATCCTGCGGAGCCGCCCCCGCCGGGCGGCTATCCGGTCATCTACCTGCTGGACGGCAACGCGACCGCGCCGATGATGGAGAAGACCATCGCCCAGCATCCGCCGCAGCCCTACGGTTCCGCGGTGGTGGTCGGCATCGGTTATCCGATCGACGAGCCGTTCGACATCCTCCGCCGCTACCGCGACCTGACCCCGCCGACTCCGCCGGAGTTGATTCCGCCCTCGCGCGATGGGACTTCGGTCATCGAGACCGGCGGGCGCGACGACTTCCTGGCCTTCCTCGAAACGCAGGCGATCCCGGCGGTCGAATCCCGCCTGCCCATCGACCGGCGGCGCCGGACGCTGTTCGGCCATTCGCTGGGCGGGCTGTTCTCCCTCTACGCCCTCTACACCAGGGGCGACCTGTTCCAGACCTACGTCGCCGCCGATCCGGCGATCTGGTGGAGCGGGCAGGCCATCCTGAAGGAGCAGGGGGCTTTCCTCGACCGAACGGCGCGCGAGGGCGTCCCGTCCGGCACGGCGTTGCTGATCGAAACCTCCGGCAAGCTGGTGGAACGCGCGCTGCCCCCGGCGGATGCCGAACGGCTGAAGCGCCTGCGCTCCGGCCAGACCGGCCGGGAGGTCGCGGCGGCCCTTTCGGCGGTTCCCGGTTTGCGGCTGGCCTTCCACCAGTTCCCGGAGGAAAGCCACGGTTCCATGCTGCCGCTGGCCGTGGCCGATGGCCTGCGTTTCGCGTTCGGGCAGAATCCGGACTGATGCGTTCGGGGAGACGCGCCCCCATATGAAATTCCCGCTGGGTGGAGTCCGCGGGGAGCGGGCCGCCAACAAGGGAGGCACCGCTTTGACCGTGCAATCGATCTTCCTGCCCGAGGCGATTCATCGGTACATGCTCGGCGTCTCGCTGCGCGAGGCCCCCGTTCAGGCGAAGCTGCGCGCCGAGACGGCCACGCTGGCCGAGGCCCACTATCAGATCGCACCCGAGGAAGGGCAGATCCTGGCCTTTCTGGTCGAGACGACGGGGGCGCGCCGGACGTTGGATATCGGGACCTTCACGGGGTACAGCGCGCTGACGGTGGCGCTGAGCCTGCCGGCCGATGGGCGGGTCGTCAGCTTCGACGTCAACGAGCAATGGACGGCGCTGGCCCGTGCGGCCTGGGCCGAGGCCGGTGTCGCGGACCGGATCGACCTGCGCATCGGACCGGCGTTGGACGGCCTCGACACGCTTCTCGCCGATGGCGGGAGTGAGGGCTTCGACTTCGCCTTCATCGACGCCGACAAGGAAAACTATGCGGCGTATTACGAGCGGTGCCTGCGGCTTGTCCGTCGCGGCGGCCTGATCGCCGTGGACAACACGCTCTGGCGCGGACGGGTTGCCGACCCTGAGGACCGCAAGGAGAAGACCGAGGCCATCCGTGCCTTCAACGCCGCCCGGCTGGATGACCAGCGGGTGGCCCTGTGCATGCTGCCGGTCGGCGACGGCGTGACCCTGTTGCGCCGCCGCTGAGCGGGCAGGGCGGTGGGCGATCCCCCTCGGATCGGAAAGCAGATTGCGCGTCCATTATTGAAGCGTTGCAAGGTGGTTTTCTACGGTCTAGGCGCTAAATCCCATAAGATAGGTTATGGAAAATAGGGAGGGAAATCCGTGACAAGTTCCTTTGGACGATGATCCTTATGGAGGCGTGATAAATTTTGTTCTATCTCATAAGGGGTATCGCCCAAACCTGATCTCACCGCGGCGATGTTGATGGTCGATCGCAGATGAATTCAGGCACGGGTTTTTCCGCCCCGCAGAAGTTCGGCCCCGCAACGGCGCGGCGGCTGTCCCGTTTCCGGTACCTCGCCGTGGGCATGCTAACGGCATGGGCACCGCTCCTGGACACCGCCTGGGCGGCGGACCAGCCGCATCTGGCAACCGTCACCACGCTGCGCAAGGATGCGGACGGGCACCCGGCCAACGCGCATCCGGCCAGGATGCTCCAGTTCGGCGTCTACCGGACGGAAGCCGACGCCTGGATCGCCTGGAAGGGCATCGTCCGGCGCCAGCCCGACATGGTCGCCGACCTGGTGCCCCGAGTCGCGCCGCAAAGGCCGGAGGTTCCCGATTCCGGCTTCGTGCTCCGGGCTGCTCCCCTGCCCGACCTCGACCCGAATTTCGTCTGCCGCCGGATCGTCGGTGGCGGCGGCAGTTGCCTCGTGGTGGAGGCCGCCGCGGAACAGCCGGCGGCGGCCCCCGCCGCCACGGAGGACAACGACCACAACGGCGTCGTCACCTACAGCCCCGACCAGAGCCGGGAAATGCAGGAGATCGAGCGGCAGGCCGCCCGCCTGTCCCGGATCGCCGCCATCGTGCCCGGCAACGAGGCGCGGGTGGACATCGGGGCGCTGAAGGCCAGCCGCTGGAACCTGTGCTCCCTGACCTTCGACGACGGGCCGCACCCGGCGGTGACTCCGCGCATTCTGGACATCCTGCGCAACGAAGGGGTGCGGGCGACCTTCTTCCCCATCGGCAACGTCGCGGTCCGCCACCCCCGGATCATCCAGCGGATCGTCCAGGAGGGGCACGAGGTCGGCAACCACAGCCTGACCCATCCCAACATGCGCAATCTGAGCACCGAAGCGCAGCGTATGGAGATTGCGGAAACGAACCGCATTCTGGCCGTCTCCGGCGCCGATCCGGTTCTGTTCCGCCCCCCCGCCGGCCGTTGGAACAACGACACGCTGAAGGCCGTGGAGCAGGAGAACATGAGCCCGGCGCTGTGGAACGTCGACACGCGCGACTGGTTCACCCGTGACGCCGGCAAGATCATGGCGCAGGTCGAGGCCACCGGCGCCATCGGCAGCGTCGTTCTGATGCACACCACCTACAACGCGACGGCGGAGGCGCTTCCCAAGGCCATCGGCCTGCTGCGCATGCGCGGCTGCCGGTTCGTCACCCTGTCGGAATGGATTACCAGCCTGAACAGCCTCGCCACGCCGCGCGTCGCGCAGCGCTGAGGCCGGTCGGGCAAACGTTGGGCACCGCCCACCGCCCCCCTCCCATGGACCGGGAAAGGGGCGGTTCGGAGCGGCTCTTCAATCACATGGTCCGATCAGGCGACGCTCTTGGCGCGGCCGCGGCGGGCCGGCTTGGCCGGGGCGGCGGCCTTCTTGCCGAGGCCGATCGACTTCGCGAAGGCAGAACGCTGTTCCGCATAATTCGGGGCGGTCATCGGATAATCCGCGGGCAGACCCCACTTGCGGCGGTATTCGTCCGGAGTCATGCCGTATGCCGTGCGCAGATAGCGCTTCAGCATCTTCAGCTTCTTGCCGTCCTCAAGGCAAACGATGTAGTCCGGCATCACCGACTTCTTCACCGGCACGGCAGGGCGCAGTTCGACCGCTTCCGGTTCCACCGGACGACCGGTGCCCGACAGGCTTTGGTGGACGATCCGGATGAGGTTCGGAAGATCATTCACGGCGATCTGGTTCGAGCGGACATAAGACGCAACGATCTTGCCCGTCATAGCCACCAGATCCGTGGCCGAATTCTCAGAACCGTCGGTGTCGCTGCTTTGCATGTCAGTTTCCTTCGAGAACGAATGATCCAGAACGGAGGATGGGCAAAGTGATGCGCAAAGCGCAAGCCTGTGCATCAGGTTTAACATGCAAATGTGTAATGTGTTTCATGCAGGACACGCGCATGCGCGGTCCAGTCGAACGGAAATAGTAGGCTTTGGTGATGAAATCGCCGCCCGTTCAGGCGCCGGAACGCTGGTTCTTTATCAGGTCGGCGTACCAGCGGGCAGAGGCTTTCGGCGTGCGTTTTTGCGATTCGAAGTCCACGTGGACGATGCCGAAACGGTTGCCGTAACCGCTTCCCCACTCGAAATTGTCCAGAAGCGACCAGACGAAGTAACCGCGCACGTCCGCTCCGCCCCGAATCGCCTCGTGCATTGAAGCGTTATAGATTCGCAGGTAGTTGATCCGGTGCTGGTCGTCGATGGCGCCGGATTCGTCCGGCGAATCGCTGCCGCCGCAGCCGTTTTCCGTAATGACGATGGGCATCCGGTAGCGGCGGGTGATCTCCAGCAACTCGTCGCGGAAGGCGTCGGGAAAGATCGCCCATCCGACACCGTATGTAGGCGAATCGGACGGTGCGTCGCCCCAGCCGTAACCCCAGGTCATGTCCGGGTTGGCGCGGGCGAAGATCGGGCCGTAATGATTCAGGCCGAACCAGTCCATGGGCCGGCAAATCCGCGCCATGTCGCCGGCCTGCACGTAAGGCTCGATGGCGCGGGCGACTCGCGGCGGATAATGGCCGAGAAGCTGCGGATCGCAGAAGGTCAGGTTCCAATGCTCGTCCAGCAGCGCGGTGGCCTCCACGTTCTCCGGCCTGCCGCCCTCCGGAAGCACCTTCTGACGGTTGTGCACCGCCCCGATGGACGCGCCGGGCACCAGGGCGCGGATCACGTCCACACCGGCGCCATGGGCGAGGTTCACATGGTGGATCGCCCGCAGATGCTGCTCCCGGTCGGTGATGCCGGGGGCCGCCCAGGGAATGGCGTAGCCGAACAGGGTGAAGACGGAGAATTCGTTGAAGGTCGCCCAGCGCTTCACCCGGTCGCCGTAGCGCCGCGCCAGCAAAGCCGCGTAATCGGCGTACCAGCCCGCGCTGTCCCGGTTCGCCCAGCCGCCGAGATCCTGCAGCGCCTGCGGCAGGTCCCAGTGATAGACGCACAGCCAGGGCTCGATCCCGGCCTCCAGCACCGTGTCGATCAGGCGGTCGTAGAAGTCCAGCCCCGGCTGGTTGACCGCCCCCCGTCCGCGGGGCAGCACCCGCGGCCACGCCACGGAGAAGCGGTAGGCATCCACGCCCAGCCCGCGCATCAGCGCGACGTCCTCGGCGTAGCGGTGGTAATGGTCGCAGGCGACGTCGCCGGTGTCGCCGTTCACCACCCCGCCCGCGGTGCGGCAGCGCGTGTCCCAGATGCTGGGCGCCCGCCCGTCCGCCGCCGCGGCCCCCTCGATCTGGTAGGCGGAGGTGGAGACGCCCCAAACAAAATCCTTCGGCAGGTCCGCCATCGCCGTCTCCATCCGCGCCGTTCGATCCGTACTCATACTACCTTTGGCGAAGTGGTGAAGAAACAGGCATAATGACGGACGAACGATTCGGCGGAGCGATCCCCTTGGCACGGCAAGCGATGTCCCCCCTCCCCTCCGATTTTCCCGCCTCCGATTTTCCTGACGGCTTCCTGTGGGGCACGTCCACCTCGGCCTTTCAGGTGGAAGGGGCCGCGGCGGCGGACGGGCGCGGGCCGAGCATCTGGGACAGTTTCTGCCGCCTGAAGGGCCGGGTGGACAACGGCGACACCGGCGACGTCGCCTGCGACCACTACCACCGCTACGCCGAGGACGTGGCGCTGATGCGGGAGATCGGGGTCGGCGCCTACCGCTTCTCCATCTCCTGGCCGCGGGTGCTGCCGCGCGGGCGCGGGGTGGTGAACGAGGCCGGGCTGGACTTCTACGACCGGCTGATCGACCGGCTTCTGGAGGCCGGGATCGAGCCCTGGGCCTGCCTCTACCATTGGGATCTGCCGCAGGCGCTGCAGGATCTTGGCGGCTGGTCGAACCGGGACAGCGCGGGCTGGTACGCCGATTACGCGGTCCTCTGCGCCCGCCGGTTCGGCGACCGGGTGAAGCGCTGGGCGACCTTCAACGAATTCTCCGTCTTCACCCTGTTCGGCTACGCGCTGGGCTGGGGCGCCCCCAGCGTGTCCGACCGCGGGGAGCATCTGAAGGTCATCCACCACACCAACCTCGCCCACGGGGCCGGGGTGGACGTGCTGCGCGATCTGGTGCCGGGCGCCTCCATCGGAGCCGTGCACAGCTTCCAGCCCTGCCGCCCCGCGGACCCGGCGCCGGAAACGGTCGAGGCGGCGGCCCTGTTCGACGAGCTGTGGAACCTCGGCTTCCCCGACGCGCAGATTCTGGGCCGCTACCCGCCGCGCCTCGCCCGCGCCATCGAGCCCTATGTGAAGGCCGGCGACATGGCGCGGATCTGCCGGCCCGTGGACTGGTTCGGCATGAACCACTACGCCCCGCTGTTCGCCCAAGCCGAGCCGGGAGCCGTCTGGGGCTGCGGCTTCGGCGCGCCGCCCGAGGACATGCCGCGCACCGACATCGGCTGGCCGCTCCAGCCCGCCGCCTTTCACGAAGCGCTTCTACACGCCACCGCGCGCTACCGCCTGCCGATCTACGTGACGGAGAACGGTTACGGCACGAAGGCGGCGGAGGCACCGGACGCGCAGGGGATCGTGATGGACCGGGAGCGGCTCGACTATCTGCGGGCCTGCATCGGCGAGATGGTCCGGGCGCTGAAGGACGGGGCCGACGTCCGCGGTTATTTCGTGTGGTCGCTGCTCGACAACTTCGAATGGGGCGGCGGCTACGGCACGCGGTTCGGCATCGTCCATGTGGACTTCGAAACCCAGAAACGCACGCCGAAGGAATCGGCCAGATGGTACGCGGCGCTGATCGGCGGGCCGCTGGCCGGTCAGCCCAACGCCACGTCGGGGACAGGCAGACCCACGGGCCGGACCTGAATCTCCTCGCCCGTGTAGACCGGACAATTCCGGCACACGGCGGGGAGGGCCGCCTCGTCGCCGGCCATCATGGCGAGCCGCAGCGCCCGGTAGCGCTCGCCGTTCCAGATGTCCTCCAACGGGCCCTGCTCCAGATTGCCCATGACCTCCAGGCCGGAGATGTCGTAGCAGCACAGCGTCACGTCGCCGTTCGGGCGGACCACCGTTTCCGTGAAGGGCGCGCTGCAGAAGCCGCGGCGGCGGCCCGGATCGGTTTCGACCGCAAGCGCCGTTTCCTCCTCCGTCTGCGTCCAGCCCGGCCATTTGTAGGCGTAGTTCGTGGCGATCGGCAGGCCGGGAAAATCCTGGAGCAGGAAGGCCGGCGTCACCGCGGACGGCGGGTCCCCCGGGCGGCGCAGGATGTTGTTGGAGATGGCCAGCCCGACCCCGGCGGGTTCGAGATGCCGGCGCAGCAGGTTCAGGTTCCGGCGCACCGTGGGATAGTGCGAGCCCCGGCGGATGGCGTCGTTCTCCTCCGGCGTGCGCCCGTCGATCGACACGATGATCTTTTCCACGCCACACGACGCCAGGGCGCGGCAGCGCTCCTCGGTCACCAGCATGGCGTTGGTGACGAAATGGATCTGGGTCGCCGAGGTCTCGTCCCTCAGGCGACGGATCATCGCCTCCAGGTGGGGGTTCATCAGCGGCTCGCCCCCCAGATACAGGACGCAACTGACCAGCGCCTCCATCCCCTTGAGGTCGCGCAGGACGCGCTCGAACAGCTCCGGCCTCAGCAGGCGGCGGTCGGTGCTGCGGTAGGCCACGCCGGTGGTGCAGTGGCGGCAGCGCAGGTTGCAGGCGCTGGAGGATTCGATGCGGACCCGCGTCGGCAGCATGGCCGTTCCGTCCGCCGCCCGTCCGCTCCAGGCGTCCAGGGTGACCGCGGCGGCCTGCCGGTGGTCGTCGGCCTCGACGCGGCGGACCATCAGATTGTGCAGCGCGATCTTGGCCCCCCGGCGCACCTGCGCATCGGCGGAGCGGGCCAGGGCGTGCAGGCGCGTGGCCGCCTCCGGGGTCCGGCCGGCAGCGGACAGGGCGAGGCCGTGCTCATAGGCAAGCGTCTCCTGCCGCGGGTCCAGCCGGAGGGCGCGGCCATGCGCCCGTTCGGCGGCAGCGTCGTTCCCCAGCGCGGTTTCGGCCCGGCCGAGCGCCGCCAGCATCGCGGGCTGATGGGGTTCCAGCGCGACCGCGGCCCGCGCCTGGACCGCCGCCCCGGCGGGCTCCCCGATGCGGACGAGAAGCCCCGCCAGATTGAGGCGGCTGTTCGCCGCGAGCGGCTGCTGGGCGACGGCCTTCCGGTAGGCCGCCGCCGCCTCCACCGGGCGTTCCGCTTGGGTCAGCGCGTTGCCGTGGTTGAAATGGCATTCGGGAAAGACGGGCCGCAACGCCGCCGCGCGGCGGTAGGCGTCGAGCGCCCGCCCGAGATCGCCGGCCTGCCGGAACGCTCCGCCGAGCATATGGAGGGCGTCCGCTGATCCGGGATTGGCCGCGGCCGCGCGGGACAGGCGCGCGCAGGCCGCCACGACGGCGCCCGATTGCAAGGCGACCAGCCCCAGCAGCCGCAGCGTGTCCGCATGGTCCGGCACCACCCCGAGCACGATGCGGTAGGCCGCCTCCGCCTCCGGCAGGCGCCCCTGCTGGTGCAAGGCCACCGCCTGCCGGAAGCTCGTGGAAAGATCCTGCATGCTTGCTGCCCTTGCTCCTGCGCCGCTCCTCAGAAAACTCTTTCGGGGCGGGAAAGGCAATCCCGCGCATGGACTTTCGGTGGTCGTTGTTGAGCGCAACGAAGCCTCTGCGATAGAAAGGGCCGTCGCCCACCAGTTCGCGGAACGCTTCCCCATGACCGCGCCCTTGCCGCCCGAAGCGCTTTTCGCGAACGCCGTGGCGCTGCACCGCGCCGGCAACCTCGCCGGAGCCGAGCCGCTCTACCGCACCCTGTTGGAGCGGCAGCCCGGCCATCCCGACGTTCTGCACCTGCTGGGCGTGCTGCGGAGCCAGGCCGGCGACCCGGCGGAGGGGGCGTCCCTGATCGCCGACGCCATCGCCCGCCGCGGCACCGTCGCCGCCTATCACTCCAACCTCGCGCTCGCCCTGAAGGCGCTGGAGCGCTTCGAGGAGGCGGAAACGGCCTTGCGGAACGCCATCGCCCTGGCTCCGGGGCCGGGGCCGCTCGCCGCGCTGGGGGGCGTGCAGCGGGCCCGCGGACGCCACGCCGACGCGCTGGCCAGCTACCGCAAGGCCCTGATCTTCGATCCGGGGGACGGCGCCGCGCAGGAAGGGACCGCCCATACGGCGGCTGAACTCGCGGCAACGGACTCCGCCCATCCGGCGGCCATCCTGACGGCCTACCGCCGGGCCTTCCGGCTCCGCCCCGCCGCCGCCTTCGCGGCCTACAATCTCGGATCGACCCTCCAAAAGGCCGGCGATGCCGTTGCCGCCGTCCCCGCCTTCCAGGCTGCGGCGGCGCTCGATCCGGCGGAACCGGGGGTGCTGTCCGGGCTGGGGCTGGCCCTGCTCGCCACGGGACGGGCGCACCGCGCCGCCGCCGTCCTCGCGCGGGTGGTCCGGCTGCGCCCGCGCGACGCGCAGGACCGCTTCCATCTGGCCGAGGCGGCGCAGGCGGCGGGCGACGCGGACCGCGCCGCGGCGGCCTACAAGGAGACGGCGGCGCTGCGGCCCACGGACCACACGGCCTGGGAGAACGCCGCCCTCCTCGACGCGCGCGGGGACCGTCTCACGGCCCTCGCCGCCCATGCCCACGGGCTGATGGCCGCGGCGCGGGCGAAGCATCTGTTCTGGAAGGCCCCCGTCTACATCGCCATGCATGTGGCGAACGAGCGGATCGCGGCGGGGCGCCCGGACGCGGCGGAACAGGCACTGGACCGCTTCCGGCAGGCGGCGGCGGTTGAGAACCGGGAACTGCTGCCCTGGATCGACTTCCTGCGCGGTTCGCTGCTGCTGCGGACGCCGGGGGGCGAGACGGCGGGGCGGACCCTGCTGGAAAGCCTGATCCCCGCCCTGCCCTTCCTGCGCCACGTCACCGACGGCGACGGATTCGACGCCATCTGCCGCTCCGTTCCGCCGGACGAGGTCGCGGCCTACCGGGCCGGCTTCCGGTCGGAACCGCCCGCCGAAGGCGTGGGACCGCTGCTGTTCGCAGCCTGCGACGACGGCTATCTGCGGCTGTTCGCGGCCCCCCTGCTGCTGACGGTGGACGCCTTCTGCGGCGAGGGACAGCGGGTGCACATCCACGTCGCCGACCCCGGCCCGGACCTCGCGGCGGTGGTCGCCGGCCTGCGCAAGCCGCTGCGGCGCTGCCGCCTGACCGTCAGCACCGAGCGGACGCCGCCGGATCTCGATCCGGCGGGCCGACGCACCCTCTACACCTGCCTGCGCCTGATGCGGGCGCTCGACGTGCTGGACCTTTACGGGCGCCCGCCACTGGTGATGATCGACATCGACGCCCTCCTGCCGATCGACCCGCGGCGCCTCCTGGACGCCATGGCGCCGGAGGAAGGGGCGATGCTCATCCACCGGCCGGACAGCCTGGACTATCTCTACAACACCATCAGCAACGGGCTGATCGTGCTGCGCCCGGACCGCGCCGTTCTTGAGATTCTGGAGCGCACGGCCACCGCCCTGCTCCACTGGCAGCGGCGGCGCAGCATGGCCTATTTCCTCGACCAGATCGCGCTGATCCAGGGATTCGCGGATGCCGAACGCCGGAGCGGCCCGGTCGGCGTCCTGCCGATCGAGGAACTGGCGCGCCGGCTCGGCGCGTCCGACGTCTTCCTGCCCTTCTTCGACGAGAAGCATCGCGCCGGCTTCACGGACCGGATGGCCGCCCTGACCGCGCGCGTCCACGAGGAGACGCTGGCCGAAGGCCGGTCGGAGGAGGAGCGGCGCGCCGCCCTGACCGGTCTGGTGCGCCGTCTCCAGGCCGCGGCATCCGCACCGGGGTGAGGCCCCGCCCTTACTATTCCCCAGCCGCCGCGATCTTCCGGTCCCGGCCCCCGCAGAGTTCTTCGCGCAGGCGGACCGTGCCGTCGACGCGCTCCAGCACCAGCTTGCGCCGGTGATGGGCCTCCAGCCCGGTGTGGCTGCCGATGGTGATCAGGGTGGCCTGGGGGAACTCCGTGTCGATCAGGCGCAGCATGGCCTCCTCCGTCCGCGGGTCCAGACTGTCGGTCGCGTCCTCCAGGAAGATCCAGTCCGGGCGGCGGATCAGCAGGCGGGCGAAGCCCAGCAACTGCTGCTCCGACACCGCCAGAACCTCGTCCCAACTGTCGGATTCGTCCAGGCACGGCAGCAGGCGCCCGAGACCGACCCGCTCCAGCGCCGCCGCCGCCGCCGCGTCGCTCACGGTTTGCGGCCCGATCGGGTAGCTGAGAGCGGAACGCAGCGTGTCGTGCGGCAGATAGGGGCGTTCCGCCATGAAGAAGACCCGCGTGTCGGCCGGCAGGACGATGCGCCCCCCGCCCCAGGGCCAGACCCGCGCCACCGCCCGGAACAGCCGCACCGCCGCCGCCGCGTCGCCGACGATCAGCACGCGCTCGCCGGGGCGGATCTCCAGGTCGAACGGCTCCACCGCGCGGCGCCCGTCCGGTTCGGCGATGGACAGGCCAAGGAAGCTGAGGCCGCGCCCGTCGTCGCTGCGCTCCACCGCGATGCGCTCCGTCCCTTCCCCGCCGATCTCGCGGTCCAGGCGCTGGAGCGCCTCGTGCAGGCCGAGCACGCGCTCCACCGACGCCTTCCACTCCGCCGCGCGGGCGAGATTGTCGATGGGCCAGGACAGGGCGCCCACCGTCTGCTGGAACGCCTGCGCCGTCTGCATCAGCACGCCCAGCGAGATGGCCCCGGCGATGTAGCTGGGCGAGGCGACCAGGATCGGGAAGACCGCGGACAGCACCGAATAGGCGGCGCTGAAGATCATCATGTTGGACAGCGCGTGCGTCTGGCCGTTCCAGCCGCGCTGCACCCCGCCGAACAGCACGCCCAGCCGGTCGCGCTCCCCCGACTCCCCGTGCAGCAGGGCGACCGCCTGCGCGTTCTCCCGCACGCGGGCGAGGCCGAAGCGGAAGGACGCCTCGTGCCCTTGGCGGCGGTTCACCGCCCGGACCAGCGGCTTGCCCATCAGCAGGGCGATGCTCGTCCCGACGGCGGCATAGACCAGCGCGATGTAGAGCAGATAGCCCGGCACATGGAAGGTCGTCCCGCCCAGCGTCACCTCCGGCGAACCGGACAGCC
Source organism: Azospirillum isscasi (assembly GCF_030849505.1). GTDB lineage: Bacteria > Pseudomonadota > Alphaproteobacteria > Azospirillales > Azospirillaceae > Azospirillum > Azospirillum isscasi. The sequence goes on along the minus strand of NZ_JAUJFI010000131.1, from coordinate 1,691 downwards.
GCCACAGGATGTTGGTGAAGCTGATCAGCAGAAGCGCGCAGTAGGACAGCGACAGGGCGAGGTCGATCGCCGCCTCCGTCGCGATGCGGATGTCCTCGGCGATGCGCCCGTCCGGGTTGTCGTGGTCGCCGGGCAGGTACGTCACCTGATGCTGCCGCCCGCGCGTCAGCCAGTCGCCCAGCAGCTTCTGCGTCAGCCATGTGCGCCAGCCCAGTTGCAGGCGGCGCTTCACCCGCAGATGCAGGATGGTGTTGGCGATGTTGAACAGGATGATCCCGCCCGCCGCCGCGATCATCAGCATGAAGCGGTCCATCGAGCGCTGTTCCAGCGCGTCGAAGAGATGCTGGCTCCACAGGTTCAGCAGGATGGGCACCACCACCTGCCCGACCGTCAGCAGCCCCAGCACCCCCGCCAGGACCCACACCTTCCAGTTCCGCCGGTCGGACCAGAAGCCCCCGGCAAGGTTCAGGAAACGGCGCGTGAAGCCGGATCGGTCCGGCGTCCTGGACGCGATCGACATGGCCGTTCTACCCCCTCAGGCTCGAAGCAACACCTCCTTTACCCTAACGAACAGTTTATTACCAATAGCTTGCCCCGCAGTGCACCAATGGTTTGGTGCACTGCCGCAAGTCATAGCCCCGTCACGGCGCGGCGGCGATGCCGTCCGCCACCGGCAGGACGGGCGGGCTGGCCCAGGCGGTGCGGGAGTCGATCTCCAGTTCGAAATCGGAAAAGACGGTGCGCCCGTACAGGCCGTGGCCGCGATCCGGGATGTCGGTGAAGAGGTGAAGCGCCATCGGGCCCGACCAGGGCGCCGCCAGGGTCGCCGACAGGTCGAGCGGGCGGCGCGGCTCGTCCAGCACCACCCAGCCGCTGGAGGCGAGGACGCCGTCCTCCCGCTCCGCCTCGTCCACCGTCACCGACGGCGGGGCGACCACCAGCTTGCAGGCGATGGGGGTGCGGCAGCGCGGATCGTCGATCACCGCCCGCGCCCGCACGGCCACGGCGCCCGGCACCTCGTCCAGCGGGATGTGGGCCGCCGTGACGACGCCGTGGAGCGGGTGGAGCAGGATGCGCCCGCCGCGCAGCAGGCCGAACCAGGGGAAGGTCGCGTCGAACTCGCGGCCCTTGCGCACCTGCGCCAGCACCGGCTCGGTCAGCGGCCAGACCATGCGGGCGGGCGCCGGTTGGGACGCCAGATGCGCCGCCGGGCCGTATTCCAGCCCCGGCAGGCCGCCCCACAGCCGCAGCGCCAGCATGGCCGGCTGACCGCCGGCGCGGGCCGGCGGCGCGGCGGCGTATTCGTCCAAAAGCCCCGCCGGGGCCAGCGACAGGCGCGGCGCCTCCGTCACCACCCCGGTGGCGGCGATGCGCAGGTCCAGGATGCGGTCCATCCGCGTGCAGGCGGCGGGCAGACGCAGCGGCAGCCAGCCGGACCGCAGGTCGCCGAAGGACAGCCGCCATTCGGCGACGGTTTCCCCCGTCTCCACCGCGGTCAGGGCGGCGGCGAGGACCCCGCTGCCCTTCGGCGCGCGGTCCAGATGCAGGTCGATCCCCACCAGCCCACGCGCCCCCGCGGGCAGGCGCTGCACGATCTCCCCCGCCCCCGCGGGGTGCCGGCCATGGCGCAGCGGCAGCGGCAGCGCGCCCGCCGGACGCGGCGTGGCGAAGAGCAGCCGCGGCGGGCTGAG
>NZ_JAUJFI010000130.1 GCF_030849505.1 Azospirillum isscasi | reverse complement strand
CCGCCACACCGGAGCGCCTACGCTCCCTCACCAGCTATCCGTGGCTCCCATGTGTCAATGCTTAAGCGCGGCGGTATCACCGACTGGATAGCATCGGACGCCGACGAGTATGTGGAGATCGCCGTCCGGCTGGCGGAGGACGCGCAGCGCCTGACTGCGTTGCGGACGGAGCTGCGTGGGCGCATCGTCGCTTCGCCGCTGTGCAACGGCCAACGGATGGCCCGTCAAATGGAGCGCCTGTTCCGCGCCGTTTGGCGGCGCTGGTGCGCCCAGCGTTTGCAGAATGGCGGGTAAGGCCGGCTCACGCCGGACGATGCGTCGCTGCCGGATGAAAGGTATCCCGGATCACGCGCACCATGATCGCTCCCGCATCCATTTCCGTCTTGAACCGTTCCGCATTGCGACGGACGATGGCCTGCGATTTTCCGGACTTCAGCAATTGCTTACAGCGAATTGGGATCAGCGAAGGTTCCACATTGATCAGGTAGGGCCAGTATGGATTGTCGAACGGAACCTCTTCGCTGATGACACAGGCGCCCCGACTGAGCAGCGTCGACACCCTGGTGTGGGAGACGATGCGCGAATCGATTGAATCGTCTCCCGAGGGAGGACCGTTGAGCGTGAGATTGACTATGATCCGGCTGCGATCGATCAGCGAGTCCAGGAGAATGTCGGGCATGCGTCCCGTAGGAAACCCCCCGCCAACGGCAAGGACCCCAATGCCCTGTTCCGCTATGCTCTGCAGCACCGTCTTTCGGTAACTGGTTGCGCCTCCAAAAAACAAGACATCAATATCTTTTTCAATGTTCGCCACCGGCCGGAATGGCTCTTGATATCCGTATTGCAGGCTCTGCACGTTCTTGCAGAATTTCCGGCAGAACGGCATCGTTCGTTCAAACAAGGACCATGCAAAATCCGCATGCTGCAGAACCTTAGAGAACCCAATGATTCTATTATAAATATAATTGTCGAAATCTTCTTCAATAATGGCATTTCCTTTTCTATCCAGACAACTGATACCACCTTTGGCGTATGGAATTTCGCCATCGATGATCAATTCCGTCGCCAGAACACCAATCTTGGCGCCGGCATTTTTCGCCTTTACGATATCCTCCAAAATACTTCTATGAGTAACGAAATGCTCAACAAGCAAATTAATCGCACCGCAATGAAATTGATCGAAACTGATGAGCACATCGTGCCCAGCCTTGCCGATTGCGCGACAAAGCGGATCAATCAGTGGCTCCAACAAGTAAGAAAATTCGCGTTTCAAACCATGGTTATATATGACGATGTTGAACAGCATTCCATCCATCCCACAGTGTTCAAAGCATAGCCGTCCGGCTTGGATCTTCACGCAAAGCCTACAGTCTCTCTTTTGCTCGCAAACCGAAGTCGTCGGGCTGGTAGACCACGACCTTGCTGCCGCCATTGTCAAAGCGGAATTTCACCGCGGTCAGGTCCTTCAAGCGTTCCCGCAACGCCACCTGCCGCTCCGGTGGCACGAACAGCAGCAGGAAGCCGCCGCCCAGCAGCTTTCCGCCCAGGGCACCGGCGCCGAGGGCGGTTTCGTAGAGTGTGTCGATCATGGCGCTGGACACGTTGGGCGACAGCGCGCGCTTCAGCATCCAGCCTTCGTGCAGCAGCCGGTCGAGATCGTTCAGGTCTCGCTGCGGGTTGCCGTTGATGGACTCCGCCTCGTCGACCAGCGTACGCATCGCGCGGAGTTCCACCTTGTGCTTGCCGAGGTTGGCGATCTTCTCCTGCTCGATGTCCGGGGCGTAGCGCGACAGGCCGGTGAAATACAGGACGAGGTGGCTTTGCAGGCGCTCCCGGCGCTCGTGGTCCATGACCAGCGGCGTGACGTCGATGGAGCCATCCATGTTGAAGTCGATCCGGTTTAGCCCCCCGTAGGCCGCCCACATCTGATCCTGCGAGCCGACCGCCTCGCCGATCACCTCTTGCTCGATGCGGATCGCCTCACCGGCCAACTGGCCCTTGCTCGCCATTTGGCCGCGGAAGGCGTGCAGGGCGTTCAGAAGCCCGACCGTGAAGGAGGAACTCGACCCCAGCCCCGACCGCGCGGGCAGGTCGCCATCGTGGTGGATCTCCAGCCCTTCGGTCACGCCCATCTCGCTCAGCACCGCGCGGACAGCCGGGTGCCGAGGCCGCCGGCCAGGATGGCGATGTCAATGCCCGCCAGGGTGTCCTCAGGCTTCACCGATGGTCCCTTCCCGTGCGCCGGCTTCCGCCTCCTCCAGAAGATTCCGGTGCAGCGTGTGCCGGTCATCTGCCGGATGTGGCGGCTGGTGTCCGCGCCGAAGCGCTGATCGACCAGTTTCAGATAGCGCGGATTGGTGAAATATTCGGTAAAGGCCGACGTTGGTGCAAAAAGGCCGGGCTGGTGGCGGTCGGGAGGGCGAGCGGGTATAGAAGCGGCCCGCTGAAGCCGAGACCCCGATGCCCCACAAGGCCAACGAGCCGCGCCGCCACAAGATCCCGAAGGCCCGGTACCGTGTGGAGAACTGGGCGGCCTACGATGCGGCGCGGCGCCGGCGGGGCGACCTGACGATCTGGGTGACGCCGGAGGCGATCGCCGCGTGGACGCCGCCCGCCACGGGACGGGGTGGCCGGCCAGCGCGCTACTCAGACATCGCCATCGAGACCGGGCTGATGCTGCGCCTGGCGTTCGGTCGGCCGTGGCGCCAGACCGGGGGTTTGCTGGGCTCGCTCATGCGCCTGCTCGGCCTGGACCTGCCGGTTCCCGATCATACGACGTTTTCCCGGCGTAGCGCCGATCTGGCCGTCGCGTCGGCGCTCGCCAGGACGGACGGGCCGGTCACCGTGGTCATCGATTCCACCGGGCTGAAGGTGTTCGGCCGGGGCGAGGGGCACCTGGAAAAGCACGGCGGCACAGCGCGCCGATGCTGGCGCAAGCTGCACCTGGCCGTCGATCCCGCCACCGGCGAGATCCTCGCCTCGGCGTTGACGGGCAACGAGGAGGGAGACGCCTCGCTGGTCGGTCCGTTGCTTGACCAGGTCACGGGCCCGATCGGCGCCGTCCTGGCGGACGGCGCCTACGACGGCGAGCCGGTCTATCGTGCTGTCGCCGAGCGTGCGCCGGACGCCGAGGTGATCATCCCGCCGCGCGCGACCGCGGTGGTGAGCGACACCGCCAAGAGCGCGCCCACCCGGCGCGACCACCACATCCAGACGATCAAGGAGCGTGGTTGGCTGGGCTGGCAGCGAGCCGTCCAATACGGCAGGAGATCGTTGGTCGAGGTAGCGATGCTCCGGTACAAGGTTTTGATCGGACGCAGCCTGCGCGCTCGCACTCTGCCCGCACAAAAAGCCGAAGCCAAGGCCGCCTGCGCCGTCATCAATCGCATGACCAGCCTCGGCATGCCAACCTCCCGGAAGGTCGCCTGATCTCCATCGCCTCTGGGCGAAAGTCCGGCCCAGCCCCTCCTCCAGCGCAGCGACCCGGCGCCCGACCGTCGCGTGGCTGATCCGCAGCACGCGCGCCGCCGCCGACAGGCTGCCGGTCCGCGCCAGCTCCAGAAAGATCCGCAGATCGTCCCAGTTCAGGGGAGCTGTCTGTTTATGAACAGTCATTGCGCGAATCTATCGGATGCCCGGCCAAAAACACACAGGGCACACTGCGTCCCGAAGACTTTCCCTGTCCCGGAGCCGCAACCGCCATGAGCGCCACCCCGAAGACCCTGCTCGCCCTCGCCGGCGCCCCCGCCACGCCCAGCCCCCTCGCGTCCGCGGCGCTGGTGCTGATCGACGCCCAGCGCGAATACACCGAAGGCGCCCTGCCCCTGGCCGGGATGGAGGCCGCGGTGGCCGAGGCCGCCCGTTTGCTGGGGTTGGCGCGCGAGGCCGGCGTCCCGGTCTTCCACATCGTCCACCACGGCAAGCCGGGCGGCGCCCTGTTCGACCCGGACGGCCCGCTGTCGGGCATCGTCGCCCCGCTGGCCCCGCTGGACGGGGAGACGATGGTGGTGAAGCACCTGCCCAACGCCTTCGCCGGCACGGATCTGGACGCCAGGATCCGCGCCGCCGGGCGCAGGGAGCTGATCGTGGCCGGCTTCCAGACCCACATGTGCGTCAGCAGCACGGTGCGCGCCGCGCTCGACCTCGGCTGGCGGACCACGGTGGTGGGCGCGGCCAGCGCCACCCGCGACCTGCCGGACGGGGCCGGCGGCGTCATCCCCGCCGACGCGCTGCACCGCGCCAGCCTGGCCGCCCTGGCCGACCGCTTCGCGGTGGTGGTCGGGGACAGCCGGGCCTGGGCGTAAAGGGAGGGCGGCCCGGACCGGGCAGGATCAGGCCGGCAGGACGCGCTCGACGGCCAGCCAGCGCGTCGTTCCGTCCGCATCGCTGTAGGGCATGCGCGCTCCTTCCCGGAGGCCGAGCAAGGCCACCCCGAGTGGCGACGCGACGGTGATCTGGCCCTCGCCGGGCGAGCGGTCCGGGTACACCAGCTCGCCCCATTCGAACGGCATGCCGTCGCTGCGGCGGAACAGCACCCGGCTGCCCATCCGGACGATCGTCCGCGGCAGATCGCCTTCCGGGCGGACGATCGCGCGGTCCAGCTCCCGGGAGAGGAACGCCGACACGTCCGGAGCCTGCGCCGACAGCCGATCCATCGCGCGCAGCAAACGACCGTAATCCGTACGCCCGATCCAGATCAGAGGCCGATCAGTTCCCTCGGTCATTGATGCGTCCTCGCATGCGCGGCGGTTGTGGTGCAAACCGGAACGAAGTCTCGCCCACGCTCATTGTCCGCTGCCATCCGTATTATTACGGAATACATGGCAGGCCGGGATTTTCAAAAAAACTATTCATATTTTACAGCGGGTTATCCGATTTCCGTATTATTACGGATATTTCGATCCGGGTTATTCCCCAGTAGAAAATGCCCTCACATGCCTTAGGGGCGGTGAGCAGACCCTTCCAGCAAGGAGATGCGGCCCACCTTCGGTGCTCCTGACTGGAATCATAGGGAAAAGATGATGGACGAACTGCTTTCGGGGGCGCTGAGCCGCCTGGATGAAGCCGCGAAGCACGTCGAAGTGGATTCCGAAGTTCTCGAAAAGCTGAAATACGCCAAGGAGACGCTGAGCGTCCGCCTGTCCGTCCGCATGGACGACGGGTCGCGGCGCTCCTTCCCGGCGTGGCGCTGCCGCTACGACGACACGCGCGGCCCGACCAAGGGCGGCATCCGCTTCCATCCCAGCTCCAACGTGGAGGAGGTGACCACCCTGGCGTTCTGGATGACCTTCAAGTGCGCCGTGATGAACCTGCCCTACGGTGGCGGCAAGGGCGCTGTGAAGGTCGATCCGCACAGCCTGTCCAAGTCGGAGCTGGAGCGCCTGTCGCGCGCCTACGTGCAGGCCTTCGCCGGCATGATCGGACCCGACCGCGACATCCCGGCGCCGGACGTCTACACGAACTCGATGATCATGGGCTGGATGGCCGACGAGTACAGCTCCATCGTCCGCCAGCCGAGCCCGGCGGTCATCACCGGCAAGCCCCTGCCGCTCGGCGGCTCCCTCGGGCGGGACGACGCGACGGCACGCGGCGGCTACTACCTCATCAAGCACCTGGAGGAGGATCTGGGTCTGGCCGGGTCGGCCAAGCGGGTGGTGGTCCAGGGCTACGGCAACGCCGGCTTCCACATCGCCCGCCTTCTGCACGCGGACGGCTACCGCATCGTCGGCATCTCCGATTCCCGCGGGGCCATCGTCTGCGAGGACGGCCTGGACCCGCAGGCCGTGCAGGCGGCCAAGGAGCGTGGCGGCTCGGTGACCGCCTACGCCGGAAACGGCGTCCGCAAGGTCAGCGACGACGAACTGCTGGGCACCGGCTGCGAGATCCTGGTTCCCGCGGCCCTGGAGGATCAGATCCACAAGGGCAACGCCGGCCTGATCAAGGCGCGCATCGTCCTGGAACTGGCCAACGGCCCGGTCACCCCGGACGCCGACCGCATCCTGGAGGAGGCGGGGACCATCGTCCTGCCCGACATCCTGGCGAACGCCGGCGGCGTGACGGTGTCCTACTTCGAGTGGGTGCAGAACCGCCAGGGCTATTACTGGAACCTGGGCGAGATCCACGAGCGCCTCCGCGTGATCATGGAGACCGAGGGCCGCCGGGTCTGGGACATGCGCTCGGCCAAGGGCATCACGATGCGCACGGCGGCCTACGCCCACGCGCTGGAGCGGCTGTCGAAGGCCATCGCCGCGCACGGCACGCAGCCGTTCTTCATCGGCTGAACCACGCGCCGCAAGGAAGGGGGCCCCGCCGGGCTCCCTTCACTTGGAATAGGCGAACGCGCCGTGTGGACCTATATTCCAGGGCCTGTCCGCGAGCGCAGCCCGAAAGAATGCCTTGAGATGCCCTTCCCGTCCGTCAGCCGTGCCGCGGGAGCACCCTTCCCGGCCATCCCGACCGGCCGGGACATGGTGCTGCTGTCCCTCGCCTTCCTGGCGGCCTATCTGCCCATCGACTGGCTGACCTTCATCCATCCGCGCCCGAGCCTCAACATCACCCCGTGGAATCCGCCCGCCGGGCTTTACATGGCCCTGCTGCTGTGGACCGGGGTGCGCGGCGTGCCGATGGTTTATGCCACGCTGATCCTGGCCGATCTGGTGGTGCGGGGGCATCCGGCCTCGCTGTCCTCGCTGCTGCTCTCGAACCTCGCCATCGTCGCCGGCTACGGGGCCGCCGCCCATGTCCTGCGCCGCCGGGCGGCGATCGGTCTGGCGTTGAACCGGGTGCGCGACGTCGGCTGGCTGGTCGGCGTCACCTTCCTGAGCGCCGCCGTGGTGGCGCCCGCCTTCGTCGGCGTGTTCGTCCTGGACGGGGTCCTCGCCGCCGCCGACCTGCCGATGCTGGCCTTCCAGTACTGGCTGGGCGACGCCATCGGCATCGCCGTGGTCACGCCCTTCGTCCTCCTCCTGTACCGCCCGGACAAGACACCGGCCTGGAGCGTGCCGAAGCCGCCCTCCGCCGGCCAGACGGCGGCCATCGCCGCGGCCCTGCTGCTGGTTTTCCTGACCATCGGCGACGGTCAGTTCAACCTGTTCTACGTCCTGTTCCTGCCCCTCGTCTGGGTGGCGGTGTCGCATGGCCTGCCCGGCGCGGTGTCGGCGGCGCTCGCCATCCAGAGCGGCCTGATCGCCGGGTTGCAGGCGATCGGGTTTCCCCTGGACGCGGTTATCTATCACCAGACGCTGATGCTGGCGCTGGCCATCACCGCCCTGTTCCTCGGCGCCCTGGTCAGCGAGCGCCGCGAGGTCGAGATCCGGCTGCGCGAGCATCAGGCCGAGCTGGCCCACATCGCCCGCCTCACGGTGACCGGAGAGATGGCGTCCGCGCTGGCCCACGAGCTGAATCAGCCGCTTCTGGCCGCCATCAGCTACGCGCGGGCCGCCCAGCGGGTCATGGAAGGCAACGACACGCCACCCCGCGCCCAGGAGCTGATCGACAAGGCGGTGATCCAGGCGGAGCGGGCCGGTGAGGTCATCCGGGGCCTGCGCACCTTCCTCAGCAAGGGGTCGCTTCAACTGGCGCCGGAGCCAGCCACCGAGATCGTCCGCGAAACGCTGGCCCTGGTGCGCGGGGACGCGGCCTACAACAGGGTCCAGTTGCGGGTCGAGATGGTGGAGCCGCTCCCCTTCGTGCTGTGCGACCGCATCCAGATCGAACAGGTCCTTCTCAACATCGTGCACAACAGCATCGAGGCCATCGCCGCCGCCGGCAGCCCCGTGCGCGAGGTCGTCCTCCGCGTCCGGGCCACGCCTCCCGACGGCCTGACCTTCGAGGTCGAGGACACCGGCCCCGGCGTGTCGGCGGGCATGGTCGACCACCTGTATTCGCCGTTCGCGACCACCAAGCCGGCGGGCATGGGGCTCGGGCTGCCGATCTGCCGCTCGATCGTCGAGAGCCACGGCGGCCGGCTGTGGCTGCACCGCTCCGGCCCGGACGGTTCCGTCTTCCACGTCTTTCTGCCCGCAGCGCCTTCGGATCTCCGGTCGTCCCATGACCCAAGCCAATAAGCCTTCCATCGCCGAGCCCACCGTCTTCATCATCGACGACGACGAGGCGGTCCGTGACGCGCTCGCCGCCCTGGTGGAGGTGGCCAGCCTGCCCGTGCGCACCTTCGTCAACGCGCTGGAGTTCCTGCACCGCTACAGCCCCGACCAGCCGGGCTGCGTGGTCGCCGACCTGCGCATGCCGTTCATGGACGGGCTGGAGCTTCAGGAGGAGCTGTCGCGGCGCGGCTGCGGGCTTCCGGTCATCATCATCACCGCCCACGGCGAGGTGAGCGCCGCCGTCACCGCCTTCCGGGCCGGGGCCATTGATTTTCTGGAGAAGCCGTTCGACGACGGCGTCTTCCTGCGCCGCATCCACGAGGCCCTGCAACGCGACGCCCATCAGCGCCGCGACCGCTCCGCGGCGGCGGCGGCCCTGGCGAAGCTGGCCCTGCTCAGCCCGCGCGAACGGGACGTCGCCGAACTCATGGTCGAGGGCTGCGCGAACAAGACCATCGCAACCCGCCTCGGCATCGGCGTCCGGACAGTGGAGACGCACCGTGCGAACATCCTGTCCAAACTCGACATCCGCACGATCTCCGAACTCATGCGCCTGTGGCTGCATGTGCAGTGAGAGGCCGAAAGCGATGACCCCGCGGTGAAGCGCCGTCCTACGGGCGCCGCGTCATGGCGTCCATATTGAACAATATGTTATTGTCTTTTATGGAAAAATAATACACAAGAAAGCCCGCTTCGGGGTTGCGCATTTCTCTTCTTTGTATGTAGAGTTTTCCTCTGCCGGCGGATGACCGCGCCGCCGGACGCAGACGGGGGAAATAAGCCACCATGAAACAGTTCCTGCCTTCCATCGCCCTGCTGGCGCTGGCCACCCTGGCGCCCTTCTCCGCCGAGGCCGCCGGCAAGGTGGTCGTCGCCTACCAGACCGACGCGCTGCCGTCGTCCGTGGCCATCGCCAACGGGGATTTCGCCAAGGCGACCGGCACGGAGATCGACTTCCGCAAGTTCAATTCCGGCGCCGACATCTTCGCCGCCATCGCCTCGGGCGACGTGCAGGTCGGCTATGTCGGCTCCAGCCCCTTCGCCGCCGCGGTCAGCCGCGGGCTGGACGTGAAGGCCTTCTACCTCGCCAGCTCCTCCGGCACGGACGAGGCGCTGGTGGTCCGCAACGGCTCCGGAATCGAGAAGCCCGCCGACCTGAAGGGCAAGAAGCTGGCCGCCGCCCCGGTCTCGACCGACCATTACCAGCTCCTCGCCGTGCTGAAGCAGGAGACGCTGAGCGAGCGCGACGCCCAGGTCTTCGCCATCCCGCAGCCCGACATCGTCGCGGCCTGGAACCGCGGCGACCTGGACGGCGCCTTCGTTTGGGACCCGGCGCTGACCGAGCTGAAGAAGACCGGCAAGGTGCTTCTCACCTCCCGGCAGGTGGCCGACCGCGGCGCCCCGACCTTCACCGCCTGGGTCGCCACCGCCGCCTTCGCCAAGGAGAACCCGGCCTTCCTGAAGAATTTCGCCGGGGTGGTGGAGCGCTACAGCGTCTCCTTCCGCGACGACAAGGCCGCCTGGGGACCGGAATCGGCGAACGCCAAGGCGCTGGCCGGGCTTCTCGGCGGCACGCCGTCCGATCAGGCCGCGGCGCTGAACAACCTGTCGCTGATCCCGGCCAAACAGCAGGCCACCAAGGACTGGCTGGACGGCGCGGAGAACAGCGGCACCGCCAAAATCCTGAAGGAAACCGCCGAGTTCCTGAAGGAGCAGAAGAAGGTCTCCACCGTGCTGCCCAGCTACGGCGGCTTCGTCACCGCGGACCACGTCAAGGCCCTGCCCTGAAGCGCAACCGGACGGGAGGTGCGCCATGCTCCGGGTGCAGAACGCCAGCGTGTTCTTTCCAGGCCGTGACGGCGGGGTGATCCACGCGCTCGACCGCGCGTCGCTGGACATCGACGCCAACAGCATCGTCGTCGCGCTGGGCGCGTCGGGCTGCGGCAAGTCCACGCTGCTGAACGCCATCGCCGGCTTCCTTCCCCTGTCGGAAGGCAGCATCACGCTGGACGGCCAGCCGGTGGAGGGCCCCGGCGCCGACCGCGGCGTGGTGTTCCAGAAGGACACGCTGCTGCCCTGGAAGAGCGTGCTGGACAATGTGGCGCTCGGCCTGGATTTCGCCGGCCTCCCCCCGCGGGACCGGCGGGACCGCGCCGCCGAGCTGCTGCGCCTCGTCGGGCTGGAGGGCTTCGCCAAATCCGCCCCGCACGAGCTGTCCGGCGGCATGCGCCAGCGCGTGGGCATCGCCCGCGCGCTGGCCACCGACCCGAAGATCCTGCTGATGGACGAGCCGTTCGGCGCGCTCGACAGCCTGACGCGGGAGCAGATGCAGGAGCTGCTGATCGACGTCTGGGCGCGCACCGGCAAGCGCATCTTCTTCATCACCCATTCCATCGAGGAGGCGCTGTTCCTCGGCACCACGGTGGTGGTGATGTCGCCGCGCCCCGGACGGATCGTGGCCCGCTTCGACCTCGATTTCGTCCGGCGCTTCGCCGCCGAACGGGACGTGCACGCCATCCTGTCCGATCCGGAGTTCGGGGATCTGCACAACCGGATCCGCGACCTCGTCCACCGCCCGCACCACACGGCGGTTCACCGCGCGGAGACGCTGCAATGACCGACGCGGCCCGCACGACCGCAGAATCCTTGGCCGCCCCCCTGACGGACCCCGCCGCCCGGCCCCGCACCGTCGCGCTGCGGCCCTTCGGGCTGGACGGTGCGCGCACCGGCCCGATCAGCGCCGTCACCGGCCTCCTGCTGATCGCCGTCTGGTTCCTGGTGTCGCAGCACCGGCTGGTGCCGCCCCTGTTCCTGCCGGCGCCGGGGGAGGTCGCCGCCCAGTTCCTGTCCATCCTGGAGGACGGCTACGCCGGCGCCACCCTGTGGGAACATGTGTCGGCCAGCCTGCTGCGCATCCTGGCCGCGGCGCTGATCGCGGCGTCGCTGGGCATCCCGCTGGGGCTGGCGATGGGGCTGAACCGCTGGGCCAAGGGCGTCCTCGACACGCCCATCGAGTTCTATTGGCCGCTGCCGCCGCTCGCCTACCTGCCGCTGATGATCATCTGGCTGGGCATCGGGGAAGTCTCGAAGATCGCCCTGCTGACCCTGGCGATGTTCGCCCCGATCTGCCTGTCGGCCCAGGCCGGCTTGCGGTCGCTGCCCATCGAGCGGGTCAACGCCGCCCTGTCGCTGGGGGCGACGCGCTGGCAGCTCTTCCGCTCCATCGTGCTGCCCAGTGCGTTGCCGGAAATCCTGACCAGCCTGCGCATCGCCATCGGGGTGGGGTGGAGCACGCTGGTCGCCGCCGAGCTGATCGCGGCGACGCGCGGCATCGGCTTCATGATCATGTCCGCCTCGCATTTCCTGGCCACCGACGTGGTGTTCGTCGGCATCGGCATCATCGCCGCCTGGGCCTTCGCCTTCTCCTACGGGATGCGCCTGCTGGAATCCTGGCTGGTGCCCTGGAAGGGCAAGACCTGACGCCTTTCAGAGTTCGGAGTTGCCTCACCGTGTCCCGGTCCCCCAACATCCTGTTCATCATGGCCGACCAGATGGCGGCCCCCGCCCTGCCCTTCCACGGTCACCCGGTCGTCAGGACGCCGAACCTGTCGCGGCTGGCCGCGGAAGGGGTGGTCTTCGAAAACGCCTACTGCAACTACCCGCTTTGCGCGCCGTCGCGCTTCTCGCTGCTGTCGGGGCGCCTGCCTTCGGCCATCGGCGCCTTCGACAACGCGGCGGAGTTCGCTTCCTCCGTGCCGACCTTCGTGCATCACGCCCGCGCCGCGGGTTACCGGACCTGCCTGTCCGGCAAGATGCATTTCGTCGGCGCCGACCAGCTCCACGGCTTCGAGGAGCGGCTGACCACCGACGTCTATCCCGCCGATTTCGGCTGGACGCCGGACTGGGGGAACGGGGCGCTGGCCTACGGCTGGTCCCATCACATGGCGAGCGTGGTCGAGGCCGGACCCTGCCACCGCAGTCTCCAGATCGACTTCGACGAGGAGACCGCCCATCAGGCGGTGCAGAAGATCTACGACTACGGCCGCACCGCGGCTAACACGGCGGACAGGGCGCCCTTCTTCCTGGCGGTGTCCTTCACCCACCCGCACGACCCCTTCAACTGCCTGCCGGAGCACTGGGACCTCTACGATCACGCCGAGATCGACCTGCCCTCGGTGCCGCCCATCCCGCCGGAGCGGCAAGACCCGCACAGCCGGCGCCTCCACGTCATGGACGGGCTGCACCGCTACGACCTGACGGAGGAGCGGGTGCGCACCGCGCGCCACGCCTATTACGGCTCCATCAGCTATGTGGACGAGCTGGTCGGGCGCCTGCTGACGGCGCTGGAGCGCGCCGGGCTGGCCGGGGACACCATCGTCGTCTTCACCGGCGACCATGGCGAAATGCTGGGCGAGCGGGGCATGTGGTACAAGATGACCTTCTTCGAATGGTCGTCCCGCGTGCCGCTGCTGGTCCACGCACCGGGGCGCTGGGCGCCGGGCCGGGTGGCCGCCCCGGTGTCGCACGTCGATCTCTTCCCCACCCTGCTCGACCTGTTCGGCGACCGCGCGCCGCCGCCGGTGGACCCGCTCGACGGAAGCAGCCTGCTGCCCCTGCTGGAGGGAACGGACGCGGGGGGAAACCGCAGCGTCTTCGCCGAATATCTCGGGGAAGGCGCGCTGGAGCCCGCCTTCATGGTGCGGCGGGGCCGTTACAAATACGTCGTCTGCGGCGACGACCCGGCGCAGCTCTACGACCTGGAGGCCGACCCGCAGGAGTTGGTCAACCGGGCCGGCGATCCCGCCCTGGCCGCGGTGGAATCCGCACTGGCCGGGACCGTCGCCGGGCGCTGGGACGCCGCGGCCCTGCGGCGCGCCGTGGTCGAGAGCCAGAACCGCCGCCTGTTCGTCCACAAGGTGCTGCTGACCGGGCGCCACACGCCCTGGGATTTCCAGCCCCACCGCAACGCCGCCACCTCCTACGTCCGCAATTTCGGGGTCGCCGAGGACACGCTGAAGGCGCTGGCCCGCCTGCCGGCGGTGGACCCGGTGCCGCCCGACCGTGCCGACGCCTGACCCTTCCCATTCATCCCCGTCACCCAGGGAAACGCCATGCCCGACATCTCTCTGCCCAGCCTGTCCATCACCCCCGTCAGCCCGGCCATCGGCGCGCGGGTGGCGGGGCTGGATCTCACCCGCCCGCTGAGCGACGCGGAGGCCGCCGCGCTGGAACGTGCGCTGGTCGCCCATCAGGTGCTGTTCTTCGAAAATCAGCCCCTGACGCCCACGGCCCAGCACGCCTTCGCCGCCCGCTTCGGCAGCCTGCACGTCCACCCCGTCTATCCCAACGTGCCCGAGCAGCCGGAGATCATGGTGCTCGACACCGGGCCGCACAACGTGACCGACAACGACGTCTGGCACACCGACGTGACCTGCATCGAGACGCCGCCGGCCATCGTGGCGCTGTCGGGCAAGCGGATCCCTCCCAGCGGCGGCGACACCGTGTGGGCCAGCAACATCGCCGCCTACAACGGCCTGTCGGAGCCGCTGCGCCGCCTGCTCGACCCGCTGAGCGCGCTGCACGACTTCACCAAGTCCTTCCCCGAATGGCGGCACAGCGGCGATCCGGAGACGCACGCCCGCTGGCGCGCCGCCCGCGACCGCCACCCGCCGGTGATCCACCCGGTCGTCCGCGTCCATCCGGTCAGTGGAGCCAAGGCGCTGTTCGTGAACGAGAATTTCACGTCACGCATCGTCGGGCTGAGCGACCGCGAGAGTGCGGCCATCCTCGACCTGCTGTTCGACCACATCAGCCGCCCGGAATTCACCGTGCGCTGGCAGTGGAAGGCGGACGACCTCGTGCTGTGGGACAACCGCTCCACCCAGCATTACGCGGTGAACGACTATCTGCCGCACAGCCGCCTCATGCACCGCGCCACCGTTCTGGGCGACCGCCCGGTCGGTCCCTGAGCGGATGTCTCATAACAACATCAGACCACCAGGGAGAAATTCGACCGTGAAGAGCCTGTTCCCGCGCCGCGCCGTGCTCGGTGCCCTGTTCGCCGCCGCCCTGTCCACCATCCTGCCGGGCGCCGCCCGCGCCGCCGACACGGTGACGGAAATCCGCCTCGACTACGCCTATTACAACCCGGTCAGCCTCGTGCTGAAGGAGAAGGGCTGGCTGGAGGAGGAGTTGAAAAAGGACGGGATCGCCGTGCGCTGGGTGCTCAGCCTCGGCTCCAACAAGGCGCTGGAGTTCCTGAACGCCGGCAGCCTGGATTTCGGCTCGACCGCCGGGGCGGCGGCGCTGATCGCGCGGATCAACGGCAACCCGATCAAGTCGGTCTACGTCTATTCCAAGCCGGAATGGACCGCGCTGGTCACCGGCCCGAACAGCGCCATCACGAAAGTCGAGGATCTGAAGGGCAAGCGCGTCGCCGTCACCCGCGGCACCGATCCGCACATCTTCCTCGTCCGCACGCTCGCCCAGCACACACTGACCGACAAGGACATCAAGCTGGTCCTGCTCCAACACCAGGACGGCCGGCTGGCTCTGGAGAAGGGCGACGTGGACGCCTGGGCGGGGCTGGACCCGCTGATGGCCCAGGCGGAGATCGACAACGGCGCCAGGCTGTTCTACCGCAACGCCGCCGCCAACAGCTGGGGCGTGTTGAACGTGCGGGAGGAATTCGCCCGGCAGCAGCCGGAACTGGTCGCCCGCGTGCTCCGCGCCTACGAGAAGGCCCGCGCCCACGCGCTCGCCAACCCGGCGGAGCTGAAGACGACCATCGCCACCGCCGCCAAGCTGTCGGAGCCGGTCGCCGCCCGCCAGTTGGAGCGCACCGACCTCAGCCACAGCGCCATCGGCGCGGAGCAGGCCGACACCATCCTCCAGGCCGGTCTCGCCCTTCAGGAAAGCGGCGTGCTGGGCGCCGAGGTGGACGTGAAGGGGGCGGTCGCGGCGCTGATCGACCCGTCCTTCTCCAAGGCGCTGACGCAGTAAGGGGGCGGTTCCGTGGCCGTCATCGACCCGGCGCTGGACCGGCAGGACGCCGTGTCCGGCGCCCTTCCGGAACCGCCCGGGCCGGCGCCCCGCCGCCTCTGGGTGGATTGGCTGGCGGGATTGATCGTCCCGCTCGCCCTGGCGCTCGGCTGGGAGCTGGCGGTGGCCCGGGGCTGGGGCAACGGGCGCCTGCTGCCGCCGCCCAGCCGCATCCTGTCCACGCTGTGGGGCCTGTGGCGGTCCGGCGATCTGACCGTCCATGTGCTGGCGACGCTGGGGCGGGTCGGGCTGGGCTTCCTGTTCGGGGTGCTGGCGGGGACGGTGCTGGGAGCGCTCACCGGCTATCTGACCTGGGCGCGCCGCCTGCTCGACCCCACCCTGCAGGCGCTGCGCTCCATCCCGTCGATCGCCTGGGTGCCGCTGTTCATCCTGTGGTTCGGCATCTTCGAGACCTCGAAGGTCATCCTGATCGCGGTCGGCGTCTTCTTCCCCATCTATCTGGCCCTGTCCGGGGCCATCCTGGACGTGGACCGCAAGCTGGTGGAGGTCGGGCGCATCTTCCGCCTGTCGGGGCCGGCGCTGGTGTGGCGCATCCTGCTGCCGGCGACGCTGCCGGCCTATGTGCTGGCGCTGCGCGCCGGGCTGGGGCTCGGCTGGATGTTCGTGGTGGCGGCGGAGTTCATGGGGGCCAGCGAGGGGCTGGGTTTCCTGCTGACCGATGGGCAGATGACCGGCCAGCCGGCGACCATCCTCGCCTCCATCGTCGCCTTCGCGGTGCTGGGCAAGCTGACCGACGGGCTGTTGGCCGCCCTGTCCCGCCCGCTCCTGCGCTGGCAGGATTCCTTCAAGCCGGAGGGCTGAACCGATGCTGCGCATCGACGGATTGAGCAAGCGCTACCCCAACGGCCACCTGGCGCTGGAGCGCATCGGGCTGGAGGTGGCGCCGGGGGAGATCCTCGGCGTCGTCGGCGGTTCCGGCTGCGGCAAGAGCACGCTGCTGCGGCTGATCGCCGGGCTGGAGGCGCCGACCGCGGGCGAGGTCGTGCTGAACGGCCTGCCGGTGCGGGCCCCGCGCGACGAGATCGGCTTCGTCTTCCAGGAGCCGCGTCTGATGCCCTGGCTGCGCATTCGCGACAACGTCGCCTTCGGCATCCGCCACCTGCCGAAGGCCGAGCGGGAGGCCCGCACGGCGGAGGCGCTGGCGCGGGTCGGCCTCGCCGACTTCGCCGGGGCCTGGCCGCGCGAGCTGTCCGGCGGCATG
>NZ_JAUJFI010000013.1 GCF_030849505.1 Azospirillum isscasi | reverse complement strand
GGCAGGCCCTGGCGGCGGAGCGTCCGGATTCCGCCGCGGCCCGGCTCGGCCTCGCCCGTGCCCTGGCGGCGGTGGGCCGGCGGGACGCCGCGCTGGAGGAGTACCGCGAGGCCGTGGCCCTGCGCTCCGGCGACCGGGAGGCCGCGCTTGAGCTGTCCGCCCTGCTGGTGGAAACCGGCGATGCGCTGGGCGCGGTCGAACTGCTCCAGCCGCTGTCCCGCCGGGACCCGGAGGACGCCGGCCTGCACGCCGCCATCGGACGGGCCTGGATCGCCCTGCAGGAGCCGGAGAAGGCCCTGACGGCGCTCCGCCGCGCCCAGGGGCTGGATTCGGACGGACGCCTCGGCTGCGCGGCGCTGATCGCGGCGTTGGAAAGCGGCGCGGGCGAGGATTTGTCGGCGGCCTACGTGCGCGCCCTGTTCGACCGCTACGCCGACCGCTTCGATCAGGATCTGGTGGGCAAGCTGGGCTATTCCGCGCCGGGGCTGCTGCGCGACGCGGTGGACCGGCTGGGGCCGGTGGCGGGGCTTCGGGTGCTGGATCTCGGCTGCGGGACCGGGCTGGCCGGGGTGGAGTTCCGCCCGCTGGCCGCGCATCTCGCCGGGGTCGATCTGGCCCCGCGCATGGTCGAGAAGGCGCGCGCCCGCAACCTGTACGACGAATTGTCGGTCGGCAACGTGGTCGCGGCGGTGGAGGCGGTGCCCGGGTCCTGGGACCTGCTGGTCGCCGCCGACGTGCTGGTCTATCTCGGCAACCTCACCGCCCTGTTCGAGGGGGCCGCGAAGGCCCTGCGCCCGGCGGGCCGCTTCGCCGCGACGGTGGAGCGGCTGGAGGGCGAGGCGGCGGGCGGCGGCTACGCGCTCGGCCCGTCGCGGCGCTACGCCCACGCCGAAGCCTACCTGCGGGAGACCGCGGCGGCGGCGGGGCTGTCGGTGCTGCTGATGGAGCCCTGCTGCCCACGCCGGGAGAAGGGCGTGGGGGTTCCGGGCCTGCTCTTTATAGTGGAGAAGCCTCCGTCTTGAACGGCCTCAGGCTCAGCAGGGCGCAGTCCCAATAAGGCCGCGGGCCGAAGCGCTCGGCCAGGAAATCCACGAAGACGCGGACCTTCGGCGACAGATGCCGGTTCTGCGGATAGACCGCGAAGACGTTCGATTCCGCCGTGTAATAGTCCAGCAGCAGGCACTGAAGCTGCCCCTTGGACAGCGCCTCTCCGCACAGGAAGGTGGGCAGCACGATGATGCCGGCACCCGCGATGGCGGCCTCGCGCAGCAGGTCGCCGTTGTTGGTGCGCAGCGAGCCGGACACGCGGACCGACCGCATGGCGTCGTTGATGCGGAACTGCCACTGCTCCGCGGTCGGAATGTTGGTGTAGATCAGGCAGTTGTGGTTGGATAGCTCATCCGGCGTCTGAGGAGTCCCGTGCTTCTCCAGATAGGCCGGGCTGGCGCAGACCACCTGCCGGTTGGGGGCCAGCCGCTTGGCGATCAGCGAGCTGTCGCGCAGCCGCCCGACGCGCACCGCCAGATCGTAACCCTCGTCGATCAGGTCAACGTAGCGGTCGTTGAGGTCCATCTCGATCTCGATGGACGGATAGCGCTCCAGGAACTCCGCCACCGCTTTCGCCAGATGCAGCAGCCCGAAGGACACCGGCGCGTTGACCCGCAGCCGCCCGCGCGGGGCCGCATGGAGGTCGGCAACGGCCTGCTCCGCCTCCTCCAGATCGGCAATGATGCGGGTGCAGCGCTCGTAATAAGCCTGCCCGACCTCGGTCAGGCTGAGCTTGCGCGTGGTGCGGTTCAGCAGCCGCGCGCCCAGCCGGTTCTCCAGCTCCGCGATGCGGCGGGAAACCACGGACTTGGACAGGTTCAGGCGCTCCGCCGCGGTGGTGAAGCTCTTGGTGTCCACGACCTTGATAAAGGCCATCATGTCGTCGAGGCGGTCCATGGCATTGTTCTACACCCCGGAACAATGAAGTTCCAGCGCCCTGGATTTGCTGGCGGGCGGCAACGCGCTATCTCTGTAGGGCACCGCCGCCACCGGAGGCGCGGCCACAACCACAGCGAGGGGAGTCGAGACATGGCAAAAGTCCTGGTGCTCTACTACAGCAGCTACGGTCACATCTCCGCCATGGCGCAGGCGGTGGCGGAAGGCGCCCGCTCCGTCGCGGGAACCGAGGTGACGATCAAGCGCGTGCCGGAGCTGGTCCCCGAAGAGGTGCGGCGGAAGGCCCACTTCAAGGACGAGCCGGACATTCCCATCGCCACGCCGAACGAACTCGCCGACTACGACGCCATCGTTCTGGGCGTGCCGACCCGCTACGGCAACATGCCGGGCCAGATGAAGAATTTCCTCGACCAGACGGGCGCCCTGTGGGCGAAGGGGGCGCTGGTCGGCAAGGTGGGTGCCGCCTTCTCCTCCTCCGCAACGCAGCATGGCGGGCAGGAGAGCACCATCCTCAGCACCCACATCGTGCTTCTGCACCTCGGCCTGGTGATCGTCGGGTTGCCCTACAGCTTCCAGGGCCAGATGGGCGTGGACGAGGTGATGGGCAACAGCCCCTACGGCGCCAGCACCATCGCGGGCGGCGACGGCTCGCGCCAGCCGAGCGCGGTCGAGCTGGACGGCGCCCGCTACCAGGGGCGGCACGTCGCGGAAATCACCAAGAAGCTGCACGGTTGAGGACGGAGCGCTCCTCTCCCGCCGTCCGGACGGGAGAGGGGCCTGGGAACAGGGGAGTTCAGGGCATGGGCCTGCTGATCGACGGCCGCTGGCACGACCAGTGGTACGACACCAAGAACACCGGCGGCGCCTTCGTCCGTCCGGAAACCCGGTTCCGCGGCTGGGTGCGGGCGGACGGTTCCACCCACTTCCAGCCGGAGTCCGGGCGCTATCACCTGTTCGTGTCGCTGGCCTGCCCCTGGGCGCACCGCACCCTGATCGTCCGCAAGCTGAAGGGGCTGGAGGACGTCATCGGCGTCACCGTGGTCGATCCCTTGATGCGCGAGGAGGGCTGGACCTTCCCCGAACCCGATCCGGTCACCGGCTCCACCCGCCTGTTCGAGGTCTACACCAAGGCCGATCCCGCCTACACGGGCCGCGTCACCGTGCCGGTGCTGTGGGACCGGAAGACCGGAACCATCGTGAACAACGAGTCGGCGGAGATCATCCGCATGCTGAACCGGGAGTTCGACGCCTTCGGCGACGCCTCGCTGGATCTTTACCCGGCGGAGCTGGCGGAGGAGATCGACCGGCTCAACGCCTTCGTCTACGACCGCGTCAACAACGGCGTCTACAAGGCCGGATTCGCGACCAGCCAGGAGAAGTACGAGCAGGCGTTCGACGCGCTCTTCGCCGCGCTGGACGAGCTGGACGGTCGGCTGGCCGGGCGGCGCTATCTGCTGGGGGACAGGCCGACCGAGGCCGACTGGCGCCTGTTCACCACGCTGGTGCGGTTCGACGCCGTCTATGTCGGCCACTTCAAATGCAACCTGCGCCGCATCGCCGATTATCCGAACCTGTCCGGTTACCTGCGCGACCTCTATCAGGTGCCCGGCGTGGCGGAGACGGTCGATTTCGGCCACATCAAGCGGCATTACTACGCCAGCCACACCATGATCAACCCGACCGGGGTCGTGCCGAAGGGGCCGGCGCTGGACCTGGACGCGCCGCACGGGCGCGGGGCGGTGGGATAAGGGGAAGGGGCCTCAGGGTTTGAAGCAGCGGGCCATGTCCTGGTCCTGGCCGATCATCTCGCACAGATAGCCGTTGGAGAACTTGAAGCGGAACGGCCCGGTCTTGCGCACGCTGACGGTGGTCTGGCCGGCGGGATTCTTGAAGGCCACCCAGGCCGAGGAATCGAAATGGGTGGTGATCCCGTTGCTCAGCCGCACGCGGCCCTGGTTGTCCTTGAGCACCTGCACGCCCGTGTTGAAGGCCATGCCGCCGTTCGGCATCTCGGACGCCACGGCGAGGCCGTTCGTGCAGTTCACCCCATCCGGCTGCACCGCCACGCATTCATAAGGACGCGGCTGCGACGCGGTGAGCACCATGGCGTAGATCGCCACTTCCAGAACGTTCATGGGCATGCGGAATCTCCCGGCAATCCGCACAAGGGCGCAATCAAGCACCGTGTACAGAGTAATTCCGCCGTGGTTACGAAAAGTATAATGTCGCGGTCAAGGTTCTAGCCTTTCGCGGCCAGCGCTTTTTTCAGTTTCTCGCGCAGGCCGAGCGGGGTCAGCGGCTTCACCAAGTAGCCGGCGGCCCCGGACCGCAGGGCCGACAGAACCACGTCGGACCCGTCGTGCCTGGTCAGCATGATGACCGGCGCCCGCCCGTCCAGCGCCTCCAGAAAGGCGAGGCCGCCCATCGGCGTCATGTCCACGTCGCAGAGAATCGCGTCGAAATCGACCCGGTCGCAGCGGGCCAGCGCCTCCGCCCCGTCGGCGGCCTCGATCACCGTGCCGACGCCCAGTTGCCGCAGCAACCGCACCGAAACGCTGCGGGTCACCACCTCGTCCTCGACGACCAGCACCGTGCAGGAATCGAGCGACACGGACACCCCCGCGTTCCGCCAATTGAGTTACCTCAATATGGTATATCAGCGCGGAGGAAACTCAAATGCGTGCGATGAGAATTTTCACGTCGGCCAGAGCGCGGTCGAGGGCCGCGGTATCCCGGCGCGCCACCGCCATGTCGCCGTGCAGGGCCGCCTCCTCCACCGAGGCGAAGAGGCTGGCGACCCGTCCGGCCCCGGCGGTGCGGGCGGCCCCCGCCGCCGAATGGGCGGCCAGCCGGGCGCCGTCCAGGTCTCCGGCGGCGAGCCGGTCCTTCAGGCGGCGGGACAACTCGTCGGCGTTTTCCAGGAACAGGGCGTAGAGCATCGTGACGGTGGGGCCAAGGCCGCCGAAATTGCGCAGCATCGGCTCCACATCGAGGATGTCCCGATCGCCGGGGGCGGATTCGGGTGGACGCGGTTCGGCAAGGCTGGGCAACGGCTGGGGCACGGCACGGCTCCCGGCAGGACGCGGAATGACCGTAAGTTGCGTGTGGTCAAGCGGTGCGGTCAAGCGTGAGCGGGCGCGACGAATGGACGCTTCGGCGCCGCGTCGCCCGGCGAGGGAACCGGGCGGCGCGCCGTCCGTTCCCCCAGCGTCGTCAACGATGCCTGGAACGCCCGACCGATGACCGCCGCATCCGAAGCGCAGAACGGGGTGCCGCCGCGGCTGGACGCCCTGATCGTCGGCGGCGGCCCGGCGGGGCTGACCGCGGCGATCTATCTGGCGCGCTACCGCCGCCGCTTCCTGGTGGTGGATGCCGGGGCCAGCCGGGCCTCCTGGATTCCGCTGTCGCACAACCATGCGGGCTTTCCCGACGGGGTGACCGGCGACGAGCTGCTGGCCCGCATGCGCGCCCAGGCGGAACGCTACGGCGCCCGGATCGTGCCGGGAACGGTGTCGTCGGTGGAGCGGGCCGAAGGGGGATACCGCGTGCGGACCGGCGACGGGCGGGAATTCCACGCCCGCACCGTGCTGGCCGCGACCGGGGTGATCGACCAGGAACCGCAGCTTCCCAACCTCTATCAGGCGGTCCAGCGGGGGCTGATCCGCCATTGCCCGATCTGCGACGGGTTCGAAGTGACCGGCCACCGCATCGGCGTGATCGGCCACGGCACCGGAGCGCTGGGGGAGGCGCTGTTCCTGCGCACCTATTCGCGCGACATCACCCTGCTGACGCTGGGCGAGCCGATGACGCTGGAGGAGGCGGAGGAGCGCCGCATGGCCGAGGCCGGAATCCGCGCGGTGGAGGAACCGGTGGTGGAGGTCCACACCGAATCCGGGCGAATCGCCGCCCTGACCACGGCGTCCGGCGCGCGGCTGACCTTCGACACGCTCTACTCCGCCCTGGGTTGCCACCCGCGGACGGAGCCGGTGAAGGGCCTGGGCGTGCGCATGGGGCCAAGCGGGCGGCTGGTCGCCGACGGGCACCAGCAGACCGGGATCGAGGGGCTCTACGCCGCAGGCGACATCGTGGAGGGGCTGAACCAGATCTCGGTCGCCATGGGGCAGGCCGCGGTCGCCGCCACCGCCATTCACCGCCGGCTTCTGGCAGAGGATGGCGACCTGTAGCGCCTGCCACGCCGCCGCCGAACCGCCGCCGAACGGCTTGGCCACGGGCCAAAATGTCGCATTTGACATTTATTATTGGTATTACCAGACGGACGACTTAAGCTATGCCTTTGGATTGACGGGTTTTCTGAAAAAGCCATAAAGGACTATACCTTTCGGGCTCGGTCGGACGTTTACACCTGCTTAAGATTTTGCGCCGTAGGAGTCTCGCCATTGCGAAAGGCGGTCCGTGCGGCGGGGTGTGGCCCGGTGCACAGCGGGATGAGCGGAGGAGCGGCATCATGCCGCCATCGAGCAACCCGGCCAGCCAGCCAGAACGAACGGAACCTGCTTCAATGGCCCAATCCGTTACCCGCGCGCTCCAAGCCATCAAACGCCACAACGCCAAGCCGGAGCAGATCGACCACGCCATCCTCAGCGCCATCAACGTCACGCTGTGCATGCAGTCCGGCGGCGACGACCGTGTCGCGGAAGGTTTCAACCAGGACATCGCGCTGAGCGGACGGGCCTTCGCCGTCCGGACCTGATCTACTCCTCCTGTTCCTCCCGCTTCCGCAGTTCGTCCTGCAGGAGATAGCGGGCCTCCGGCGGCAGATCGCCGATGGCTTCGGCCAGGACGCGCAGGCGCCGCCGCAGCCCATAGACGGTGTCGAGCAGGGACAGAACCACCGGCATCGCCTCGTCGTCGAGCGCCAGATCCTCCCGAAGATCGCAGATCAGCTCCAGCCGGGCCACGTCGGCCTCGCTGAAGACGAAACCGTTCCCTTCGTGCCGCGGCCTCAGCCAGTGCCGTTCCACCCACACCGTCAGATCGGCGGAAGACACCCGCCGGCAGACGGACAGCACCTCTTCGGTTCTCCGCCCCGCGTTCCGCCGTCCTCCATCCATCTGGACCATGTCACGCAGCCTCCATGTCGCGCCTGGGGTTGTGGTCGGTCTTCCACTCCCGGACGAACGCCTCCAGCGCCGGGTCGGGCGCGTCGGGCAGGGCGATGCGCAGGGTCACATACTGGTCGCCGCGCGCCCCGTTCGCTCCGGGAAGGCCCTTGCCCTTCAACCGCAGGCGCGTGCCGTTGTTCGCCCCCTTCGGAACGGTCAGCATCACCGGCCCGTCGATGGTCGGGACGCGCACCTTGCCGCCCAGCACCGCTTCGGCCAGGGTCACCGGCAGGTCGAGCTGCACGTCGTCGCCGTCGCGCCGGAACCAGGGGTGGGGCGTGACCTTGACGGTGACCAGCGCGTCGCCGGGAGGACCGCCGTTCGTTCCCGGCAGGCCCTGGCCCTTCAGGCGGATGGTGCCCCCGTCCTCCAACCCCGCGGGCAGGTCGATGTCCAGCGTCCGCCCGTCCGGCATGGTGACCCGGCGCTTGCCGCCCTTGGCCGAGGCCAGGAAATCGACGGTCAGCGCCATGCTGAGGTTGCCGCCCTTCATCGGCATGGCGCCGCCGCGGGCGTGTCCGCGCCCGCCGAACAGGTCGGCGAAGATGTGTTCCAGGTCGTCCGACGCGAAGCCCTCGGCGTGGGCGTAGCGGGCGCCCGCGGGACCTTCGGCGAAGTCGCGGTAGTATTGGCGCTGCGGCCGTTCCTGGCCGGAGGAGTCGATCTCCCCGCGGTCGAAGCGGGCGCGCTTGTCGGGGTCGGACAGCAGGCTGTAGGCGGCGCTGATGTCCTTGAAGCGCTGCTCCGCCTCCGCCTTTCCGGGGTTGAGGTCGGGGTGGTGCTTCTTGGCCAGCTTCCGGTAGGCCTTGCGGATCTCGTCGTCGGAAGCGGAGGGGGAAACGCCCAGGATCTCGTAAGGATTGCTCATGGCGATGACCGTAATCGGAAATCGGGGGCCAGCGGCTGAATGGTGAGCGCCTTGGGCGTGTATGTGTTCAACGCCGCTCCGCAAATCAAGAGGGGTTCCCGTCCGTTCCGTGCACGGCGCCTGTGCTTGCGGTCGGGGTGACGCGGGAGGGGCGCGCACCAATATGTCGCGGTGCCGGACTTGGTTCCGGTTGAGTGTTCCCGGACGGAGACGGTCAAAGGAGGGAGCGCCCGTCATGCCGCACACGCCGATGTCCTTCGTGCCCACCGGCCCCGCGGCCGCCGAGCTGCGGCGGCGGCACAAGACCGCGAACGTCCTGCATTCCCTGCTCCTGCTCGGCGGCATGGTGCTACTGCTGGCGCTGTGCGGCTTCATCCTGGCCGGGGCGGAGGGGGTGCTGTGGGCCCTGCTCGGCGGCGGCATCAGCTTGCTGTTCAGCCCGCGCCTGTCGCCGCGGATGGTCCTGCGCATGTTCGGCGCCCGCCGCCTGTCCTACGCGGAGGCCCCGGCGCTGCTCGACGCGCTGGCCGCCATCGCCCGCCGGGCGGACCTGCCCGCGGTGCCGGAGCTGTGGTACGTCGCCAGCCCGGCGCTGAACGCCTTCGCCGTGGGCAGCCGCCGCCAGTCGGGCATCGCGGTGACCGACGGGCTGCTCCGCGCGCTCAGCCTGCGGGAGCTGGCCGGCGTGCTGGCCCACGAGGTCAGCCATGTGCGCAACAACGACCTGACGGTGATGGGGCTGGCCGACACGGTGACCAGCCTGACCCGGCTGATGTCCGTCTTCGGCATGGCCCTGCTGATTCTCAACCTGCCCCTGCTGATGATCCGGCAGGAGGGGGTTCCCTGGCTTCTGGTGCTGCTGCTTATCGCCGCACCCTGGATCGGCGTTCTTCTGCAACTCGCCCTGTCCCGCACGCGGGAGTTCGACGCCGACCTGGACGCCGCCCACCTGACCGGCGATCCGGAGGGGGTGGCCTCGGCGCTCGCCCGGATCGAGCGGTTGCAGCACGGCCCGTGGGAGGGCCTGCGCTTTCCGGGCCGCCGGCGGGCGCAGAGCGTGCCGTCCCTGCTGCGCACCCACCCGGAAACGGAGGAGCGCGTGCGCCGCCTGATGGCGCTCCGCACCCCGCCGCCGGTCCTGCCGGGGCTGGATGCCGGTGTCCTGCACGCCCCGCCACACCTCGCCATCCCGGCGGCGCTGCGGCGTCCGCGTTACCGGATCGGCGGCTACTGGTACTGAAGGTTACAGGCCGGGCGTCCTCCTCTCCTGGACTAAAGCGGCGCGGCTGGGTAGAACCGGCGGGCGCGGTCGGGCGATTTTCCCCGGGATCCCAGGCTCGTCCCGGGAGGGGAGGAAGCCCCGCGGCGGTCGGTTGGCTACAGAAGGCGGGTCCCCTCCATGACCTTTCAAGGGCGTTTGATCCTCCTGATCTCCGGTCTGGTGACGCTGGCGGTGGCGGCGGTCACGGTGCTGCTGGCCTGGACGACCCATTCGGCGATCCAGGCGCGGGTGGAGGCGGACGGCCGCATGGCGGCGACCCTGCTGGCCCGCAACGCCACCCTTGCGCGCGAGGTGCCGCGCGACGTGGAGGTGCTGCTCGGCGACCGGCTGCTGTCGGAGGCCACCCTCGCCGCCCACCTCGTCGCGGTGATGGAGGCAAGCAAGGCGCCGATCAAGGCGGTGACCGACCGGTTGAAATCCGTGGCGGACGGCGGCGGTCCGGACGAGATCTGGGTGACCGACAACCGGGGCCGCGCCTATCTGCACAACATTCCCGGCCCCGACATCACCTTCGGTCCCGACTCCAAGGCGCAGCCGCGCCAGGCTCCTTATTACGGCCTGCTGAACCGCGCGCCGGAGAGGGTGGTGACCGATGCCGCCACCGAAGGCGGCAAGCTGATGAAGTTCGCCGGCGTGGCCGGCGTGGACAAGCCGCGCATCGTCCAGGTCGGCGCCGACGTGCGCCGGCTGGGCGACATCGCCCGCAAGGCGGGGGTGGACGGGCTGATGGCCGCCCTGCTGGCCGGCGGCACCGTGGAAGGCGCGTGGCTGCTGGAGCGCGACGGGCGGCTTGCCGTGCACGCCACCGGCCCCAGCGCCGGGCCGCTGTCGGAGCGTGCGGTGGAGGCGGCGAAGGCCGCCGCCGCCGCGGGCGAGACCGGTTTTGTGCATGAGGGCGGCCGCCTGACCGCCTTCGCCCCGGTGCCGGCGGTGGCCGGGCAGGGAGCCGGAATCGCGGTGGTGCGCCTGCCGGCGGAGGATCTGTCGTCGGTGGTCGGGCGCCATGTGAAGATCGGCGTCCTGATGGGGGTGCTGGTCCTGGCGCTGGGAGTCTACGGCGCGGTCCGCTTCGCGCGCAGCCAGATGGCCCCGATCGAGCGGCTGGGCGAGGCCGTGGCGGCGGTGGAGGCCGGGCGCTTCAACCCCTTCACCCTGAACGAGGCGATGGAGCGCAACGACGAGATGGGCCGCCTCGCCCGCGTCTTCCGCAGCATGGCGCTGGAGGCGTCGTACCGCGAGGAGACGCTGGACGCCCAGCTTCTGATGCGCACGGCGGAGCTGGAGACCAGCACCGAAAAGCTGACCGCCGCCGAAAGCCTGATCGAGGAGGAGCAGCGCGCCGCCCGCGACGTGCAGGCGAACCTGCTGCCGCAGCAGCTTCCCGCCGGGCGCGACAGCCAGTTCTTCGGCCTTCTGGTTCCCGGCCCGGCGGTCAGCGGCGATTTCTACGACGTGATCGAGCTGGACGAGCGTCATTGCCTGCTGGTGGTGGCCGGGGTGTCCGGCTGCGGCGTGCCGGCGGCCTTCCTGATGCTGCTGGTGCGCGGCGCGATCCGCGAGGCCGCGGCCCGGCCCGGCACGACCCCCGCGGCCATCCTGACGGCGGCCAACGACCGGCTGTGCGGGCAGAGCCCGTTCGACGGCTTCGCCACCGCCTTCGTCGCCCTTTACGACCGGGAGACCGGGACGCTCAGCCACTCCAGCGCCGGCAACCGCGCGCCCTGCCGCATCCAGGCGGACGGCAGCGTCCTTACCCTGGCTGACGCGGGCGGCCCGGCCCTGGGCGTGCGCAAGGGCATTCCCTATGGCGAGGCGGTGACCCGGCTGGAGCAGGACGACACGCTGTTCCTGTGCACCGAAGGCGTCCTGCGGGCGGTGAGCGCGGCGCGCGAACCCTTCGGGGAGGAGCGTCTGGCCGCCGTCCTGCACCAGGGCCGCGGCCTGTCGGCGCGCGACCGCTCCGAACTGCTGCTGCGCGCGGTGGAGGCCCATGTCGGGCCGGGCGGGCAGACCGGCGACATCGTGTGCCTGACCGTCCGCCGCCTGCTGCCCGCCGCCGAATTGGCGCCGGAAACCGAAGCGGCGGTGTGACGAGCGATCGTGACGCGCCGTCCGGCGACGGCGGACAGGGGGAACGCTCCCGTCTGATCGGGGTGGCCCGACCGGTGTGCCGGGCCACCCTGGCGGTCACAACGCGGACCCGCCACGCGCGCCCCATCTCTGTCCCGGGGTCCGCCGTTCAGCTTCGGTTCAGTCGCCTCCGGGCAGGATCGGCAGGACTTGCACGTTTCTGCCGATGAGGGGGACTCCCGATGTCCAACGCCTTTTCCGGGGCCGCCGTCCAGCCGCCCGTGAAGACCCGCTACGACGGGGTGATGCTGTTCCTGCACTGGAGCGTCGCCCTGCTGATCCTGGTCGCCTTCGCCATCGCGCAGGGGCGCGGGCTGTTGCCCCGCGGGCCGGAGCGGACCGCGCTGATGGACCTTCACCGGTCGCTGGGTGTGCTCGTTCTGGCCCTGGTCGCGCTGCGCATGGTGTGGCGCGCCGTCAGCCCGCCGCCGCCCATGCCCGCCGGCACCGCGCCGCTGCTCCTGCTGGCCGCGAAGGGCGGGCATCTGGCGCTCTATGCCCTGATGATCGCCGTGCCGCTGGGCGGCGTGCTGATGACCCAGGCGAACGGCCATTCCGTCACCGTCTTCGGCCTGTTCACGCTGCCCACGCTGGTGGGTGAGGACAAGGCGTTCGGCCACACGCTGGAGGAGGCGCACGAGTTTCTCGGAACCCTCATCATCGTGGTCGCCGGCCTGCACGCCGTTGCCGCGCTGGTCCACCAATATGTGCTGAAGGACGGGACGCTTCGCCGCATGCTGCCCCAGGGCCGCCGTTAGGCGGAAAGGAGCGGGCGGCGTCCGCACCGGAAAGCCGGGGGACGCCGCCCGCCGAGTGGCGAGGTCCTGCCTCCTCCATGGGACGGACCCATGCATGGGTCCCCCATGGTCGGATGAACCCGTCCAGGCGGCTTCCCTTCCCGGCGCAAAGGCGGTACCGCCCCCCAATTCCACGCCATCCTCCTGTTTTCCCGGCATCCGGCGGCGAGGGGGAAGGGGCATGGTGGCGGGCAAGGCGATGGGTTTGGCGGCGGGGGCCGCGCTTCTGGTTTCCGCACCCGCCGGAGCGGTGCCGTTCGACCGGGTGTTCGTCTTCGGCGACAGCCTGTCCGACACGGGCCGCGTCTACGGGCTGACGCAAGGCGCCATTCCGCAGAGCCCGCCCTATTACGACGGGCGTTTCTCCAACGGCCCCGTGTGGGTGGAGCGGCTGGCCCCGCTGATCGGCAGCCAGCCCGACCAGAAGACCAACTTCGCCTATGGCGGGGCGGAGACCGGCACCCTGTCGCAGACCGGCGTTCCCGGCGTGCAGGGGCAGGTGGGCCAGTTCCTGCTCAGCCGGCCCGGCGGGACCGGCGGCGGGCTGTTCGCGGTCTGGGCGGGCGGCAACGACTACTTCAACCGCGTCTCCGCCGGGTCGGACCCCACGGGGCTCATCGGCCAGACGGTCGGCAACATCGTCTCGGCGGTGGAGCGGCTGGCGGCGCTCGGCGGGAAGACCTTCCTGGTGCCGAACCTGCCGGATCTCGGCACGATTCCCGACACCCGCAACTCCGACCGCGCCGCCCTGCTGAACACGGTCACCGCCTTCCACAACACGCTGCTGGCCCAGGCCATGGCCGACGTGGAGAAGCGGTTGGGAGTCACCGTGGTGGTGGCGGACGTGAACGCGCTGTACCACGCGGTGGCGGCCAACCCGGCGGCCTATGGCTTCGCCAACACCGTCACCCCCTGCCTGTCGGGCAACACGCCGACCGGCGCCTGCGCGACCGAGGCGCAGGCCGACCAGACCGTCTACTGGGACGAGATCCACCCGACCCGCGCCGCCCACCTGCTGATCGCCCAATACATGCAGGGTGCGCTGCTGGCGCTGAACGACGCGGCGGAGACGGTGGCGATGCAGCCGGAACTGGCCTTCGAGGCGGCGCGGAGCTGGCACCGCGCGCTGCTCGGCTCCATCGCCGGCCCCGCCGCAACGCGGGTGGAGGCGCCGCTCGGCTCCGGGGAGCTGACCGCATTCCTGATCGGCGACGCCTCGTGGGGCCGTCTGGGCGGCACGCCGGAGCGGCAGGGATTCCGGTTCAACGCCCAGTCGGGCGGCGTCGGCGCGGAACTGCCGGTCGGGCCGGCCTCCCGCGTCGGGCTGTCGGTCGGCGGGTCGCGCGGCCACGCCAAGCTGGACGAGGGGGCGGGGACGCTGGACATGACCAGCACCACCATCGGCCTGCACGCGGTGACGGAGGCGCGGGGCTTCCTCCTGGCCGTCGCGGGCAGCGTCTCCTTCGACCGTTACGGCGACATCGACCGGGCGACCGGCTTCGCCCCGTTTCCCAACGCTTCGGCGGAGACGGACGGGCGGACCTACGCCCTGTCGGTCGCCGGAGGCTACACGGCGCAGCTCGGCCCGGTGGCGCTGGGACCGCGGCTGGGCTTGCGCTACATCCACACGCGCATCGACGGCTATCAGGAGAACGGCGCCGGCCTGCTGTCGCTGGGCGTCGAGCGGCAGAGCGCCGAATCGCTGGAGAGCAGCGTCGGCGCCGAAGCCTCCACCATTGTGGAACTCGGGCGGACGGTGCTTCAGCCCAGCCTGGGAATCGCCTGGGAGCACCAGTTCGCCGAGGACGCGCGCACCGTCACCGTCCGCCTGCCCGGCGGGGCCGCCAACAGCGTCAGCCCCGGCGGCGATGCCCGCAATTCCCTGGTGATCGGCGCCGGGCTGTCCGCCCGGCTCTGGCAGGCGGTCAGCGCCGCCGTCGGCTACCGCGGCGAACTGTCGGGGGCGGATGGCCACAACCACGCCTTCACCGCCCGCCTGCGGATGCGGTTCTGACGGAGCGTCCGCACCGCTCATCCCGCTGGAAGTCCGGCTGAATTTTCCTGCTGGCGTTGCGGCGCGGCAAGAGGAACAATCGGAACCGGTGCGGAGCCAGACCGGCTCGCCCGTCCGAACAAAAACAACGGGAGGAACTTCGTGACCTACAAGCACATCCTCGTGCACCTCGATTCCGGTCCGCAGGTGGAAACGCGGCTCGACGCGGCCATCGCGCTGGCGAAGAACAACGGCGCGTTCCTGCGCGGCCTGTTCGCGCAGCCGGACCGCAGCGCCACCAGCATCATCGCCCGCCGCTCCAGCGACCATCTGGAGCAGGCCGCCGCCCGCAGCGAGGAGCTGTTCCGCGACAAGCTCCAGGCGTCGGGCCTGCAAGGCCAATGGCACGGGCTGACCCACGGCGAACACAACCACGTCATCCGCGAGACCATCATCTGGTCGCGCTTCGCCGACCTGACCGTGCTGGGCCAGTTCGACCGCAGCGCCGGAGACGGCGTGGCGCCGGAGGAGCTGAACGAGCAGGTGGTGCTGAATTCGGGGCGTCCGGTGCTGGTGCTGCCCTTTGCCGGCAGCGTTCCGACGATCGGCAAGCGCGTCGCCGTCGCCTGGAACGCCGAGCGGGAGGCCGCCCGCGCCCTGGCCGACGCCATGCCCTTCCTCCAGGCGGCCAGCGAGGTGACGGTCATCACCGTGCTGACCCAGGCCGCCGCGTCCGGCGGCGCGGAGCCGCAGCGCATCGGGCTGCTGGATCATCTGGCGCTGCACGGCGTGAAGGCGGAGCAGACGCACTTCACCGTCTCGGACATCGGCGCCATGGACGCCCTCCTGGCCCGCAGCGCGGACTCCGGGGCCGACCTGCTGGTGATGGGCGCGCACGGCCATTATGGATTCCCCTTCCTGCACCGGGGCGGCGGAACGCGCCATGTCCTGCGCACCTGCCCGGTGCCGCTTCTGCTGTCCCACTGACGGCCGGATCAAGGAACCGGGCGGCGGGCTTTCCTCCGCGGCGCCGGGCGGCCATGTAGAGGCTGTCCCGGCACCGCCTGGAGAGCGCGCATGTCCTGGCTCCGCATGTTTCTGATCGCCTGTCCCGTCCTGGTCCTGGCGGCGCTTCTCGCCGCCTGGGCGGCGACGGGGTTCGACCTGTTCGGCCTCAGCCTGCCGGGCCTGCTCGCCCTGGTCGGCGGGGCCGTTCTGACCAGCGCCGTCGCGATCGGGCTGATGGCTCTGGTCTTCCTCAGCAACCGCAGCGGCCATGACGAGGAGGCCGGGCGCCCCGGCCCGCCGGACGGGCCGGACCGGCTCTGAAGCCCCCTTCCTCCGTCTGCCCCATTCTTCCGTCTGCCCCATTCTTCCGTCTGATGTCCGCAAGGTCAGCGGAACGCCTGCGATTCCCCGCCGTTGCTGAAACGACGAATGAGCCCCGGCTCGTGCGGCCGGACGGGCCGTGCCTGCGAAGGGGCGGGAAGGAGGGGAGCGCCGCGATGCCCGAACATGCGACGGACGAACACCGCATCCGCCATCGTGCCTACGAAATCTGGGAGCGGGAGGGGCGCCCCGAAGGCCGCCGCGCCGAGCATTGGGAGCGCGCCTGCCGCGAACTCCGGGAGGAGGACGAGCGGGCGAGGGACGAAGCCCCCGACGAGCGCCGCGGCCTTGCCCCCGCCTCGGCGGATTCCGGCGCCGGCATTTGATCCCGCCACGCCCCTTGCCTCCGAGGAGACGCCATGCCGCCCCGCCGCGATCCCGCTTCCTTCATGTGGTCGGAAGCCGTCGAACTGCTGGACCGCGCCGAGCGGCTGCACCGCCAGTTCTTCCGCCCGGCCCCGCCCGGCCCCCGCCGCGCCTGCTGGACGCCGCCCATCGACGTCTACGAGACGGAGGACGCCGTGACCATGGTGGTGGCCCTGCCCGGCGTCGCTGCCGAGCAGCTTCACGTCGCCGTCGAGGACGGCGTTCTGGTGGTCGCGGGGGAGCGGACCTTGCCGCTGGGCTGCGACGGGATCATCCACCGGCTTGAGATTCCCCATGGCCGCTTCGAACGGCGGATCGAGTTGCCCGCCGGGGCCTTCCGCATGGGACGGCGCGAGCTGTCGGCGGGATGCCTCGTGCTGACGCTCGACAAGATGGGATGAAGGACAGTCGAATGACGGACGAGCACGCCGCCGAAGCCACGCCGAATCCCCGGACGCCGCCCGCCTCCGGGCTGCCGGAGGATGTGATCCCGGTCATCCCCGTGCGGAACCTCGTGCAGTTCCCGGGGGTGGTGCTGCCGGTCACGGTGGGGCGGGCGCGCTCCGTCGCCGCCGCGCAGGAGGCGGCGCGTACCGAACGCCCGGTCGGCATCCTGCTCCAGCGCGACGAGGCGGTGGAGGAGCCGACCGGCGCCGACATGCACCGCGTCGGCACGACCGCCAGCATCCTGCGTTACGTCACGACTCCCGACGGCTCCCACCATCTGGTGTGCCAGGGCCAGCAGCGTTTCCGCATCCTCGAATGGGTGCCGGGCCATCCCTTCATGGCCGCCCGGGTCGAGATGGTGGAGGAAAGCGACGCCGCCACGCCGGAGGTCATGGCCCGCTTCCTGAACCTGCGCAACGAGGCGGCGGAGGCGCTGCAACTGCTGCCCCAGGCCCCGCCGGAGCTTCTCGCCGCCGTGCAGGCCATCGAAAGCCCGGGCGAACTGGCCGACCTGACCGCCAGCTACATGGACCTGAAGCCCGCCGAGAAGCAGGAGGTGCTGGAGACCGTCGAATTGCCGGAGCGGCTGGACAAGGTGGGCGGCCTGCTGGCCCGGCGCATCGAGGTGCTGCGCCTGTCCCGCGACCTCCGCGAGCGCACCCGCGAGGCGATGGACGAGCGGCAGCGGGAATATCTCCTGCGCGAACAGCTCCGCGCCATCCAGAAGGAGCTGGGGGAGGCCGACGAGGGCCGTCAGGCCGAGATCGGGGAGCTTCAGGACGCCGTCGCCAAGGCCGGCATGCCGCCCGACGTGCGGGAGCACGCCGAGAAGGAGCTGCGCCGGCTGGAGCGCATGCCGGAAGCGGCGGCGGAATATTCGATGGTCCGCAGCTATCTGGACTGGCTGATCGAGATGCCGTGGGACCGCCGCTCGGAATCCCGCATCGACATCGCCGAGGCGCGCCGCATCCTGGACGAGGACCATTACGGTCTGGAGAAGGTCAAGCGCCGCATCCTGGAATTCCTGGCGGTGCGCAAGCTGAACCCGGAGGGGCGCAGCCCGATCCTCTGCTTCGTCGGGCCGCCGGGGGTGGGCAAGACCTCGCTCGGCCAGAGCATCGCGCGGGCGACCGGGCGGGCCTTCGCCCGCGTCTCGCTGGGCGGCGTCCATGACGAGAGCGAGATCCGCGGCCACCGCCGCACCTATGTCGGGGCGCTGCCCGGCACCATCGTGCAGGCCATCCGCAAGGCCGGGACGCGCGACTGCGTGCTGATGCTGGACGAGATGGACAAGCTGGGGCAGGGCTTCCACGGCGATCCCTCCGCCGCCCTGCTGGAGGTGCTGGACCCGGAGCAGAACGCCACCTTCCGCGACCATTACCTGGGCGTGCCCTTCGACCTGTCGAAGGTGATGTTCATCGCCACGGCCAACGTGCTGGACACCATCCCCGGCCCGCTGCGCGACCGCATGGAGGTGATCGAGCTGTCCGGCTACACCGAGGACGAGAAGCTGGAAATCGCCAAACGCTACCTTTTGGCCCGCCAGCGTGCCGCCAACGGGCTGAAGCCGGACCAGCTCGACCTTCCCGACGACACGCTGCGGGCGATCATCCGCGATTACACGCGGGAGGCCGGGAACCGCAATCTGGAACGGCTGATCGGCGCGGTCGGGCGCCACGCCGCGGTGCGCATCGCCGAGGGCGAGGTGGAGCGGCTGCGGGTGGAGCCGGCGGATCTGACGGCGATCCTCGGCCCGCCGCGATTCGAGAACGACGTGGCGATGCGCACCAGCGTGCCCGGCGTGGCGACCGGCCTCGCCTGGACCCCGGCCGGCGGCGACATCCTGTTCATCGAGGCCAGCCGCTTCCCCGGCTCGGGCCGGCTGATCCTGACCGGCCAGTTGGGCGAGGTGATGAAGGAGAGCGCGCAGGCGGCGCTGAGCCTCGTCAAGTCGCGGGTGAAGGATCTCGGCCTCGACCCGGAGGGGCTGGACCGTTTCGACATCCACATCCACGTCCCGGCGGGCGCCATCCCGAAGGACGGGCCGTCCGCCGGGGTGGCGATCTTCACCGCGCTGGTCTCGCTTCTGTCCGGGCGCTGCATCCGCTCCGACACGGCGATGACCGGGGAAATCAGCCTGCGCGGGCTGGTCCTGCCGGTCGGCGGCATCCGGGAAAAGGTGGTCGCGGCCCAGCGCGCCGGCCTGAAGACGGTCATGCTGCCCGCCCGCAACCGCAAGGACTTCGACGACATCCCCGCCGCGGTGCGCGAACGGCTGAGCTTCGTCTGGCTGGAGCGGGTGGACGACGCCGTCCGCGCCGCGCTGGTGTCGGAAGCCGCCCCGGCGGAGGCGGAGCGCAAGGCCGGGTAGCGTCTCCGCCGGGGCCGGGACCCTTGCGCACCGGGGGTGCGGTGCGCCACATGAAAGGCGCGCCCGCTTGGAGCGCGCACAGGAGACGATCATGACGCCCGAGGAACGCACCCTCCTTTCCGACCTGTTCACGCATCTGCGCGAGGTGGAGACCCAGCCCCGCGACCCGGAGGCGGAACGCTTCATCCAGCAGACGATCCAGGGCCAGCCCGCCGCCCCCTACTACATGGCGCAGGCGGTCCTGGTGCAGCAGCAGGCGCTGACCGCCGCCCAGCAGCGCATCGAGGAGCTGGAACGGCAGGTGAAGGAGGCGCAGGCCCGCGCCCAGCAGACCCAGCCGCCGCCTTCCGGCGGGGGCGGCAGTTTCCTGTCCAACGCGCTGGGGCTGGGGCGCAGCCCGTGGGGCGGTGGTGGAGGCAGCCGTCCGGCGGAGCCGCGGCCCGCTCCGGCGCCTCAGGCTTCCCAGGGACCGGCCTACAACCCGATGCAGCCGCCCGCCGGTCCGTCCCGCAGCCCGTGGGGGGCCGCTCCGCAAGCCGGACTCGGCCAGCCGCCCGGCTATGGCCAGCCTGGCTATGGTCAGCCCGGCTATCCGCCGCAGCCCGGATTCGGACCGCAAGCCTACGCGCCGCGCGGCGGTGGGTTCCTGAGCGGGGCGGCCCAGACCGCGGCGGGCGTGGCCGGCGGCATGCTGGCCGCCAGCGCCATTTCGTCCATGCTCAGCCATTCGCCGGGGCCGTTCGGCGACGCCGCCTCCGCCGCGGGGCAGACGGCCAGCCACGGCGACACGACCATCAACAACTACTACGGCGACTCCGCGGACCAGGGCGGGACCCAGGGACTCCCGCCGGACGGCAACAACCTCCAGACCGTCGATTACCAGACCGACGATTCGTCCTTCGATGACGGCGGCGACGGCGGCGGGGACGACAGCTGGATCTGACCGCATCCCGTCCCCGCGGGAAATGGCGCGCCGGGCCGTCGGGCAGGCCCGGTGCGCCTTCACGTCGTCATCACAGTTAATATAAATTAAACAGTTGGGTCCCTACCGTGCGTTGGGTAAGGAAGGCCGCACCCCCCGCTCCCCCACGCAGAACCGAGGCCCATGACGACGCTCGTCCAGCCCCAGCCGACCGAAGACGCCGCGCCCAAGGACGGCGAGCGCAAGGACAGGGCGTCCGCCACCCAGATGTATCATGAGGTGGCGCGCATCATCGAACGGATGCACCGCCGGTTCCTCGACGTTCTGCGAATCGAGCTGGCCCGCATCGGCATCGACGACATCAGCCCGGTGCAGGTCATGATGCTGCTGAACATCTCCAACGGGGAAATCAGCGTGCGCGACCTGATCGAGCGCGGCTACTACCTCGGCTCCAACGCCTCCTACAACCTGAAGCAGCTGGTGGACAGCGGCTATGTGGACCGCTCCGCCTCGCCGCGGGACAAGCGGGCCGCCCGGCTGAAGCTGTCGCCCAGGGGGCTGGAGCTGTGCGAGCGGCTGCGCCACATGGCGTCGGTCCATTCCGAGGGGCTGATCCGCACCGACGGCGACAGCCAGGATTTCGAGGTGACCTACCGCACGCTGCGCCGGCTGGAGCGCAAGTGGACGGACGTCATCCGCTCCGACGAAACGGAAATCCTGTAACGCGCATTGACCTCCCTCAGTGTGCGCCGCGGTATGCCGTGCCACGGTGGCGCCGCTGAGCCGTGAGGGAGATGTGGGATGAAGTTCGCCGTCGGCACCCAGGATTACCGCAGCATCGCCACCCACGGCGGCCGCACCCGCCGCTTCCTGGTCTTCGAGGCCGAGGCGGGCGGCGACCCCGTCGAGGTGAAGCGGATCGAGCTGGCCGAGGACGAGGTGCTCCACCTCGCCGGCGATGGCCGCCCGCATCCCATCGACGAGGTGCGGGTCGTCATCACGGGCACCTCCGGCCAGGGCTTCGTCAATCACATGAAGCGCCGCGGCATCGAGCCGGTGACCACGCTGGAGACCGACCCGGTGCAGGCGATCCGCGATTACTTCGCAGGCACGGTCAAAACCGCGGCCCCGCCCGAATACCCGCACGAACACCACGACCACGGCCCGGACGAGGCCCCGCACGAGTGCCACGAAGCCCCGGCCTGATGGCTTGTTTCCGTCCGCCGTCAGACCGGAAACGACACGCTGGCCGTCGTGCCGGCGGCGTCGCTTTCGGTGTTCAGCGTGTCGCCCAGCTGGGAGGCCAGCGCCTCGGCCAGCATCAGCCCGTCCTCCGCCGTCGTGTCGAAGCCGGCGGGCAGGGCGCGCCCGTTGTCCTCCACGATCAGCCGGGCGCGCCCGTTGTTCTCCTGGGTCACCGACACGCGGATCCAGCCCTGCTCCGGATAGGCGTGGTGCAGGCTGTTGGTGATCAGCTCCGCGGTGATCAGGCCCAGCGGCATGGCCTCGTACAGGCCGATCTGGATGGGATCGCTCTTCACCTCGATGGGCACGTTGGCGAGCCCGCCGGGCGTGCCGTGCTTCACCGCGTCCGCCAGCGCCTCGATGTAGCGGCCCAGGTTCACATGGGTGCCGGTGCCCGATTCATGGAGCTGCCGGTAGAGGATCGCCAGCGCCTCGATGCGGACGAGCGTCTGCTCGTAGGCGGCGCGGGCGTCCGGATCGCGGATGCGCCCGGTTTGCAGCTTCAGCAGGCTGATGACGAGCTGCAGGCTGTTCTTGGCCCGGTGCTGAAGCTCGCGCAGTTCGGCCTCCAGCTCGCGGATGCGCGCCGCGATTGGGTCCTCCGGCGCCCCCGGACCGGTGGCGGGGCGATCAGCAGGCAGGCAGACCGGCTGGAACCGGAGGGGATTGAGCATCACGCGATTCTCGGTTGAGGCTGGGTAATGTTTTACTTAGGTACAGAACAATTTATGCGCTTGAACCCACTCCCGAATTGGTTCTGAGGAAGTACCCCGCTGCGCCTATCCACTTCGTTCGTTCACGTTCGGATGGATGGGCAGGGCTTATGAGCCCCCAGACCAGAAGGGCGGAGAAGGGGCGGGGCGCGGGCAGGAGGGGCAAGCCGGAAAAAGCGTTTCCCCGATCGTCCCGCCGTGGTTGAGTGGCGCCCATGCGTTTGAGAACCTTGATGATTCCCTTCTGCGCCCTGCTGGCCGTGGCCGGCGGCTGCGCCGCGGTGGCCGGAAACGACGGACCATCCGCATCCTCCGTTCCGGTTGCCCTCGACCCGGACCGCCCGGCTCTTGCCGAAGCCGGCGCCCTGCGATTCCGCGGCGCGCTCCACCTGCCCGACGGCGCCGGCGTTGGGGGGCTGTCGGGCCTGTGGATCAGCGACTCGGGCGACCGCTTCGTCGCCGTTGCCGACAACGGCAAGAGTGTGACGGGGCGGCTGTCCTACGACGCGCAAGGCCGTCTCGCCGGGGCCGGGAGCTACGCCGTCCACCCGCTGGTCATCGACAAGGACCCGGCCTACCGCGGGCGGCGCAACGATTCGGAGGATCTCGCCCGCCTGCCGGACGGCGGCTGGCTGGTGCCCTTCGAGCGCAACCACCGCATCCTGCGCTACGGCGGCGCGGGCCGTCCGGAGGGCGCGCCGCAGCGGCTTCCGGCTCCTCCAGGGTTGGAGAGGGCTCCATCGAACGGTGGGATCGAGGCGTTGGCGGCTCTGCCGGACGGGCGCATCCTGGCCATCGAGGAAGGGGACGACGACGGCGCGCGGGAACGCCACGCCTGGATCGCCCCCGCCGACCTGAAGGAGCGTGGCGACTGGCAGCCGCTGACCTACCGGGCGGCGCCGCGTTTCCGCCCCACGGCGGCGGCGGCCCTGCCGGACGGCGGCGTGCTGGTGTTGGAGCGGCGGGTGTCGCTGCTGGGCGGCTGGGCGGCGCGCCTCGTCCATGTGCCGGCGGAGTCGCTGCGCGGCGGCGCCACGATGGACGGGATCGAACTGGCGCGGCTGGAGCCGCCGCTGTTGATCGACAATTTCGAAGGAATGGCGGTGCGGCCCGGCCCGGACGGCGACACGCTGGTCTACATCGTCTCCGACGACAACCGCAGCCCGCTTCAGCGGACCTATCTGGCGATGTTCGCCCTTCCGGCCGGTGCCCTGAAACCCGCCGTCGCGGGGCGCTGACCGGAAAGCGCGCCCCGCGGCGGGCTGTGCCGGTCAGAAGTTGGCGTAGGGGCCGCCCTGGCCGGGCATGTCCGTCCCGCCGGGGCTCCCGACGTTGCCCATCGGCTCGCGGTGGTGATGGACGCGGGCGATGCTGGGGGCGAGATCCTGAAGCTCGATGAAGTTGTCGGCCTGACGGCGCAGCTCGTCCGCGACCATCGGCGGCTGGGACCGCACGGTGCTGATGACGCTGACCCGCACGCCCTTGCGCTGCACCGCCTCCACCAGCCGGCGGAAGTCGCCGTCGCCGGAGAACAGCAGGATGTGGTCCACCCGCTCGGCCATCTCCATCACGTCGATGGCCAGCTCTATGTCCATGTTGCCCTTGATCTTGCGGCGGCCCGAGGCGTCCGTGAACTCCTTGGTCGGCTTGGTCACCATCGTGTAGCCGTTGTAGTCCAGCCAGTCGACCAGCGGGCGGATCGGCGAATATTCCTGATCCTCGACAAGCGCGGTGTAATAGAAGGCGCGCACCAGCCGCCCTTCGGAGGCGAAGCCGTCGCGAAGACGCTTATAGTCGATGTCGAAACCCAAAGATCGGGCAGCCGCGTACAAATTGGCGCCGTCGATGAACATCGCCAGCCGTTCTTCCTTATAAAACAGCTTCGTAACATCTTTCGGCAAAGTCGTATTCCGATCCAACTCCGTAATCCTTCCACGATGGATTGAATTATATGTCAGGCATACGCGAAATTGCGATTCACCAGATAAGTAAAGTAGGGGCTCGACTACGCGCGAGCAAGGGGGAGCGCTGGCAGGGGGCCGCCGCGGGCGGGGTACGGCGGGCGGATCCGGACCCGGCTCGAAGCGCTTGCGCAGGCGCGAACGCATCAATATATTCGGTTGCCTTCGCAGATCCCGGAGTTGGTTTGGTATGGCCCGCGTTACCGTCGAAGATTGCGTCCTCAAGGTTCCGAACCGGTTTGAACTGGTCATGATGGCGGCCCAGCGCGCGCGAGAGATCGCGTCCGGCGCTCCGCTGTCGATCGAGCGCGACAACGACAAGAATCCGGTCGTTGCCCTGCGCGAGATCGCCGACGAGACGGTGCTGCTGGAGCATCTCAAGAACGCCCTGATCAAGGGCCACCAGAAGCATGTCGAACCGGACGAGCCGGAAGAGGAGATCGTCGAGCTGATGGCCGGCGAACACGACTGGGCCGCCCGCGGCGACACGTCGCTGGAGGACGAGGACGGGATGAGCGAAGCGGAAGAGGTCGGCGAAGGCGACGATCTCCTGTCCGACATGGATGGCGACCCGGCTGGGGCCTTCGGCGCGACGGAGGATGACCTGGGCCGCGATGCGGACGGGGATCTCTGACGCTGGCCGTCAGTGACCGGGTGCGGGGGCCGGTAGGCCCCCTTTTCGTCTACAAACCAACTGGGCGCACGCTGCGCCGGGTCGGGTGGCATGATCCGGCAATATGAGCTTGTCGAACGCGTCAAGGCGTACGACCCCTCGGCGGACGAGGAGTTGCTCAACCGCGCCTACGTCTTCTCGATGAAGGCGCACGGCTCGCAGACCCGCGCCTCGGGCGACCCCTACTTCCTCCACCCGTTGGAGGTCGCCGGCATCCTGACCCAGCTCAAGCTGGACGCCGGGACCATCGCGACGGCCTTGCTGCACGACACGGTCGAAGACACGGTCGCCACGCTGGAGGACATCGAAAAGCACTTCGGCAAGGAGATCGCCCGTCTGGTCGACGGCGTCACCAAGCTGTCGCGCCTGGAGCTGCACAGCGAACAGGCCAAGCAGGCCGAGAATTTCCGCAAGCTGGTGCTGGCCATGTCGGAGGACATCCGCGTCCTCCTGGTCAAGCTGGCCGACCGGCTGCACAACATGCGCACGCTGTTCCACCTGAAGAACCCGGACAAGCGCAAGCGCATCGCCCGCGAAACCATCGAGATCTACGCGCCGCTGGCCGAGCGCATCGGCATGCATCAGGTCAAGGACGAACTGGAGGATCTCTCCTTCGCGGAGCTGAACCCCGACGCCCGCGACAGCATCCTGGCCCAGCTTTCCCGCCTGCGCTCCGAAGGGGAGAACCGCGTCCAGCGGATCATCCAGGAACTGCGCGGCACGCTGGCGGAGGAGGGGCTGCCCAACGCCGGGGTCACCGGGCGCGAGAAGACCGCCTATTCGATCTGGCGCAAGCTGCAGCGCAAGAACGTCAGCTTCGAGCAGCTGTCCGACATCATGGCCTTCCGGATCATGGTCGACACGGTGCCGGAATGCTATCAGGCGCTGGGCGTCATCCACGCCCACTACCCGGTCGTTCCGGGGCGCTTCAAGGACTACATCTCCACGCCCAAGCCCAACGGCTACCGCTCGCTGCACACCGGCGTGATCGGCCCGGAGCGCAACCGGATCGAGG
Source organism: Azospirillum isscasi (assembly GCF_030849505.1). Classification (GTDB taxonomy): domain Bacteria; phylum Pseudomonadota; class Alphaproteobacteria; order Azospirillales; family Azospirillaceae; genus Azospirillum; species Azospirillum isscasi. The sequence goes on along the minus strand of NZ_JAUJFI010000013.1, from coordinate 34,316 downwards.
TGCAGATCCGCACCAGCGACATGCACGAGATCTGCGAACTCGGCGTCGCCGCCCACTGGGCCTACAAGCAGGGCGAACAGCGCACCCAGCAGGGGCGCGAGTACCGCTGGCTGCGCGAACTGCTGGACATCCTGGAGCACGCCCAGAAGCCCGAGGAGTTCCTGGAGCACACCAAGCTGGAGCTGTTCCAGGACCAGGTGTTCTGCTTCACGCCCAAGGGCGACCTGATCGCGCTGCCGCGCGGGGCGACTCCGGTGGACTTCGCCTACGCCGTCCATTCGGAGGTCGGCGACCACTGCGTCGGCGCCAAGATCAACGGGCGGATGCTGCCGCTGCGCACGCAGCTCCAGAACGGCGATCAGGTCGACATCATCACGTCCAAGGCGCAGTCCCCGGTTCCGGGCTGGGAGCGCTTCGTCGTCACCGGCAAGGCGCGGGCGCGCATCCGCAAGTTCCTGCGCACGCAGCAGCGCACCCAGTACATCGAGCTGGGCCGCGCGATCCTGCAGCGCCAGTTCAAGTCGGAAGGCTACGAGTTTTCGGAAAAGGCGCTGGAAGGCGTCGTCAAGATCTTCCAGCAGCCGAGCGCCGACGACCTGCTGGCCAGCGTCGGGTCCGGCCTGCATTCGGGCCGCGAGGTCTTCCACGCCGTCTTCCCCGGCCACAAGCCGCAGGTGGCGACGCCGAAGGAAGGCGACGACAAGAACGCCATCACGCTTCCGAAGCCCAAGCCGAAGGCGAAGGGCAACAACGCGCCGCTGCCGATCCGCGGCCTGATCCCCGGCATGGCGGTGCACTACGCCCGCTGCTGCCACCCGCTGCCGGGCGACCGCATCGTCGGCATCGTGACGACCGGCAAGGGCGTCACCATCCACACCATCGACTGCGAGACGCTGGAAAGCTTCCACGAGTCGCCGGAGCGCTGGATCGACGTCGCCTGGGACATCGGGCCGGACAGCCCGGAGGAGCATGTCGGGCGCATCTCGCTGGTGGTCAACAACGAGCCGGGGTCGCTCGGCACGCTGTCCACGGTGATCGGCAAGAACGGCGGCAACATCACGAATCTGAAGATCACCAGCCGCAACACCGACTTCTTCGAGCTGCTGATCGACATCGACGTGAAGGACGCCAAGCACCTGACCAACATCATGGCGGCCCTGCGCGCGACCCCCGCCATCAACGCGGTGGAGCGCGCCCGCGGGCGGTGAGGGCACCCGCGCGTCCGCGCCCACCATCAGCGAGGGAAGCATGTCCTCCACCCCGACCATCTTCAGCCGCCTGATCGCCGGAGAGCTGCCCTGTGCCGTGGTGCATGAGGATGAGCAGACCTTCGCCTTCATGGACGCCGGGCAGGTCAATCCCGGCCATGTGCTGGTCGCGCTGAAGCGCCCGGCCCCGACGATCCTCGACGTGACGGAGGACGAGGCCGCGGCGCTGTTCCGCACCGTCCACAAGGTCGCCCGCGCGGTCCAGGCGGCCTTTTCGCCGGAGGGGATCACGCTGCTCCAGGCCAACAAGCCCGCGGGCTGGCAGACCGTGCCGCACATCCACATCCATGTGGTGCCGCGCTATGAGAATGACGGCGCGGATCTGGTCTGGCCGCGCCACGACCCGTCCATCGAGGAGTTGAAGGCGCTCGCCGCGCGGATCGCCGTCGAATGACGGCGTGACGCGACGCCGCACCGCCGCTATATAGCAGGGAGAACCGGTGCCCGCCGGATGCATGATGCGGGGCCGGCGCGACACCGGAGTTTCCAGCCTATGCCCCGTCCTTTGCGCCTCGGCGTGAACATCGACCATGTGGCGACCGTCCGCAACGCGCGGGGCGGGCGTCACCCCGATCCCGTGCGCGCGGCGAAGCTCGCCGCCGAGGCCGGGGCCGACGGCATCACCGCCCATCTGCGCGAAGACCGCCGCCACATCGTCGATTCCGACATCGACCGGCTGATGGCGGATATCCGGCTGCCGCTGAACCTGGAAATGGCGGCGACGGACGAGATGCTGGCCATCGCGCTGCGCCACAAGCCGCACGCCTGCTGCCTCGTCCCGGAAAAGCGGACGGAGGTCACCACCGAAGGCGGGCTGGACGTTGCCGGGCAGATGGAGAACCTGAAACGCTATGTCGGCGACCTCGGCGCCGCGGGCATCCGGGTTTCCCTGTTCATCGATCCGGAACCGGCGCAGCTCGACGCGGCGAAGGCGCTGGGCGCCCCGGTGGTCGAACTGCACACCGGCGCCTATTGCGACGCGCCCGCCGGGACGGAGCGCGCGGCGGAGCTGGAGCGGATCGTCCGCGCGGCGGCCCATGCGGAGGCCATCGGCCTGGAATGCCACGCCGGCCACGGGCTGAACTACGAGACGGTCGGGGCGGTCGCGGCCATCCCGACCATCGTTGAGCTGAACATCGGCCATTTCCTGGTCGGCGAGGCGATCTTCGTCGGGCTGGGCAACACGCTCCAGCGCATGCGCGCCGTCATGAAGGACGCCCGGGCCGCGGCGGGGAGCGCCTCATGATCCTCGGCATCGGCAACGACCTGATCGACATCCGCCGGATCGAGCAGTCGCTGGACCGCTTCGGGGACCGCTTCATCGCCCGCGTCTTCACCGACGTGGAGCGCGCCAAGTCGGAGCGCCGCGCCGGGGCCGCCGGACGGCACAGCGCGCGGGCCGCCACCTACGCCAAGCGCTTCGCCGCCAAGGAGGCTTGCTCCAAGGCGCTGGGCACCGGCTTCCGCGACGGCGTGTTCTGGCGCGACATGGGGGTGGTGAACCTGCCCTCCGGCCAGCCGACCATGCGCCTGACCGGCGGGGCGCTGGACCGGCTGAAGGCGATCACGCCCGCGGGCATGCAGGCGCGCATCCACGTCACGCTGACCGACGAGTATCCGATGGCCGAGGCCTTCGTCATCATCAGCGCCGAACCGGCCGATACCTCCGTCTGCACCCCCATCACCACCTCCACGGCGTCCCCCGCATGACCATGAACAAAGAGACCGCCTTGACCGGCAAAACCAAAGAGACAGGCGGCTTTGCCGAGACGGTGAAGACGGTCTTCTACGCGGTCATCATCGCCTTCGGCGTGCGGACCTTCGCGTTCGAACCGTTCAACATCCCGTCAGGGTCGATGATCCCGACGCTGCTGATCGGCGACTACCTGTTCGTGTCCAAATTCTCCTACGGATACAGCAAATACACGGTCGGCTTCGGCCTGCCGCTGTTCGAGGGCCGCCTCCTGGGCCACGCGCCGGAGCGCGGCGACGTCGCCGTGTTCAAGCTGCCGCGCGACAACAAGACCGACTACATCAAGCGCGTGATCGGCCTGCCGGGCGACACCGTGCAGGTCACCGGCGGCGTGCTGCACATCAACGGCCAGCCGGTGAAGCGCGAGAGGATCGAGGACTACGTGTCCCGCGACGCGCTGGGCCGCGAGGTGCGCATCGCGCAGTACATCGAAACGCTGCCGGGCGGGCGCAGCCACCGCATCATCGAGGAGACGGACAACGGTCCGCTCGACAACACCCCGGCCTTCAAGGTGCCGGCGAACCACCTGTTCATGATGGGCGACAACCGCGACAACTCGCTGGACAGCCGCGTCCCGTCGCAGGTGGGGTACGTCCCGATGGAGAACCTGGTCGGGCGCGCCGAATTCCTGTTCTTCTCGCTGGAGGACGGGACGCGCTTCTTCGAGGTGTGGCGCTGGCCGGTGGACCTGCGGTTCAGCCGCCTGTTCAACGCCGTGAAGTGAGCCCCATAGAGCATTGGGGCACGGAGACCGATTATTGTGAGCCCTGAAGAACGGGGGACCCCCATGGCGTCCGCTTCGGACGTGAGCGCCGATTCCGCCGATCTCGCGGAGCTGGCCGACGCGCTCGGCCACCGCTTCGCCGACCCGCAACGGCTGGCCGACGCGGTCACTCACCCCAGCCTGATGGGGCTGGAGCGCAACGCCCGCGGCGGACGGCCCGAACAGGGGCCGGGGCTGGCCTACGAGCGGCTGGAGTTCCTGGGCGACCGGGTGCTCGGCCTCGTCGTCGCGGAATGGCTGCTGGAGCGCTTCCCCAACGAACGCGAGGGCGCGCTCGCCAAGCGGCACGTGTCGTTGGTTCGCCGCGAGGCGCTGGGCCGCGTCGCCGACACGCTCAGGCTGGGGCGGTACCTGCGCCTGTCCCCGTCGGAGGCGCAGGGCGGCGGGCGCAGCAACCGCACCATCCTGGCCGACGCCTGCGAGGCGGTGATCGGGGCGCTCTATCTGGACGGCGGCATGGACAAGGCGCGGGCCTTCATCCGTTCCGCCTGGGCCGGGCAGATCGACCGGGCGGAGCCGCCGCCGCTGGATTCCAAGACGGCGTTGCAGGAATGGGCGCAGGGCAACGGGCGGCCCCTTCCCACCTACGAACTGATCGAACAGAGCGGCCCGGCGCACGAGCCGGTGTTCCGCATCGCGGTCCGGCTGAAGGGCATGGAACCGGTGACCGCCACCGGCCCGTCCAAGCGGGTCGCCGAACGCAAAGCGGCCAGCACATTGCTGCGCCAATTGGGAGTGCAGGTCGATGACTGACGGCCGCGACAAGTTTGAAGACGACGATTTCGACGATAAGGACGACGGCGTGGAAGACGGCCTGGAAGAGGACGGCGCGGAGGAGGGCAGCTATGTGCCCGAGAACCCGCGCTGCGGTTTCGTCGCCCTGGTCGGCGCGCCGAACGCCGGGAAGTCCACCCTGCTGAACGCCATGGTCGGCTCCAAGGTGTCGATCGTCAGCTCCAAGGTGCAGACCACCCGCACGCGCGTGCTGGGCATCACCATCGCCGGCGACAGCCAGATCATCTTCGTGGACACCCCCGGCATCTTCAAGCCCAAGCGCCGGCTGGACCGCGCCATGGTGGCGGCGGCCTGGCAGGGGGCGGAGGACGCCGATCTGGTCGGCCTGCTGTACGACGTGTCGCGCCGCGGCATCGACGATGACACGCGCGGCATCATCGCCCGCCTGAAGGAGCAGGGGCGCAAGGCGATCCTGATCCTGAACAAGATCGACCTCGTGCCGCGGGAAAAGCTGCTGGGCCTCGCCGACAGCTTCAACCAGGAAGGCATCTTCACCGACATCTTCATGCTGTCCGCCTCGACCGGCGACGGGGTGGAGCATCTGCGCGGTTTCCTGGCCGCCCGCATGCCGGAAGGCCCCTGGCACTATCCGGAGGACCAGATCTCCGACATGCCGATGCGCCTCCTGGCGGCGGAGATCACCCGCGAGAAGCTGTTCCAGCAGCTTCACCAGGAGCTTCCCTACGCCGCGACGGTCGAGACCGAGCAGTGGGAGGAGTTCGAGAACGGGTCGGTCAAAATCTCCCAGGTCGTGTATGTCCAGCGCGACAGCCAGAAGGCCATCGTGCTCGGCAAGCAGGGCAGCCGCATCAAGGCGCTGGGGCAGGCCGCCCGCACCGAGCTGGAGGAGATGCTGGAGCAGCGCGTCCACCTGATGCTGTTCGTCAAGGTGCGCGAGGACTGGGAGAACGACCCCGAGCGCTACGAAGCCTGGAACCTCGACTTCGGCGCGTCCTAAAGCACCGGTCAGGGTATAGGCGTGGGCAATTGCTCTCCCATATAGAGGGGCGATCGTCCACTCCACAGACCGGCTGACCGTGCGCGTGCCTCTTTTCAACGACCTGTACGATGCCGGTTCGCGCCTGTTGGGGCGGGCCGGCGATCTCGTTTCCGGCGGCATCCTGGAACAGGATGTCCGGCTGGGTGTCACCGGGCTGCGGCGGTCCGGCAAGACCGTCTTCGTCACCTCGCTGGTGGACAACCTGCTGAAGGCCGGGCGGCTTCCCTTCCTCGACGTCGTGTCGTCCGGGCGCTTCCAGGCGTCGCGCCTGCGCCCCCAGCCCGACGCCCAGGTCCCCCGTTTCGAGGTGGAGCAGCGGCTGGCCGAGCTGACCGGCCCGGCGCCCCATTGGCCGACCGAGACGCGGGGCATCAGCCAGCTCCGCCTGTCCATGCGCTACCGCCCGAACGCGGTGCTGAAGCGCACGGTGCAGCCGGTGGCGACGCTGAATCTGGACATCGTGGACTATCCCGGCGAATGGCTGCTCGACCTGCCGCTGCTGCATCTGTCCTTCGCGGAATGGAGCGCGCTGACGCTGGAACTGGCCGGGCGGGCGCCGCGCGACGAGCTGTCCGTGTCCTGGCGCGGCTGGCTCGCCACCATCGACCCGGTGGCCCCGGCGGAGGAGGAGCAGGCACGGCGCGGGGCGGACCTTTACACGAAGTATCTGCACGCCTGCCGCCGCTCCGACAATCTGCTGAGCCTGATCCAGCCGGGCCGCTTCGTCGAGCCGGGCGACATGGCGAACGCGCCGCTGCTGACCTTCTGCCCGCTGCCGGGGGAGCGGCCCCGCGTGCGCGGCAGCCTGTGGGCGCTGATGGAGGAGCGGTACGAGGCGTACAAGTCCAACGTCGTCCGCCGCTTCTTTGCCGACCATTTCGCCAAGCTGGACCGGCAGATCGTCCTGATCGACGTGCTGGGGGCGCTGAACTCCGGCCCGGCGGGCATGGCGGACATGAAGCGCGCCCTGGAGCTGAGCCTGGAGCCCTTCCGTCACGGCGCCAGCAGTTGGCTGGACTGGCTGCTGGGTCGGAAGATCGACCGCGTGCTGTTCGCCGCGACCAAGGCCGACCATGTGGCCTCGCACCAGCACAACAGCCTGCGGCACCTGCTGGACCGCCTGGTCTCCGACGCCCGCGCCGGCATCCGGTTCGAAGGGGCGCAGGTGGAGACCATGGCCATCGCCGCCCTGAAATCCACCGAAACGGTGGTGACCGAGCATGAGGGGCGGCAACTGCGCTGCGTGCGCGGCGTGCCTCTCGGGCGCGACCGTCCGACCATGCTGTTCCCCGGCGAAATTCCTGAGGATGCGGACTTTCCGCCGGGGCGGGAGCGGCCTTACAACTTCATGGCGTTCCAGCCGCCCGCCGACCTCGCCCGCGAATCGCGTGGCCTGCCGCACATCCGGCTGGATCAGGCGATGCAGTTCCTGCTGGGGGATTATCTGGAATGAGCGAGCGCACCCGCGACCGCCGGTGGGTCCCGCCGATGGAACTGGACCCGGACCGTGGCGCCGTCGTCCCCGCGGCGGAGGAGGAGGCGATCATCGCCGGCACCGCCGCCGAGCGCCTGCCCGCCCTGCTGGTGGAGGACCGTCCGAAAAGCCGCCTCGGCCGCTGGCTTGCCGGATCGGTCGCCGCTCTGGTGCTGATTGCGCTGGGTTTCGACACCTGGGATCTGTTCACCCGCGCCTTCGCCACCAGCGCCGCGCTGGGCGTTCTGGTCGCCGCCGCGGTGACGGTGGCGGGCGGCGCGGCGCTCGCGATGCTGCTGCGCGAGCTGAACGCGCTGCGCCGCCTGCGCAAAATCGAGGAGCTGCGCGGCGAGGCCGGGCGCCTGTCCGCGGAGATCGTGACGGAAGCCGGGGAGCCGGGCCACGCCGAGCGCTTCGCCGGATCGCTGACCCGCCTCTATGAAGGGCGCGCCGATCTGGCGCCCGCGCTGGAGCGGGTGCGCGACCATGTGACCGACGCCCATGGCGACGCGGAAATCCTGCGGCTGCTCGACCGCGAGGTGATGGGGCCGCTGGACCGCCGCGCCTACCAGACCGTCCTGCGCGCCTCGCGCGACACGGCGGTGGCGACGGCGCTCAGCCCGGCGGCTGTCGTGGACCTCGCCGTCGTGCTGTGGCGGAACCTGAAGCTGGTGCGGGAGATCGCGGCACTCTACGGCGCCCGGCCCGGCTATGTGGGGTCGCTGCGGCTGCTGCGGCGGATGCTCGCCAACCTCGCCGTGGCCGGGGTGGCGGAAAGCGCCCACCATGTCGCGGTGGAGGCGCTGGGCGGGTCCATCGCCGCGGCGATTTCCACCCGCATGGGGCAGGGGGTCATCAACGGGCTGCTGACCGCGCGGGTCGGGCTGACCGCCATGCATCTGTGCCGCCCCATCGCCTTCGGGCCGGACAACCGCCCCAGCATGGGCCAGATCCGCAAGGAACTGCTGTCCCTGCCGAAACAGGTTCTGTAGCCGCTCACGCCTCGGGAAAGGGGAAGCCGTGCCTGGGGTGGCTGCGGTCGTGGACCAGCGCGCGGTTGCGGATCATCGGCCAGACAATGCGGCGCAGAAAGCGGTGGTCCCGCAGCCGGTCCGCCTCGGCGGCGGCGTGGCGTTCGGCCAGCGGCATCAGGTCGGGCAGCAGCCCGGCGATTCCGCCCCAATGGCCGCCGGACATCACCTCCGTGTGGAGCACCCCGTCGCGCATGACGTGGAAGGGCAATCCGGAGGCGATCCAGGCATCGACCGCCGCCTTTTCCACCATGGTCGGGGGGCTGTCCCAATCCCGGCAAAGGAAGCGCAGCACCATGGGATCGTCGGCGGCGGCCAGACGCCAATAGGGCGCGCCCGTCTGCACCGCGGAGTCCATCGTCACGAGATCGGCGCCGGCCGCGACCAATCCGGCCAACCGCTCCGCGGAGAGCGAACCGTCGTGATGCACCCGGCAGGTCCAGCCCGGATACAGCGCCGCGGTTTGACGCAGGATGTCCGCCGGGTCGTGGGTGCCGGTGGGCTGGCCGCTCCACAGGCTGAAGGCTATGACGTTGCGCTGCCGCCGCTCCGCCCCCCGCGGCTGGGCGGGCAGCGTAGGCAGGGCGGGCGCGGTCTCCACCGCCGTGCGGTCTTTCAGATCCAGCGCCCGTTCGCCCCAGAAGCCCGCCTCCGCCTCCCGCCCCAGAAGGGCCAGGGCGACGACCAGCCGGTCGATGGCGTCGAGGTGGCGGACGTCCAGCCGGGCCGCCTGCTCCAGCGCGCGGGCGGACTCCGCCAGCCGGTCCACCACCCCCAGCGCGACGCCCAAATTGAAGGCGGCGGACGGGAAATCCGGCGTGATGGCCAGCGCGTTGCGGTAGGCCGCGGTGGAATCCTCGCGCAGCCCCATCGCGAACAGGGCGTTTCCGTAGAGAAAGGCAATGTCGGCGTCCAGCGGCAGCAGCTCCGCCGCGCGGGCCAGCGGGCGCAGGGATTCGACGCCGAGCCCCTGTTCCACCAGGATGCGGCCCCGCTCGTGCAGCAGCGCCCCCAGCCGTTCGACGGCGATGGTCAGCGTGGGGGTGGAGGCGACGGCGCGCTCCAGGGCGGCGATGGACCCGGCGGATTGGCCCTGGCTGCGCAGTGCGTTCGCCATGTCGGTCCAGGCTTCCGCGAAATCGGGCTGGAGCGCCACGGCGCGGCGGTAGTCGGCCACCGCCGCCGCCGGTTGCCCGGCGGAACGGCGGATGTTGCCGCTGTTGGCGTGCATGTCCGCCGCCTCGGGCCGCTGGGCGATGGCGCGGGCGATCAGTTGCAGGCCCAACGCCTGCTCCCCCACCTGTCCGGCTAGCACGCCCAGGAAATGCAGCGCGTCCGGCTGGTCCGGCTCCACATCCAGGATCCGGTTGTAGAGCTGCTGGGCCTCGGCCAGGCGGCCGGCCAGATGGTGGTCAAGGGCGAGCGCCAGCGCTTCCGCGATCGTAGCCATGCCCACAGGCTTAAGCGCCCGGGCCGATGTCCGCAAGCGTCACGGCTGTGAGAAGGGTGGGGAGCGCCGTCAATGGTCCTAGGATGCGAATCTTTGGCCCTAGAATCAGCCCACAAGACGCCACCCTTTAGCATAGCCCGAAAAAGGGTGAACAAACCCTTTACAATGCACGAACGCGGCTGCAATATATGATCTGGATTGTCCAATCATCGGTGTAATGTCATGAATGTGGCCACCGCCACCGCAACGGCCTTCAAGCCGTTGACCTTCATGACGGCCCGCAGCAGCGACGCTGTTGAAACCGGGGCCGGCACCGGGACTCCGTCCACGAAGGACGCGGGCACCGGACAATCCGGCACTCTTCCCGATCCCCTTTCCGGGCGTTACACCAAGACCGCCTACCGTTACGACGCGGATGCGTCGCGGCTGGTGCTTCTGTTCCGCAACCCGGAGGACGGTGCGACCCTCGACCAGATTCCGACCGAAGCGGCGCTGCGGCAATACCGCGAGGCGCAGAAGGACCGGAAGAGCGGCAAGGCGTCGTTGGAATTGGTGGTCGGCGGGTCGGACGGGCAGGATCAGCAGAACAGTGCCGGCCAGAGCGGTGTGGGCCAGAACGGAACCTCCCAGACCGGCGCGGCCGTGAGTCGGGGAGAATCGGGCCAGACCGGAACCGGCGGGAACCGCGCCGGCGTGCCGCAGGGCACTTCCGCGCCCACCCCGTCGGTGGTAGTCTCCACCCCGGTGACGGCCCCGGCCGCACCCGCCGCCTCGTCGGGGACGGGGCACGTCAACGTCGTCATCTGACGGGCGCGGACCGGACCGCGGTCCGATGTCCGATTGCTTCTGAAGGCACCCCCGATGGCTCTCGACATCTCATCCTCCACCCTGGGTGCGGCGATCGGCCTGCGGCAGGCGCAGGGGCAGGTCGATTTCGGCGTGAAGACGCTGAACCAGACCGCGCAACAGCAGGATCAGGCCCTCGCCACGCTGCTTCAGGGCAGCACGGGCGCTTCCCCGTCCGGTGGCGGGAACGTCACGGCCACCCGCGGGCAGAATCTGAACATCGTCGTGTAAGCGGCTGATCCGTCGATTTTTTTCGACGGCGTGAGCCAGGAAGCGGGCATGAAAAAAGCCCCTCTCGCCGGAGAGGGGCTTTGTGCGTTCCGACGGTCCGCTTACTTCAGCTCGTCGAAGGACCCGATGATGTGGCTGACGATGCCGTATTCACGGGCTTCGTCGGCCAGCATCCAATAGTTCCGGTCGGTGTCCTTGGCGACCTTCTCGACCGGCTGGCCGGTCTCACGCGCGATGATGCGGTTCAGCCGCTCGCGCATGCGGATGATTTCCTTCGCCTCGATGGCGATGTCCGTCGCCCGGCCACCGGTGCCGCCCAGCGGCTGGTGGATCAGGAAGCGGGTGTTCGGCAGGCAGTAGCGGTCTTCCTTCTTCGCGGCCAGGAAGATGTGGCAGCCGGCGCTGGCAACCCAGCCGGTGCCCAGCATCTTCACGCGCGGCTTCACGAAGCGGATCATGTCGTGAATGGTGTCGCCCGCCTCGACGTGGCCGCCGGGGGAGTTCACCACGACCGTGATGTCGTCGTCGCTCTCATGGGCCAGCGCCAGCAGTTGGGCCGACACGGCCTGGGCCAGCTTCATGTCGATCTGGCCGAAGATCAGCACCGTGCGCGCCTTGAACAGGTTCGTCTGCACGGCAGCGAACGGCGGCGGGGCGCTTTCCTTCGACTTCTCATCCGGCTCCTGCTCGGGTTCGTCGTCGAAGCGGGTGTATCCGTCTTGCGCCATCGTTTTTGAACTCCCTGAGGTCGGCGTGTCTACCGGGGGGCTTTGGCTTGCGGGGGCCTGGGATGTCGGATGGGGACCGAACCACGCCACTCGTGTCTCCACATAGCCCGTATCGGTTCCTTGTTCAACGGGCCGCGACGCCAAATCCCGCCCCGGCGCCGTCATAGTCACGCCCAGGCTAGCCTTCAAGGCGTGGATGGCCGCTTGCGGACCACCGGGAAGGAGCGGCACACTGCCCCTTGCACAATCGGAGGGCGGTCCATGGGTGAGGGCAGCGGGGATGGCGTCTCGGTCATCATTCCGGCCTACCGGGCGCAGGACACCATCGCCCGCGCCGTGTCCAGCCTTCTGGCGCAGAGCTTTCCCCGCTGGGAGGCGGTCGTGGTCAGCGACGACGGCACCGACTACCGCGCGGTTCTGGAGGCCCGGGGCATCGCCGACTCGCGCCTGACCTTCACCGGAACGGGCCGTGTCGGGTCCGGCGCCCCGGCGGCGCGCAACGCCGGGCTGCGGGCCGCATCCATGCCCCTGGTCGCCCCGCTGGACGCCGACGACCGGTTCGAGCCCGACCGGCTGGCCCGGCTGGCCCCGCTGGCGGCGGAGCAGGGGGCCGCGGCGGACAATGTGGCGGTGGTGCGCGACGGCGACGGGTCCCTGCTCTCCACCCTGTTCCCGCCCGACGCCGGGGTCGCGGCGCTGGACGCCGCGGCCTTTCTGGAAACCTCCGTCCCGATGTTCCTCGTGGTCCGCCGCGATGTCGTCCCCGGCTGGGAGGAGTGTGTCAATTTCTGCGACGATGTGGTCTTCAACGTCCAGGTGCTGGACCGGGTGGGGCGCCTGCCGCTGGTGCTGGAACCGCTGTACGAATACCGGCAGCGGGACGGGTCGATCACCTGTTCCGCCGACAGCGGGGCGCGGGCGGACCTCTGCTACCGCCACGTCCTGAAGCGGCTGGACGGCGACGGGCTGAGGATCGCGGACGACTCGCTGCGCCGCCGCTTCGCCGCCGCCCTGGAGGCCAAGCGCGCGTTGAACGCCGCCTACATGGCCGCCCACGAGGCCGGGCGCTGCGCCAATTTTCAGGAGTTTCTGGCCTTGCGGGAAAATTCCCTGCCGGGGTAGTCGCCGATCGCGCTCAGATGCGTCACAACCCCGCCGTCCGGGCGGAACAGGTGCAGGGCGAGGGCGGAAGGCTCCTCCGTCCAGCGGTAGGGCGGCTCCGGCGCCAGATCCAGCGCGATCTGATAGGCGACCGACGGGGCGACGAAGCCATGCGCGCCGTTCCAGGCCACCGCGGTCTGGCGGTGGGTGTGGCCGCACAGGACCGCCCGCACGTTCGGGTGGCTCCGCACCAGCCGCCCCAGCTCCTCCGCCCCCTCCAGGCAGCGCAGCGTGTCCAGGAAGGCCAGACCGGTGTCGAAGGGCGGATGGTGCAGCGCCAGCACGGTCGGGCGCTCCGGCTGTTCGGCCAGCCGCTCCGCCAGCCAGGACAGCCGGTCGGCGCACAATTCGCCGACGGCCTTTCCGGGGACGACCGAGTCGAGCACCAGGATGCGGACCGGAAACTCCTCCACCGCGTAGTGGATGAAGGCGCCCTCCATCGGCATCCAGCCGCTGCCGGCAAAAGTGCGGCGCAGGCCCTCGCGGTCGTCATGGTTGCCCGCCACCACGCGGAACGGAAGGGCGAGCGGCTCCAGCAGGGCGGACAGCGCCTCGTACTCGCCGGGTTTCGGCCCGTTGACGAGGTCGCCCGTGATCAGGAGGAGGTCGGGGCGCGGCGTCATCGCGTTGAGATGGGCCACCGCGGCGGCCAGCCGGGCGTTCGTGTCGTAGTCCGTGGTGGGGGCGGTGCCGGGTGCCGTCACATGCAGGTCGGACATCTGGGCGATCAGCATCGGGCACCCCTGGGAACGGCGAGCGTCGGTGGACCAAGGAGTGTCACATCGCCGATTTTTCGGACTTCTTCAAGGCTCCAACCGGTGCAAAACTTCCTTTACGCTTCCATGACAGAATCGGCCACCGGCTGAACGGCAGTCTTGTCTCCATAGCATCGGATCGGGGAATGAGCGCGTCCACCTCCTGCCTGCTTGCGCGGTTGCTGGCGTCCGGGAAGTTCTGGTTGAAGCGCGCCCGCATCGAATCCCCGGACCTCGGCGAGGGCACCCCGCCGCCCGGCGCGGATGGCGCGCTGCTGGCCGATCTGCGCATCGAAGGCGACCGGATTCGCGCGGTTCTACCTGCGGGTGAGGCGCCCTGCTGCGCGCCGGGCCTCTGCCTGGACGGCGGGCCGGTCCGCCCGCGTGGCGGCTGTTGCGCGGTCGGCCCCGGGCAACCCGCTGATCTGACGGTGTTTCTTCCCGATGGCCTGCGGCTGGACATGGAAAAGGGCCGGGTTGTGGAACCCGATCCTCCGCCCTCCATCGGCTGAGCGCGCGCAACCGTCTCGACTTCGGAACTGAACTGAACGATATAGTTCAGTTCACCGCCCGCCCTTCGAGAGCGGCCCGGTTGACACGAAACGCCCCGCGCGCCCGTCCGGCGGGCCGGCGGGCCTGTGCGGGTTCCGTATCCATGCGCCACACGCTTCGCATCGTCGCCCTTCTGGTTCTGGTCGCTCTCGGCGGCGGCGCCTACTGGTATTTCGTCAAGCAGGGCGGGACCATCAACACGCTGCTCGCCGGCAAGGTTCCGTCCCCCGGCGGCGCCTCCACCGGCGCTCCGGCGGCGGGCGGCCCGCCGGGCGGCGCCCCGCCGATGCCGGTGGAAGCCTCGCCGGTCAAGACCGGCACCGTCTCGCGCACGGTCACCGCGGTCGGTTCGCTGCTGTCCAGCGAATCGGTGGTCATCCGGCCCGAGGTGGCAGGCAAGGTCTCCGAGATCGCCTTCCACGAAGGGCAGGCGGTGAAGAAGGGGGCGGTGCTGATCCGCCTGGACGACTCCATCGCCCGCGCCACGCTGGCCCAGGCGCAGGCGAGCATCGCCTTCTCCCGCGCCGAGCTGGCCCGCGCCGACGAGCTGTTCCGCCAGCGCACCGGCCCCGCCCGCAACCGCGAGCAGGCGCTCGCCAAGCTCCAGTCCGACGAGGCCGCGGTGCAGCTCGCCAGGGCGCAGCTGGAGAAGCTGACCCTGACGGCGCCCTTCGACGGCGTGCTGGGCCTGCGCAAGGTCTCGGTGGGCGACGTGGTGGCCGCCGGCAAGGACATCGTGAACCTGGAGGCCATCGACACCCTGAAGCTCGATTTCCGGGTGCCGGAGCTGTATCTGCCGACCGTCCGCACTGGCCAGACCCTGAAGGTCGCCGTGGATTCCTTCGGCGGACGGACCTTCGACGGCACGGTCTTCGCCATCGACCCGCTGGTGGACGTGAACGGGCGCGCGGTGGTGATCCGCGCCCGCGTCCCCAACACCGACGGCGCCCTGCGCCCCGGCCTGTTCGCGCGGGTGGTGCTGACGCTGGACCAGACCCCGAACGCCGTTCTGGTGCCGGAGCAGGCGGTCAGCGCCTTCGGCAACAAGCAGTTCGTCTTCAAGGTGGTGGACGGCAAGGCGGTGCAGACCCCTGTCACGCTGGGCGAACGCCGCAACGCCGAGGTGGAGATCACCGCCGGCCTACAGCCCGGCGACGTGGTGGTGACCGCCGGGCAGTTGAAGATCCGCGACGGCGCCCCGGTGATGGTGATCAACAACAAGCCCGCGGGGAGCTGAGCCCATGGTCCTCTCCGACATCTCCATCCGCCGGCCCGTCCTGGCGACGGTCATGAGCCTCGCGCTCATGCTGATCGGCATCGTGTCGTACCAGCGCCTGTCGGTGCGCGAGTACCCGAAGATCGACGAACCCGTCGTCACGGTGGAAACCACCTACAAGGGCGCCTCCGCCGAGATCATCGAAAGCCAGGTCACCCAGATCCTGGAGGACTCGCTGTCGGGCATCGAGGGCATCGACGTGATGTCCTCGATCAGCCGCGCGGAGAAGAGCCAGATCACCCTGCGCTTCCGTCTGGACCGCAACGTGGACACGGCGGCCAGCGACGTGCGCGACCGTGTGGGCCGCGTGCGCGCCCAGCTTCCCAACGAGATCGACGAGCCGGTCATCGCGAAGGTGGAGGCCGACGCGCAGCCGATCATCTATCTGGCCTTCTCCTCCGACCGCCATTCGCCGCTGGACGTGACGGACTTCGCCGACCGCTACGTGAAGGACCGGTTGCAGAACCTGCCCGGCGTGGCCCAGGTGCGCATCTTCGGCGAGCGGCGCTTCGCCATGCGGCTGTGGCTGGACCCGCAGCGCATGGCCGCCTACCGCGTCACCCCGCAGGACGTGGAGAACGCGCTGCGCAAGCAGAACGTCGAGATCCCGGCGGGCCGCGTGGAGAGCAAGGCGCGGGAGTTCACCGTCGTTTCCGAGACCGACCTGCGCACGCCGGAGGAGTTCGACCGCATCATCCTGCGCGACGACGGCGGCTATCTCGTCCGGCTGAAGGACGTGGGCCGGGCCGAGCTGGGGGCGCGGGACGAGCGGGTCAGCGCCCGCTTCAACGGGCGCGGCGCCGTCGCCATCGGCGTGGTGAAGCAGTCCACCGCCAACCCGCTGGACGTGTCCAAGGCGGTGAACGAGGCGCTGCCGAAGATCCGCGCCGCCCTGCCGGAGGGCATGGGGGTGGATGTCGGCTACGACAGTTCCGTCTTCATCGCCAAGTCGATCGACGCGGTGTTCAGCACGATCTTCGAGGCCATCGTCCTGGTCGTGCTGGTCATCTTCGTGTTCCTGCGCAGCTTCCGCGCCACGCTGGTGCCGCTGGTGACGATCCCGGTGTCGCTGATCGGCGGTTTCGCGCTGATGTACGCCTTCGGCTTCTCGGTCAACACCCTGACGCTGCTGTCCATGGTGCTGGCCATCGGCCTCGTCGTGGACGACGCCATCGTGATGCTGGAGAACATCTACCGCCACATCGAGGAGGGCGTGCCGCCCTTCCAGGCGGCCTTGCAGGGGTCGAAGGAGATCGGCTTCGCGGTCATCGCGATGACCATCACGCTGGCCGCGGTCTACGCGCCCATCGGCTTCATGACCGGGCGCACGGGCCGTCTCTTCTCCGAATTCGCCCTGACGCTGGCGGGGGCGGTGATCGTGTCGGGCTTCGTCGCCCTGACCCTGTCGCCGATGATGTGCTCCAAGCTGCTGAAGCACCAGACCAAGCACAACGCGCTCTACAACGCCATCGAAGGGCTGCTGAACGGGCTGACCAACGGCTACCGGTCGCTGCTCCGCCTGTCGCTGAAGGCGCGCCCGCTGGTGCTGCTGGTCGGCGCGGTGGTGGCGGGGCTCAGCTACACGCTGTTCACCGGCCTGAAGTCGGAGCTGGCGCCGGTCGAGGACCGCGGCACCATCGTCGGCATCGCCATCGCGCCGGAGGGCTCCACGCTCGACTATACGGAGAGCTACGCCAAGCGCATGGAGGACCTGTTCCGCCAGATTCCGATTGTTGAAAAGTTCTTCGTGGTGGTTGGCTTCCCGGTGGTGAACCAGGGCATCTCCTTCGTCCGCCTGATCGATTGGGACCAGCGCGACGTGAAGCAGCAGGCGATCACCGCGCAGCTCTTCCCCAAGATGTTCGGCATCCCCGGCATCCTGGCCTTCGTCACCAACCCGCCGTCGCTGGGCCAGAGCCCGGTGGACAAGCCGGTCAACTTCGTCATCCAAAGCTCGCTGCCCTACAACGAGCTTCAGAAGATGGTGGACGGGCTGATGGCGGAGGCGCGGAAGTTCCCCGGCCTGACCAACCTCGACACCGACCTGAAGCTGAACAAGCCGGAACTGCGCATCACCATCGACCGCGACAAGGCCGCCGACCTCGGCGTGGACGTGGAGACGGTGGGGCGCACCCTGGAAACCCTGCTGGGCGGGCGGCAGGTCACCCGCTTCAAGAAGGAGGGCAAGCAGTACGACGTGGTGGTCCAGGTGGGCGACGTGGACCGCCGCAACCCGGACGACATCGCCTCCATCTACGTCCGCGGCACGCCCACCGCGGCGGCGGAGGCCGGCGTCGCCACCAGCGCCGGGGCGATGATCTCGCTCGCCAACCTCGTCCACATCGAGGAGCGGGTGGCGCCCAAGGAGCTGAACCACTTCAACAAGCTGCGCTCCGTCACCATCACCGCCACGCTGGCGCCGGGCACCTCGCTGGGCGAAGCGCTGGGCTACCTCCAGGAGGCGGCGAACCGCGTCCTGCCGGTCACCGCCCAGACCGACTATGCCGGGCAGAGCCGCGAGTTCCGGGAGTCGGCGACGGGTCTCTACTTCGTCTTCGTGCTGGCGCTGGCCTTCATCTATCTGGTGCTGGCGGCGCAGTTCGAGAGCTTCATCGACCCCTTCGTGATCATGCTGACGGTGCCGCTGTCGATGACCGGCGCGCTGGCCGCCCTGCATTTCACGGGCGGGACGATGAACGTGTACAGCCAGATCGGCCTCGTCACGCTCGTCGGCCTGATCACCAAGCACGGCATCCTGATCGTGGAGTTCGCCAACCAGCTCCAGCGCGAGGGGGTGGACATCCGCAAGGCGGTGGAGGAGGCCGCCGTGCTGCGCCTGCGCCCGATCCTGATGACCACGGGCGCCATGGTGCTGGGCGCGGTGCCGCTCGCCAACGCCCACGGGGCCGGCGCGGAGAGCCGGCAGGCCATCGGCGCGGTCATCGTCGGCGGCATGATGCTGGGCACCTTCCTGACGCTGTTCGTGGTGCCGACGGTCTACAGCTACATCGCGAAGAAGAAGCCCCTCCCGGCGGTGGACGATGCCACCCACCGTCCCACGGGCGCGCAGCCGCAGCCGGCGGAATGACCGGAGGGGAATGAGAAGAGACGTGTGGCGGGTGGTTGCGTCGGGGCACCACCCTAACCCTCTCCCACCTTTGGCGGGGGAGGGAACTCCGCCGCGCGCCCTTCAATCCCCTCCCCCGCGAAGTGGGGGAGAGCCAGGGTGGGGGCCCAATGCGAGGGCTTATGTCCTGCTAACGGAAACGGGGCGCCCGGATCAGGACGCCCCGAACTCATTCAGCGGCTCGACATCGACGCTGACCGACAGCGCGTGGCCGGCGGCGCCCATCAGAACGCCGCGGGCCGGGCTGACGTCGTCGTAATCGCGGCCCCAGGCGATGGTGATGAAATCCTGGTCGGCGCGGCGCGCGTTGGTCGGGCAGACGTCGATCCAGCCGGCCTCGGCACCGCACCAGACGGAGGCCCAGGCGTGGCTGACGTCGGCGCCGATCAGGCGCGGGCGGCCCGGCGGCGGCAGGGTGCGCAGATAGCCGGAGACGTAGCGGGCGGGCAGACCCATCGCGCGGACGCAGCCGACCACGATGTGGGCGAAGTCCTGGCAGACGCCGCGGCGGTGCCGCATCACCTCGGCCAGCGGGGTCGCGATCGTCGTCGCGGTGGGGTCGAAGGTGAAGTCGCGATGGATGCGGTGCATCAGGTCCAGCGCGGCCTCCGCCGCCGGACGGCCCGGCGTGAAGGACTGCGCGGCGTAGTCCTGGAGCGTCGGGCCGGCCGAGACGAGCGTGCTGTCGAAGCGGTACTGGACCACCTCCGCCCCGTCCTCCGGCCCGGTCAGGCCGCCCAGCGAATCCCGGACGCTCTCCCAGGACGGGGTGGCCGCGGCGTCCAGCGGCGGCGGCGGTCCGACCTCCACCTCGCTCTCCGCCGTCAGGACCAGTTGCCGGTGCGGCTCCTGCATCGCGACGTAGGTGACGGTGTTGCCGAAATAGTCGGTGTGGTCCGACTGCACCGCCGGGCCCGGCAGGATGGTCAGCGTGCTGTGGTGGACACGCTGGCGCGGGTGCGGGCGGGCGGTCAGGTGCAGCAGGTGGTGCGACACCGACACGTCCTCGCCATAGTCGTAGCGGGTCGTGTGGCGCACGCGGAAGCGCACGCCGAAACAGTCACGATTCAGGGCCTCGCCGGCCATGGTCGGGGGGAGGTCAGGCCGGTCGGGCAAAGGCATGGCTGAAATAGGCGTGGGTCAGGAGGTTGGAGATCTCGGGCAGCGACAGGGCGAGCGAGTCGAGCAGCGTGTGCAGGGCCGTTCCCGAGTCCAGCGCGTCCGGCGCGCGCAGCGAGGCGCGGGCGGCCTTGAGGATCGACCGCGCCGATGCCGCGGTTTCCCCCGGCAGCGCCTGCGAGCCGCCGGGCAGGGCGGAGACATGCCGTTCCAGCGCCGCCAACTGGAAATCCAGGGCGCGCGGGTTCGACTCGTCGGCCAGCAGAAGCTCCAGCACGGGGCGCCGCCGCACGCTGGTCAGGTAGCGGGACCGGTAGGTCATCACGCTCTCCCCCAGCTCCAGCAGCACGCTCAGGGTCGCCACCTGGACCGGCTCGTCCTGCCGGTCGAGCGCGTGGACCTGGATGCCCCGCATCACCGAAATGATGTGGAGCGCCCGTTCGATGCGCCGCCCGATGTCGAGGAAGCGCCAGCCCTGGCCGCGCGTCATGCTCTCCTGCTCCAGCCCGGCGATGGCGGCGAGGCAGGTCATCAGGTCGTCCAGACGCAGCAGCATGGCCGCGGCGTCGAGCTTGTGCGCCGGGGGCTGGCTCTGCCGCTCCAGCATCGTAACCACCCGCCACATGTCGAGCGACAGGCGGTCGCGCACCGAATAGGCCGTGCGGTGCACGCGCTGGACCTGGGCGCGCAGGCTGTTGGGATGGTCCGGGTCCACGACGGAGCTGTAGAGCGCCGCCCGCAACGCCCGTCCGCCGCCATGCGCGGTCACGCGCGTCAGGTCCCAGGGGATCATACCCTCCCAGGCCATCAGGTGGAGCAGCGGGCGGAGCTGCAACGGCGCGCCCGGCAGGTTGCCGTCGGTCAGGCGGGAATGGGTGGAGCGCAGCAGCCGCACCGTGCCCTCCGACCGCTCCGCATAGCGGCCCAGCCAGTAGAGGCTGTCGGCCACCCGGCTGGGCAGGTCGGCGGAGGCCGCCTTCGGCACCGGCTGGGGTTCCGGGGCGGGCTGCGGGCGCGGCGTCGCCGGGGTGGTGTCGGCCCGGCGCCCGGACAGGATCCAGGTGTCCTTGCTGCCGCCGCCCCGTTGCATGGAGACGACCAGCTTCCCGGACTCGGTGGACACGCGGGTCAGGCCGCCGGGCATGACGGTGTAGCTGCCGTCCGGGCGGGCGCACAGGAAGACGCGGAGAACCAGCGGGCGCGGCTGGAGCCGTCCGCCCTGCCAGACCGGCGCCGTGGACAGGGCCAGCCGTTCCTGCGCGACGTAGCACCAGGGGCGGGCCTTGATGCGCTCCACCAGCGCGGCGCGCTCCGCCACCGACAGGTCGGCGCCGAAGATCGGCTCGAAGGACAGGGAGGGGAAGGCCGGCTTCACCACCAGCCCGTCGAGATGCTCGATGACGTAGGCGCGTTCGTCGTCGTTGCCGCACCACCAGACGGCGACGCCCGGCATCTTCAGCTCCTCGCCCAGCAAATGGCGGCAGAGCATGGGCAGCGACGGCTTGACCGCCATGGATTCCAGGAAGCCGGAGCCGAGCGAGTTGGCCACCACGACGTTCCCGGCGCGCACCGCCTCGATCAGCCCCGCCACGCCCAGCGAGCTGTCGGCGCGCAGCTCCAGCGGATCGGCGAAATCGGCGTCCAGGCGGCGCAGGATCACGTCCACCGGCTCCAGACCCGACAGGGTCTTCAGGTAGACCTGACGGTCGCGCACGGTCAGGTCGCCGCCTTCCACCAGCGTGATGCCGAGGTAGCGGGCCAGATAGACGTGCTCGAAATAGGTTTCGTTGTAGGGGCCGGGCGTCAGCAGCACGATCCGCGGCTGGTCGCGGCGCGGGCTCAGCGACAGCAGCGTTTCCTTGTACGCCTCGAAGAAGGGGGCGAGATGCTCCACCTGGCAATGGCGGAAGCTGTCCGGCAGGACCTTCGCCAGCACCGCCCGGTTCTCCAGCGCGTAGCCGCTGCCGCTCGGCGCCTGTGTGCGGTCGGACAGCACCCACCAGCGCCCGTCCGGCGCGCGGGCGAGATCCGCCGCATAGAAATGCAGATGGATGTCGTTGGGCACCGGAATGCCGTGCACGGCGCGGCGGAATCCGGGATCGGCGTGGATGACCGCCGGGGACAGCCGCCCGCTGCGCGTCAGGGTCTGCGGGCCGTAGATGTCGGCCAGCACCGCGTTCAGCAGGGTGGCGCGCTGGATCAGCCCCGATTCGACCGCTTTCCACTCGTGGGCGGGAAGCAGCAGCGGCACCATGTCGAGCGGCCAGGGCCGCTCCATCCCCTTGGGGTCGCCGTAGATGTTGTAGGTGACGCCGTTCTGGTGCAGCAGGCGCCGCGCCTCCTCCCACCGCTCGGCCATCAGTTCCGGGTCGAGGGGACCCAGCGTGCCCATGAAGGTCTGCCAGTGCGGGCGCAGGCGGCCCTGGCCGGTGACCATCTCGTCATAGACCTCGCCGCGGCCATAGCCCATCGCGTCGGCCTCGCCGAACAGCGATCCCTGAAGGAACGGCACCGGACGCAGCCCCGCAAGGGTGGGCGTGCTGGGGTCGAGGAAAGGAGATTCGCGGTCGGCCAAGGTCGGATCGTACGTTCACAGCGGTGCAATGCGCAGGGAGTGTGAACGCCCGGTCCCGCCGATGCAAGCGGCGCATCGGCGCGCCCCTGGCAGAGCGCACGTCGCCCCTTACCCTGACCCTCTCCCCAGGGGGGAAAGGGAAATAAAGGTGCCGCTTCAGCCCCGCCGCAGGTCCAAGGTCATCGGGAACTGCGGATTGCGCTCCTCCGCCGGGGCGTCCATCGGGCCGGGTGTGTGGCCGAAGGGGAAGAAACGGGCCAGACGCCGCCCCTCCGCCTCGTTGGCGTTGACCGGGAAGGTGTCGTAGTTGCGCCCGCCCGGATGCATGACGTGGTAGGTGCAGCCGCCGATGGAGCGGCCCGCCCACAGGTCCAGGATGTCGAAGACCAGCGGCGTGTGCACCGGGATCGTCGGGTGCAGGCAGGAGGGCGGCTGCCACGCCCGGTACCGCACGCCGGCCACGAATTCGCCCTCCGTCCCCGTGGGGATCAGCGGCACGCGGCGCCCGTTGCAGGTGATGGCGTAGCGCGCGTCGGTCAGACCGGTGACCCGCACCTGCACCCGCTCGACCGAGCTGTCCACGTAGCGCACCGTGCCGCCGCCGCCCGGCTCCTCGCCCAGGACGTGCCAGGGCTCCAGCGCCATGCGCAGTTCCAGCGAGATGCCGCGCTGGTTGACGTGGCCGTAGACCGGGAAGCGGAAGTTCATGTGCGGGTCGAACCAGCGCTCCTCGATGGGATAGCCGTGGTCGCGCAGGTCGGCGATCACGTCCGCCAGATCCTGCTGCACGAAATAGGGCAGCATGAAGCGGTCGTGCAGCTCCGTCCCCCAGCGCACCAGCTTGCCCTTGTAGGGGGCCTTCCAGAAACGCGCGACCAGGGCGCGCAGCAGAAGCTGCTGGGTCAGGCTCATCTCCGCGTGGGGTGGCATCTCGAAGGCACGGAACTCGACCAGCCCCAGACGCCCGGTCGCGCTGTCCGGGGAATAGAGCTTGTCGATGCAGAACTCCGCCCGGTGGGTGTTGCCCTGCACGTCGGTCAACAGGTTGCGCAACACGCGGTCCACCATCCAGGGCGGGCAATTGCCCGCCGCCGCGGCCTTGTCGATCTGGTTGAAGGCGATCTCCAGCTCATAGAGCGCGTCGTCGCGGGCCTCGTCCACGCGCGGCGCTTGGCTGGTCGGGCCGATGAACAGGCCGGAGAAGGCGTAGGACAGGGACGGGTGGTTCTGCCAGAAGGTGATCAGGCTGCGCAGCATGTCGGGCCGCCGCAGGAAGGGGCTGTCCGCCGCCGTGGCGCCGCCCATCACCACATGGTTGCCGCCGCCGGTGCCGCAGTGGCGCCCGTCGATCATGAACTTCTCCGCACCCAGCCGCGACTGGCGGGCGTCCTCGTAAAGGTCCAGCGTGTTGCGGACCAGCTCGTCCCAAGTGTGCGAGGGGTGGATGTTCACCTCGATCACGCCGGGGTCGGGGGTGACGGCCAGCGAGTTCAGGCGCGGGTCCTTGGGGGGCTGGTAGCCTTCGATGACCACCGGCATGTCCAGTTCGACCGCCGTCGCCTCGATCTCCGCCAGCATCGCCAGATAATCCTCCAGCGTGTTCATCGGCGGCATGAAGAGGTGGATCCGGCCGTTCCGCGCCTCGCAGGTCAGGGCGGTGCGGACCACCCACCAGGCGGACTTGCCTTCCGCCGGGATCTCGCTGCGCACCTCGGCCATGGCGCGCTGGACGCGCTCGTTCCGCTTGGCGGCGTCCTGGCGCTCCGCCGTCTCGCGGACCGCGCGCTGGCGCAGCGGCACCCGGTTCGGCGGCAGCGGCGCCCGCTCCTCGAAGGGGTCGGTTTCCCAGGAGTAGGGATAGTCCTGCGGCGCCACCCAGGGCAGGGAGCCCAGCGGCAGGCGGTAGCCGACCGGGCTGTCGCCCGGCATCAGCAGCAGCCGTTCCTGGCGCAGCGGCCAGGCGCTGGACAGCCACACCGGCCCCTGCTGGGTCATCTTGCGGTTGATCGGCAGGGCGAAGCCGACCGGCTCGTTCAGGCCGCGGGTGAAGACGTGGGCGAGGCGCGCACGCTCCTCCTTGTCCTCCAGCTTGCTGTCCAGCGGATCGACGTTGACCGGCAGCAACGATTCGCGGCGCAGGTAATGCCATGGGTCCTCGTAGGCGGCCAGCACCAGCGCCGGGTCCAGCCCCAGCTTTTTCGCCAGCGTGACCAGGAAGGCGCCGGCGTCCTCCGCCGTGTGGCCGTAGTCGGTGTCCTCGCGCGCCAGAAGGTCGCCGTTCGCCCACAGCGCCTCGCCGTCGCGGCGCCAGTAGACGGTCATCGCCCAGCGCGGCAGCGATTCGCCCGGATACCACTTGCCCTGGCCGAAATGCAGCAGCCCGCCCGGCGCGAAGCGGTTGGCCAACCGGTGCACGAGGTCGGCGGCGAGCTTGCGCTTGTTGGGGCCGAGCGCGGTGGTGTTCCACTCCGCCCCGTCCATGTCGTCGATGGACACGAAGGTCGGTTCGCCGCCCATGGTCAGGCGGACGTCCCCGGCGTCCAGCTCCTCGTCGATGCGGTGGCCCAGCGCCTCGATGCCCGCCCACTGCTGCGGGCTGTAGGGCTTGGTAACGCGCGGCGCCTCATAGATGCGGGTGACCGACATCTCGTGGCCGAACTCCACCTCGCACTCGTCGATGAGGCCGGAGATGGGGGCGGCGGAGGAGGCGTCGGGCGTGCAGGCCAGCGGGATGTGCCCCTCGCCGGCCAGCAGGCCGGAAGTGGGATCGAGCCCGACCCAGCCGGCGCCGGGCAGGAACACCTCGGTCCAGGCGTGCAGGTCGGTGAAGTCGGCCTCCGGTCCGGACGGGCCGTCCAGCGCCTTCTGGTCGGCGGTGAGCTGGATCAGGTAACCGGAGACGAAGCGCGCGGCCAGACCCAGGTTGCGCAGGATCTGCACCAGCAGCCACGCCGAATCGCGGCAGGAGCCGGTGCGCTTGCCCAGCGTCTCCTCACAGGTCTGGATGCCCGGCTCCAGGCGGATGACGTAGCCGATGTCCTTCTGAAGGCGCTGGTTGATGTCCACCAGGAAGTTGATGGACGCCGCCGGCTCCCGCGAAATGCCGGTCAGATAGCCGGCCAGCAGCGGCCCCGGCTCCTCCACCTCCAGATAGGGGCGAAGCTCGCGCTCCAGCCAGGGTTCGTAGGCGAAGGGGATGGTCTGGGCCTTCTCCTCCAGAAAGAAGTCGAAGGGGTTGATCGCCGCGATCTCCGCGACGAGATCGACCTCCACCACGAACTCGCGGGTCTTTTCCGGGAAGACGAAGCGGGCCTGATAGTTGGACTGCGGGTCCTGCTGCCAGTTCAGGAAATGATGCTTCGGAGTGACCCGCAGCGAGTAGCTGAGGATCGGCGTGCGGCAATGGGGGGCGGGGCGGAGCCGGACGATCTGTGGTCCCAGATTGACCAGACGGTCATAACGATAGACGGTTTTGTGGTTGAGAGCGACGTGGATCGCCATGAAGTTCCACCCGTTTGCTGCGCTGGCCGGTCCGCCGCGGACACTCCGCTGCACGGATGAGGCATAGTACCATCGAAGAGTTCGCGCAGACCAGAGCGCCTTCGCAAACGCGGCACGAGATGGTTGCACAAAAAACGTGCAGAGGTATGCGGTGCCGGTTGCCGCTTTCATCGCCGCGCGGACGGCCCTATAAAGACTTATCCCTGTCCGCCGGACGGGAATGACGCAGGCTTAGAGTGTGTACTGGAAATGGCGATGCTGGCGGGCCTGTCCATGAGCGGCGGATCCCCGGCGGGCGACGCGGCGCCCGGCGGTGCCACGCGCGGCGTCGTCACCGGCAAGTACTTCAATTTCAACCCTCTGCCGCCACCGTCGGACGTGCTCGGCAACCCGCTGGTCATCGGCAACCTGCCGACCCACAAGGCGCCGAAGGAGACATGGCGCAGCCGGTTGCAGCGTCGGCTGGCGCGGTTCCACATCGGCAAGCAATCCACGCAGGTGAAGCGGCGCTGGAAGATCCAGGACACCATTTCCTCCGTGGTCGCCTCGGTCTCGCCGTCGGCGACCCTGCTGGGGGAACGGCGGGGATCGGAGAAAGGCCCGAAATCCAGCGTTCCGGTCATCGTGGTGCGGCACCCCTATCATCTCCGCCATGTGTTCGAACTGATCCAGCAGCCACCGGACGAACTTGCGGCGGAGCGCCGGTTCCTTGAACTGCTGATGGGGCGCGTCCTGCGCAAATATGGGGAACAACTGTCGCAAATCCGCGGCTCCGCCTTCTCCTTCGAGAACGAGGCGCGGGAGTATTTCTACGCCGGCTTCAAACTGGAGCGGCAGATCAAGAAATTCACCAGCCCCGACGAGCGCTTTGCTGTGCTACAGGCGATCTACATCAATTATTTCCATGGGCGGAATTATTACCTCTACGCCCTGCTGCGCCGGGAAAAACTGGCGCCGGACAACAAGCTGTTCATGCTGAACTCCCGCGCCGTCTACTTCATGGCGCGCATCGGCTGGAACGGGGAGTTGCTGGACAAGCCCAACCCGCGTTCCCTGCCCAGCCGGGAGGACATCTTTTTCCTCCTTCAGCGTGACAAGACGGTCCTGACGCGCTATCGCAGCGACCAGGATTTCCAGCGGCAGGTGAAAGCCGTTCTGGAAGCGTTTCCGGCGTAAGGGATTTCGTGCGATGCGGGCAGCGATTCTTCTGACGGGCATGCTGATGGCCGGCACCGCCATGGCGGCGGACACCGGCGGGGAGACCGCCAAGCCCATGGACAAGCCCGCGGCCATGCCCATGGAGTGCGCGGGGGAGACGCCGGCCGCCCAGTTGATCTGCCGGGACGTGTCGCTGGTTGCCGCTTCCGGGAAACTCGACTCGGCCCTCCAGGCGCTGGCCGACGAGGCCGGCAAGCCCGGAGCGGAGGCTGTCGCCGCCGGCCAGCGCGCGTGGCTGCAACGGCGGGACGCCGCCTGCCCGGTCGCCGATGCCGATCTGGCGGACCCGAAGAAGGGCAAGGACCGGGCGGCCTGTCTGGCGCGCCAGATGGCGGATCGCACCAGGGCGCTGGACTCCGAACTGGCGGCCCGCCGCGCTCCGGTCGCCGACGAACCGCTGACGGTTTCGGCCTCGGCCCCGCCGCGTCCCGCCCCGGCTCCGGCGAAGGCGGGTCCGGCGAAGCGGGCGGCGGGATTGCCGGACCTGACCGGGCGCTGGGCCAAGGCCGACCCGGCCACCCGGGCGCCCATCGACGATTGCCGGACCTCCTATCTGGAGATCGCCGGCGACGGCGCCTTCAGCCTGCACGACCCGCGCATCCCCGGCTTCCCGCTGGAAGGCCCGCTGGCGCCCGGCGAGGGCGATCCGGCGGAAGGGCTGTCCTTCGGCGGGGAAGAGGGGCTGCCGGAGGGCACGTTGCGCCTGGACGCCGCCGAGGCGCCGCGGCTGGACCGCCTGTTCCTGAAACTGGCGCAGCCGGCCTTCGGCGCCACCTTCGTGCGCTGCCGGTAAGTCACCGCACGGGGGGCGTTACCGGACGAGCGGTTCCAGGCGCAGGCGCAGGGTGCCGCTCAGTTCCTCCCCCGGTTCGAGGCGGCGCAGTCCGGCGTCCGGCTCCTCCGGGTGGTTGATCGCGTCGGTCATGTGGGACGCCGGCTCGACGCACAGATAATCCTCGCCGGACGGGGCGTAGACGATGAGATGGCCGAACGGCCCGTCCGCCTCGATCGACAGCCGCAGGCCCAGCGTCGGCCAATCCAGAGCCGCCAGCCCGTCCCAGCCCGTGAAGCCGTTGTCCAGCACCGTGCCGTCCATGACGACCCCGTCCGCGAAGGCCCAGCGGGGCGGCACCGCGGCGCGCCGGGCCGGAAGGATGGTCGGGCCGTTCAGCCAGACGCTGCCGACCCGCGCGGTCAGGCGGGTTCCCGGCGGCTTCGGGAAATAGGGGTGCAACCCGATCCCGGCGGGCATGGGCGTGTCGTCCTCGTTGACGAGGGAGAGGGTCAGGCTGAAACCCTCCTCGTCCAGCGCCACGGTCTGCGTCGCGCGGTAGCGCCAGGGCCAGCCGCCGCCGCGGTGCCGGAACGTCATGCGCAGGGCCGACTCGCCGATATCCTCCACCGTCCAGGCGGCGCGCCAGCCATGGCCGTGGATGACGTGCGGGTTGCCGTCCCCGTCCAGCGGAAGCTGCACCCGCTGTCCGTCGAAGGTGAACAGCCCCCCGGCGATGCGGTTGGAGAAGGGCACCAGGGGAAAACAGCCCATGTCGATGGCCGAACCGTGGCGCAGCGCCCAGTCCGAGGCCGGGCGCAGCAGGTCGACGGTGCCGTCCGGGCCATGCCAGGCGAGGCGGGCCACGCCGCCGCCGCGCTGCGGGCACAGGGTGCATTCCAGGGAGCCGTTCATGGCGCGGCGATGCAGCGCAAGGGTGTGGGCGCCGATTCCCTGGTCCAACTCGACCTGCTCCATCTGGGCCTCCTGCCGGCGGTGGTTGGGCGCCGGTATCGGTCCGGGTATCGCACAGCCCGCAGGGGAAGGGAAGACCGGCGCTGCGCGCAAAAGTGTGCCCCGGATCAAGCCCGATGGCCCCTTGCAACACCTTTGCGCAAACAGCCCGGCCACCTGCGCAACCGTACCGTTTAGCCAATTCGCCGCACGTATACCGGCTGTTTACCGGAGTGCGTGGACTATGACAGACCGTCCCCATCGTCCGCCGCCGCGCCGATCCCGCCCATAGGCCGCCCGTGTCATTGCCCGCATCCAGGACGCCCGCCTCCGCAGGGGCACCCGGCCCCGCCGGCACGCTCGACGAGGCGGTGCTGTGCCAGACGCTCGCCGACCATCACGGCGGGCCGGCGCGGATGGTCATCGGCATCGCGTTGCGCCAGCATCTCGACGGCCTCGCGCTGACCCCGACGGAACTGATCCACAACGCCCGGCACCTGAAGGCGCTCCAGGCCAAGACCTCGCTGATGGAAGCCGCCCTGGGCAAGGTCGCCACGGTGCAGGCCCGGCTTCCCGGCCAGGAGGCGAAAGCCCGGCGCCGCGCGCTGGACAACGCGGTCTCCGAAACCTCGGCGAAGGCCCGCGCCGCCCAGGTCGCCTTCACCGGACTGGCGCGGGGGCGCACCCTCATCGAGTCCATCCTGCGCAGCGCGCCGGGCAAGTCACCGACCGGGGACGTTGCGTTCGACCTGCGCGTGGCGGTCTGCCTGGAACTGGAAGACTGCCGGACCTGGGCGGCCAAGCTCGACGCGCTGATCCAGCTTTTCCCGGCGGAGCGGGAGGACGCGCTGTCCGCCGCGCTGGACGAGGTGATCGGCGACGTGCTGGCCTCTCCCGCCGCGACCCAGGACCTGCTTGGAAGCACCCCGGCCGGCGGGTCGCCGCTGGTGGCGCTGTGCGACCTGCTGTTCGGACGGGTGCCGGTGGAGGCGTTCGGACCGAACCGGCTGGGCGTGCTGAACGGCCTGTTCCGCCAGGGCCGCCTGCCCGCCGCCCGCGCCATGGTGCTGGAGCGCATCCGTCGCCATCTCCGCGCCCCCCAGACGCTCGGGCGCGGCACGGCGGAACAGGAAGCCGACCTGCTGCGCACGCTGACCGGCCATCTGCTGACCCCCGCGGGGCTGACCGGCGGGGCCGCCATGGCCGACGCGCTGACCGTCCGCTATTCGCGCCGGCTGGAGCAGGGCGGGGCCAGCGCCTACCGCCGCTCCATCGTCGGGCTCAGCGAGACGCAGCCGGACCTGATCTGCCGGATCCATTATCTGGCCGCCGTCTCCGCCGTGGCCGCCGCGGAGCGGCATCTGGGCGAGATCGTGGACGCGCTGGACGCCGCGCTGAAGAACGAGCTGCTGGTGGAGAACATGGTGCTCCAGACGCCGGACACGGCGCTGGTCCGGCAGTCCCTGACCGGCGCGGTGAAGGCCATCCGCGGATCGGGCCTGCGGGAGGACGACCGGGAACGGATCGCCGCGCGCGCGGCCTCCGTGGTGGACGAGTTCGCACGGCGGGGGAGGCTCATCCAGCGGCTGCGCCAGATCGAGCCCCTGCCGCGCCGCCGCACCATCCGCCTGGCGGAACTGGCCTGTTCCGGTCTGGTCGGCGACGACGGCGCGCTGTCGATCCTGCGCCAGCATATCCTCGACACCGCCCGCCAGCCGCAGTTCCAGGCCGAGTTGGCCGCCGCCCAGGGCGACGACATCGCCCAGGCGGAGGTCCGCCGCCTGTACGAGCTGTTGGACCGGCTCCGCCAAATGCCGCTGACCCCGGCCAAGGCGCCGCCGCAGGCCATCCGGCCGGAGCCGGCCTCCACCTTCGAGCCCTGCGGCGCGACGGCGCTGCCGACCGTCCTGGCGCCGCCCGTCCGCAGCATCGCCCTTCCGATGAGCATGGCCGCGGTGACGGTTCCGATGCCGGTGGCGGGGGCCGCCGCGTCCGGCCTGTGCCCGGGCTGCTTCGCTCCGAAGGCGCCGCGCGAGGTCTGCCGGGATTGCGGCTATCCGGTCCGCGTGCAGAACCGCAACGGCATCCACCTGCTGCCGGGAACGCGGCTGCTGGGCCGCTATCTCGTGGGCCGCGTCCTGGGGCAGGGGGGCTTCGGCGCCACCTATCTCGGCTGGGACGAACGGCTTCAGATCAAGGTCGCGGTGAAGGAGTTCTACCCGGCCAATCTGGTGTCCCGCGCCGCCGGATCGCCGGGCGTCGTTCCCTTCTCCGACGAGCATGCCCAAAGCTTCTCCGCCGGGCTGACCAAGTTCCTGGAGGAAGCGCGGATGCTCGCCCGCCTGCGGGAGGTGAAGGAGATCGTCAGCGTCCAGGACTTCTTCGAGGAGAACGAGACCGCCTACATCGTCATGGAGCTTCTCGACGGACGGACCTTGAAGCGGCATGTGGCCGAAAGCGGCGGGCGGATCGACGCGCGCAAGGCGTTGACCCTGCTGTCGCCGATCATGAAGGCGCTGCAATTCGTGCACGACCAGGGGATGATCCACCGCGACATCAGCCCGGACAACATCTTCCTGACCAGCGGCGGTGAGCGCAAATTGCTGGATTTCGGCGCCGCGCGCCAAGCCGCGGGGAAGAGCGCCGACCTGACGGTGATCCTGAAGCCGGGCTACGCGCCGCCCGAACAATACGCGCCGGACGGGAAGCAGGGGCCCTGGACGGACGTCTACGCGCTGTGCGCCACCGCGTATTACGCCCTGACCGGAAAGACGCCGCCCGATGCGACCAGCCGCTTCATGAGCGACCGGGTGCCGAGGCTGGCGGACGGCGGCGCCACGGTGCCGCCGGGATTCGAGAAGGTGCTGTTGAGCGGCCTGTCCATGCGCTGGCAGGAGCGTCCCCGCAGCATGCGGGATCTGCTGGTGGCGCTGAACGGGGCGCTGAACGGGGCTTGACCGTCGCCGGGGGCGAAACGGGGCGGCTTGCGGTTTCGCCGCCCCGATCGCGGGTGTCGGGCCGCCTTACTTGGCGTCCGCGGCAACCTGCATCTTGACGATCTTGTCCGGGTCGCTGACCTGACCGTTGCGGGACTGGCTGCCCTTCTTGATCTTGTCCACGAACTCCATGCCTTCGACGACCTTGCCCCAGACCGTGTACTGCTTGTCCAGGAACGAGGCCGGCGCGAAGCAGATGAAGAACTGGCTGTCGGCGCTGTCCGGGTCCGGCGTGCGGGCCATTGACAGCGTGCCGCGGACGTGCGGCTCGTTGCTGAACTCCGCCTTCAGCTTCTTGCCGGAACCGCCGGTGCCGGTGCCGGTCGGGTCGCCGGTCTGGGCCATGAAGCCGTCGATCACGCGGTGGAACACCACCCCGTTGTAGAAGCCCTGACGGGTCAGCTCCTTGATGCGGGCGACATGGTTCGGTGCCAGGTCGGGGCGCAGTTCGATGACCACGCGGCCGTCCTTGAGGTCGAGATAGAGGGTGTTTTCCGGATCCAAGGCCTTGGCCTCCCCCTGAGCGAAAAAGAAAGTGGCGAACAGTGCCGCCATGAGAATGCGCGTCCACCGCAACATGCGAAACTCTCCGATGTGCCGATTCCGCGGAGGCGACCATAGGGGAATCCGGCGCCGATGCAAAGACGCGCTGCGGGGCTGCCGCCATCCGACCGCCGTCCCACCGATATCGCAGGTCTGCAAGGTCGCGCCCGGCCCGTCATGGACGATACATTGCCTTTCGGGTGTTCATGCCCGAAGGGCGACGGTGGGGAGGAGCAAGGCGTGCGGCGGCAGGGCATGCGGAGATTGAGGCGATGGCTGGTGCTGGCGAAGGTGGCGCTGCTGGGCGGCGCCGTCGCCCTGCTCGTCCTGCACCGGACCGATCTGGCCGGAGCCGCCGCCACCCAGGCGTTGCGCCGCTCCGGATTTCCGGACGCCGCCGTGACCGTGACGGAGCTGTCCGCGGAGCGGACCCGCGCCATTTTGCGGCTGGACCGGGACGGGGCGGTCGGCGGGACCCTCGCCATCCTTCACCCGCTGGAAACCCTTCTGGAGGGCCGAATCGCCCGGCTGGAGATCGTGGACGCCCGCCTCAGGCTGGACGTGGCCAAGGACGGCAGCCTGCGCCTCGCCGGCCATCCCCTGGCGGGTTCCGCCAAGACCGGCGGCGGAGAGGCTGACGATGCGACCTTCACGCTCCCCATCGACTCCATCCAGCTCGCGGACGCCGGCGTGACGCTGGCGACTCCGCGGGGAACGGCGGACGGGACGCTGCGTCTGACCATGACCCGCGACGGGGCGCTTCACCGCGGGCAGGCGACCCTGACCGCCCCGGCCAAGGGGCTGCCGGCCCTGACTCACTGGACCGGCGCCGGCACCATCGCGGAGACGGTGGGCACCCTGACGGCCAAGGCCCGCCTCACCTGGGACGGAACGGCGCTGCGGGCGCAGGGCGACCTGCTGCTGGCCGACGTCGCCGGGCGGTTCGGGCCGGTGTCGGCCAGCGGGGTCAACGGGGTTCTCTCCTTCCCCAGCGTCGTTCCCCCGGTGGTGGCGCCGGGCCAGACTCTGGCGGTGAAGCTGCTGGACATCGGCTTGCCGCTGACCGACGGCACCCTCCGCTTCGGCTATGGGGCGAAGGGCCGGCTGAGCGTGGAGCGCGCCGAATGGCACTGGGCCGGCGGGGTGCTGCGGGCGGAGCCCTTCGCCATCGATCCGGTGGCGCCGCGCGGCACGGTGACGCTGCGGGCGGAGGGTGTCCATCTCGGCCCCATGCTGGCGATGGTCGCGGTGGACGGGCTGGACGCGACCGGAACGGTCAGCGGGAGCCTGCCGGTGCGCATCGAGGCCGATTCCGTTCATCTGGACGGCGGGCGGCTGGAGGCGGACGCCCCCGGCACGCTGCGCTACGACCCCGAGAACCCGCCCGGCTTCCTGAACGGCGAGGAGGGCAGCCCGACCGCCCTGCTGATGGGAGCGCTGACCGACTTCCGCTACGACACGCTGAGCGCCACGGTGGACGGTCAGGCCGGCGGAGAACTGGCGATCGGCATCGCCATACGCGGCTCCAACCCGGCATTCTACGATGGCTATCCGGTCGCGCTTAATCTTAAGGTGAGCGGCGCGCTCGACCGGATTCTGCGGCAGAGCTTGGACACCTACCGCATTCCCGAGACGGTGCGCGACCGCATGACGGAGTTCCAACGAAGGAATCCATGAGACACACGGTTCGAAGCCGGCGCGCCCTGACCGCCGCGATGATCGCCGGGCTGGGCGTCGGATTGGGCGCCTGCACCCCGACCGTCAAGGTCGAGGCGCCGGACAAGCCCATCGAGATCAACCTGAACATCCGGATCGAGCAGGAAGTCCGGGTGAAGGTCGAACGCGACCTGGAAAAGGCCATCGCGGACGACCCGGCCCTGTTCGGCCTGCCGCCGGCCCAGGGCACCGCGAAGGGAGGAAAGACGCCATGAAGCGCATGTTTGCCGCCGCCGGGCTGGTGCTGGCGCTCGCCCTGTCGGCTCCCGCCCCGGTGCCGGCCCAGGACGCGCTGGGGGCGGCCAAAGCCGCCGGACAGATCGGCGAGCGTCCGGACGGGCTGGTCGGCGCGGTCCCCGGCGCACCGGCCTCCGCGGCCCAGCTTGCCGAGCAGGTCAACGCCCAGCGCGTCGCCCGCTACCGCGAGATCGCCGGCAGCAACGGCACCTCGCTGGATCAGGTCCAGGCCCTGGCCGGAAAGCAGCTGATCGAGCGGACCCCCGCCGGCCAGTATGTGCTGTCGGGCGGGCGTTGGGTCCGCAAATAGGCCGCCGCCGGGCATGACCGCCGACCTCCGTGCCCGGCTCCGGCAATGCCGTGCGGCCTGCGCCGCCGCGCCGGGCGATTCCGCGGCCCAGGCCGGGCTGTTCGGCGCGCTCGACGCGCTGGGCGAGCCCGGCACGCCGGAGGA
>NZ_JAUJFI010000129.1 GCF_030849505.1 Azospirillum isscasi | reverse complement strand
CTCGGGCAAGCTGCACGCCGACACGCTGGCCGCCGACCGCACCAACCGCCGCCTGTTCGGCAGCGCGGTGGAAGAGCGCCTGTCGGCGCTGCGCGGCGGTGCCGCGTCCTCCTC
Source organism: Azospirillum isscasi (assembly GCF_030849505.1). Taxonomy (GTDB): domain Bacteria; phylum Pseudomonadota; class Alphaproteobacteria; order Azospirillales; family Azospirillaceae; genus Azospirillum; species Azospirillum isscasi. The sequence continues at coordinate 16,588 of NZ_JAUJFI010000129.1, read as the reverse complement.
CGGCGTCCGGCTGGCCGGCGGCGGCAACGGCGCGGTCGCCGTGGGTGAAACCGGCGAGGCCCGCGGTTCGGGCGGCGTGTGGGGCCTGCCGCTGGCGGCCTACAGCCGGACCGGCTCGGACGGCAACGCCGCCGGGACCACCGAGCGGGTCGGCGGCTTCCTGCTGGGGCTGGACCGCAGCTACGAGAACGGCGTGAGCGGCGGCGTGGCGCTGGGCTACCTGCGCAACCGCGTCACCTCGCGCGACGGGCTGGGCAAGGCCGACGTGGACAGCTATCAGGCCACGCTCTACGGCTCCTGGAGCCTGCGCGGTTCGTCCGACAGCCCCTTCGTGGAGGGCGCCATCGGCTACGGCTACGCCAATTACGACGCCACGCGCGGCGTCGCCTTCGGCACGCTGGCGCAGGGTGTCAGCGGCACGGCGGACGGTCACGACGTCTCCGCGGAGATCGCCGCCGGTCACCGCATGGCCTTCGCCGGGTCGGACAGCGCCTGGATCGAGCCGCGGGCCAGCCTGCGCTTCGACCGGATCACCCGCGAGGCGTTCCGGGAGTCGGGCGGCGGCGTGGCGCTGGACGTCGAGGCGGCGGGCTGGACCAGCCTGCGCAGCGCGGTCGGCGTGCGCGCCGGCACCAGCGTGACGGTCGGCGGCTGGCACCTGCTGCCGAGCGCCGCCCTGGCGTGGGAGCATGACTTCGCCGACGCCACGGCGACCACCACCAACCGGCTGGGCGGGGTGGCCTTCGCCGCCGACGCCAGCAAGCCGGGCCGCGACGCCCTGGTGATCGGGGCCGGGCTGGGCGTGGCGCTGGACGACCGGCTGAGCGCCACCATCGGCGTCCAGGACGCGATCCGCGCCCGCGAGAACACCCTGTCGGCAACCGCCGGCCTGAAGTGGAAGCTGTGATGGCCACGGCGATGCGCAAGGCCATCATCGGGGGAGCGCTCGCCGCGCTTCCCCTCCTTTTCGCGGGCGGGGCGCCTGCCGGGGCGGTGGAGGCGGGCAGGACCTTCGGCGACTGGCAGACCGAGTGCGAAACGCCCGCCGACGGCAAGCCGCGCTGCTTCCTGTCGCAGACCCGCGTGGTGGAGAACACGGAGTCCAAGCAGGCGACCCGCATTCTCAAGGCGTCGGTGGGCTACTTCGCCCCGGACGGCAAGGGGGTGATGGTCGTGATCCTGCCGCTGGGCGTCGATCTGCGCGCCGGGGCGGCCCTGACCATCGACGGCGGCAAGCCGCTGCCGCTGACCTATCAGCAGTGCATCCAGGACGGCTGCCTCGCCAACGCCCCGATGGACGAGGCGACGCTGACCGCGCTGCGCCGGTCCAAGGGGGCGCAGATCGCCGTCCGCCCCTACGGCGGCGCGCAGGCCGTGGCCTTTCCGATCTCCACCAAGGGGATCACCGACGGGCTGGCCGCCCTGAAACCTTGAGGGTGTGTCCGGTCACCTCGCCGAGGGCGCCGCGGACGGCCTCGTCCCACCGTCCGGGCGCCGGCTGCCGGTGCAGGGTGACGGTCGGGTACCAGGGTGTTCCGCTGCGGCCCAGCAGCCACCGCCAGTCCGGCGCGTAGGGGAGCAGGACCGCGGTCGGGCGCCCCATCGCCCCGGCCAGATGGGCGACCGCCGTGTCCACGCAGACCACATGGTCGAGCAGCGTCAGCACCGCCATGGTGTCGGCGAAATCCGCCAGCTCCGGACCCAGACCGACCATCGGCGCCGCGCCATAGTAGCGTGCGGCCTCGGCCTGCGCCGGCCCCTTCTGGAGCGACACCAGCACCGTTTTCTCCAGCGCGACGAGCGGCGCCAGCCGCTCCAGCGTCAGGGAGCGGTTGCGGTCGTTCCCATGGGTCGGACGCCCGGCCCAGACCAGCCCGACGCGGCGGTACCCGCGGGGCAGCAGCCCGTCCAGCCGGTCCTTCCAGCGCGCCGCCCGCTCCGGCTCGGCACTCAGATAGGGAACCGGTGCCGGGATGGTGCCGAGCGTCGTCCCGAACAGCCCCGGCAGGCCCGACAGCGCGGCGTAGGCGGCGAAGGGCGGCGCCTCCTCCCATGTGGTGAAGGCCCGGTGACCGCCGGCCAGGGAGCGGACCACCGGCAGCATTTCCGGGCTGCAGGCAACCACGAGATCCGGGCAGAGCGCCGCCGCCATCGGCAGGTAGCGGGCGAACTGGATGGTGTCGCCGAAGCCCTGGTCGGCAACCAGCAGCAGGGTGCCGCCGGGCAAGGGGCACCCGTCCCAGGGTTTTGGAACAGCCTGCCCGGACCGCTCCAGAATCGCGAGCGGGACCGGCGGCGGCACGCCGGGAAGGCGCCAGCGCCATTCATACTCCCGCCAGCCCTCCTCCAACCGCCCGGACAGCAGCAGCCCCTCGGCCAGTTCGAAATGCGGACCCGGCCAGTCCGGGCGGAGTTGGATGGCGCGGCGCTCGCAGGATATCGACGCCTCGACCTCCAAGCGGTCGTAATGCGCCACGCCCAGATTGTACCAGCCCGCGGCGTCGCCGGGATCAAGCGCGACGGCGCGGCGGCCATGGGCGGCGGCTTCGTCCAGGCGGCCTTCGCGGCGGCGGATTTCGCACAGGTCGCTGTCGGTGGTGAAGCGCATGGCGGCGGCTACAGGCTGTAGCCCAGCCCGTGGATGACCGGTTCCAGGATCGGGATCACCGGCTTCAGATGGGTCCTGTAGGAACGGTGCCGGTCGATGGAGCGGCTGTAGAGCTTTTCCGCCACCTGGGCGTGGCTGGGCGTGCGGGCGTAGCGCCGGTTCTCCTCGAAGCGCAGGCAGCGCCGGTCGAAACCGAGCCCGAGGAAGCCCAGCAACCGTCGCACCGCCGGTTCCGGTTCCCGCACCAGATCCTCGTAGCGCAGCGGCAGGTAGCGCAGCGGCATCTCGCGCCGGTAATGCTCCACCAGATCGAACACCCGCAGGACGTGGCGGGCCGCCGTCTCCAGATCGTTGGCGCAGTGGAAGCCGTGGGTCAGGTTGGTGCCCATCATCGACAGCACCACGTCCAGCGGATGGCGCAGCACATGCACCACCGGCGCCGCCGGGAACATCAGCGCGATCAGACCGAGATGCGTCTCGTTGAACGGCATCTTGTCGGTGAACAGCGCGTGGCCGGGCTTGGCCGGCACCAGCTTGCGGGCGTGGCGCAGATAGGCGTCGCGCAACCGCTCCAGCCCGTCGCGCTGGTCGCCCATCCACAGCTCCGACAGCGCTTCGGGATAGCCGAGCGGACTTCCCAGCGTCTGCGGCAGCGCCCGGACCACCGCGCCGAGCGACGGCAGCTCATCCCCCGCGGCGACGGCGGGGTGGCAGGACAGGGTCTGCTCGACCAGCGTGGTGCCGGAGCGCGGGGCCCCCACGACGAAGACCGGCTGCGGTCCGGTGGCGGGCTTGCCGGGCCGCGGCATCAGGCGCAGGCGCGGCGCCACGAAAAAGGCGGCGAGGCGCGCGATGAGGTCCACCGCCTCCTCTTCGCCGTAGCGCCGCCCGGCCTGCCGCAGCAGCGCCTTGCCGGCGGCGAAGGCGGCGAAGGCTTCGTCGTGACGGCCCGACCGGTCGAGAATGCGCCCCTTCTCCAGCAGCGCGTCGGGATCGTCGCCTTGCCGGGCCGCCGCGTCCAGCACGGCAAGCGCCTCTTCCGGCCTGCCCTGCCGGGCAAGCAGAGCCGCCATCAAGGTGCCGGCGCCGCGGTGGCCGGGGTCGAGCCGCCGGGCGCGCTCCAGCATTCGCCGCGCGGACGGGAGATCGCGGGCGGCGTCCTCGGTCTGCGCCCAGCCGTGCCAGGTCAGCGCGACGGACGGGTGCAGGGCGGGGGCACGGCGGTAGGTCCGCCGCGCCTCCTCCAGCCGCCCCTGCCGCGTCAGGCTCCAGGCGAGGTTCGCCACCGTCGCGGCGTCCGGCGGGGCCAGGGCCAGCGTCCGGCGGTAATGGAACTCGGCGGCCTGGGGCCGGTGGGTGTCGGCCAGCACCAGCGCCATCAGCGTGTGGGACCGCGCGTCCTCCGGCGCCAGCCGGACCGCGTTGCGGGCGTGAGGCTCGGCCTCCGCCGCGCGCCCCGTCCGGAACAGCAGGCCGGCCAGATCCTGCGTCGCCGCCAGATCGTCGGGTGCGGCCCGCAGCCGCTGCGTCAGCGCCGCGGCGTCGGGGGTGACGCTCGGAAGATCGTCGGGCGTGGTCGGCATGACGGGCGGGTCCCATGGCGGCTGGACGCCCGCATGGGCGCGTGGTGCGGCGCCAGGATAGTGAAGGGGCCGGGTGGCGACAAGGACATCCCCTCTCCCGTCCCGGGAGGGGGATTTGACGCCGCCGCGGACGTCCCTACCGCCCTGCCCACACCGGACGACGCTTCTCCAGAAAGGCCGCGATGCCCTCCTGATAGTCGGCGGAGAGGTAGCAGAGGCGCAGCAGATCGCCGTCGCCGTCCGCCGGCAGCGAGTGATCCCGCCAGCGCCGCAGCGCTTCGCGCGTCGCCCACAGGGTCAGCGGAGCGAGACCCGCCAACTCTTCCGCCAGTTCCTGGGTGCGGTCGGCAAGGCCGTCCTCCGCGACGACGCCGCGCAGGGCGCCGGCCCCGGCCAGTTCGTCGGCGGTCAGCAGGCGGGCGCTGAAGATCATCTCCTTGGTCCGCGCGGTGCCGAGGATGGCCGCCAGCCGCGCGAGGTTCTTGATGCTCAGGCAATTGCCCACCGTACGGGCGATGGGGAAGCCGAAGCGCACGGAGGGTGTGGCGATGCGCACGTCGCAGCAGGCGGCGAGCAGCGCCCCCTCCCCCACGCAGGCGCCGGCCAGGGCGGCAATCGTGGGGACGCGCACGGCCTCCAGCGCCATGGCCGCCGTCTCCGCGCGGTCCTCCAGGATGGTGTAGTCCTCCGGCGTCTTGACGCTTTGCAGGCAGGACAGGTCGGCGCCGGCCATGAAGGCGGGCTTGTCGCCGGCGGCGCCGGTCAGCACGAGCGCTTTCACGTCCGGGTCGGCATCGACCTCCCGGCAGATCTCGATCAGCCGGTCCTCCATCCAGGGGGTGATGGCGTTGCGCGCCTTGGGGCGGTTGAAGATCACCCATTGGACGGCGCCGCGCCGTTCGGTCAGGATTTCGGGCAAGGCCGCGGCCTCGCCGGTCGTCGCGATGGTCATCGTTCGGAACTCTCTTGGATAGGGGCCGCGGTCAGGCCGCCGGCCCCAGGATCTGGCAGGACCCGATGGGAAGAAGGGCCGTCACCACGCTGCCCGGCGCGAAGCTCTGCGCGGGCGGAACGAAGGCGCGCAGCGTCCGTCCGCCGCCGAGATCCACCAGCACGTCGCGGTATTCCCCGAGATAGGCGGAGCGCAGGACGGTGCCGGACAGCACGTTGCACCCCTCGTCGGCCACGGCGCTCTGTTCAGCGCCGAACAGCCGGACCTGGGAGGGCCGCACGCACAGCGACACCCGCGCCCCGTGCGCCGCCCCGCTGCGGTCGGGCGCCGTCAGCACATGGTTGCCGACGCGGATCGCGCCGTTGCCTTCGCTGGTCCCGGCCAGTTCGTTGTTCGCGCCGATGAAGGTGGCGACGAAGGCGTTCGAGGGCCGTTCGAAGATGTCCTCCGGCGAGCCGAGCTGTTGCAGGTGGCCCGACTTCATCACGGCGATGCGGTCGGCGGTGACCAGCGCCTCCGACTGGTCGTGGGTGACGTAGACGGTGGTCAGGCCCAGCAGGTCGTGGACCTGCCGGATCTCGTACCGCATCTCCTCGCGCAGATGGGCGTCGAGGTTGGACAGCGGCTCGTCGAGCAGGAGTATGCGCGGCTCCACGGCCAGCGCGCGGGCCAGCGCCACGCGCTGCTGCTGGCCGCCGGACAGCTCCGACGGGTAGCGGTCGCGCAGCGCCTCCAGCCGGACGGTGCGCAGCGTGCGGTCCAGCCGCTCGGCGATCTCCGCCTTGGGCAGGCGGCGGATGGACAGGCCGAAGGCGACGTTCTCCGCCACCGTCTTGTGCGGCCACACCGCGTAGTTCTGGAACACCAGGGAGATGCCGCGCTTCTCCGGCGGCAGCACGCCGCGCGCCGAGGACAGCAGCACGTCGTCGGCCCAGATCTCGCCCTCGGTCGGCGCCTCGAACCCGGCGAGGAGCTGGAGCGTCGTGGACTTCCCGCAGCCCGAGGGGCCGAGCAGGGCCAGCAGCGTGCCGTTGGGGACCTGAAGGTCGATGCCGTGCAGCGCCGTGTAGGTGCCGAAGGATTTGCGGAGGTTCTTGATGCGTATCCCGCTCATGTGGGGAGGGCTCCTTCCGCCGGGGCGGTTTTGCGAGACGTGCGGCGCGCGCTGGTCAGGCGCGTCAGGGGACCGGCGGCGGCCACCAGCGCCAGCGTGATGAGGAGGAGAAGGACGCTCATGGCGCAGACGGCCTCGTAATTGCCGCCGTCCTTGGCGTTGTAGATCAGGGTGGTCATCACGTTGGTCTTCGGCGTGATGAGGAAGACCGCCACCGACAGCTCGCGGATGATCGGGATGAAGACCAGGAACCAGCCCGACAGCAGCCCGCCGCCCATCAGCGGGATGGTGATGGCCAGGAAGGTCCGCCCCTCCCCCGCGCCCAGGCTGCGCGCGGCGCGCTCCAGCTCCGGCCCGATGCCCTTCAGGATCGACCCGCCATGGGCATAGGCGATGGGCAGGAAGGTCGCCGCGAAGGCCGCCACCAGCAGAAGCGGCGTGCCGTAGAGGTTCAGCGGTGCCCGCGTGTAGGCGGCGAAGAAGCCGACCGACATGACGATGCCGGGGATGATGATGGGAACCGTCGCCACCGCGCCGAACAGGCTGGCGCCGAAGACCATCTTCCGCTCGACGATGTAGGCGACCACGGTGCCGAGCATCACGCACAGCGTCGCCGCGAGCGTCGAGAACAGCAGCGAGTTGACGATGGCGGTGTGCGTCTCCGAATTGCCGAACAGCGCCCACCAGTACCAGTGCAGCGACAGGTTCTCCCACGACAGCCCCTGGCCCCAGGCGCGGGTCAGCGAGACCAGCAGCAGCGCCGCGTAGGGCAGGAAGACCGAGACCAGCGGCAGCAGCAGTGCCGCGAAGAAGGCCGGCCAGCGCGCCCCGCCCAGCGCGATCCGCCGCCCCGCCCGGATCTTGCCGGAGATGGTGACGAACTGCTTGCGGCCCAGGATGCGGCGGCGCATCCAGAACAGCATGGCGGTCACCAGCAGCAGCGGCATGCAATAGGCGGCGGCCATGAAGATTTCCGGCGGGAAGAGCTGGTAGAACTCCGCCAGCTTGGTCGTCACCACCGGAATGCCGGTCGGCGTCAGCAGGAAGGCCGGGACGCCGAACAGCGTCAGCCCCTGGATGAAGGACAGGATGAAGCTGGCGATCACCGCCGGGGTGACCAGCGGGATGGTGATGCTGAGCATGGTGCGCAGCGTGCCGGAACCCAGCGTGGCGGCGGCGTCCTCAAGCTCCACGGCCATCTCGTCGAGCGCGCTCGACACCATGGTGAAGCTGTAGGGGACGGTGTAGATGCCGCAGATGAAGATCGCCCCGGTCATCGAGTAGATGTTCAGCAGCGGCCCCGCCTCCGCCCCGGCCAGCGTGCGCCACAGCGCGTTCAGCCAGCCGGAGTTGGGTGCCGCCAGCAGAATCCAGCCGGTCGCCCCGATGAAGGACGGGGTGACGAAGGCGGTCAGCGTCAGCACGCGGATGGTGCGGCGGAACGGCAGGTCGGTCCGCGACACCAGCCACGCCAGCGGAACGCCGATGCCGACGGCGATGACCGCGGTCGCCACGGCCAGGACCAGCGAATTGAACAGCGGCTCCAGCAGGTCCGCGGACTGGAAGATCCGCGCGTAGTTGCCGAGCGTCCAGGCTCCGGTCAGGTCGTCGTGAAAGCTGTTGTTGAGAACCCAGCCGAAAGGCAGGACCACCAGCAGAAAGAGAAGAAGGGCGACGGCGCCGAACACCGCGGTCCTGGCGAGCGGCACGCGGGCCATCGCCGGGCGCGCGATCGCCGCGGCTGCGCTGTCTGGACTGTCCGTTGAAATGACCCCCATAGGGTCCGCCTCCATTGTCCATACAAACCCTCTCCCGTCCCGGGAGAGGGTGGCGCCGAAGGCGCCGGGTGAGGGTACGGTCAAGGATCAAGCACCGGCCCGTTGCAGGCACCCTCACCCTTCCCACGCTTGCGCGCGGGCCCCTTCCCTCTCCCGGGACGGGAGAGGGAATCCGGCGTCAGCGCACCAGTTCCTTCCACTTGGCGATGCCTTCCGCGACCTCCGGGCCGAGGTCGTCGCCGGTGTTGCGGTACCACTTCAACTGGTCCAGCGAGCGCCCTTCCGCCCAGGGCACGTCCTTGCGCAGCGTCGGCCAGAAGTTCTTCTGGAGGATCATCGACACCTCCGTGGAATAGAGGAAGTTGGTGAACAGCCGGGCGGCGTTCGGGTGCGGCGCCTTCGCCAGCACGCCGGTGATGCCCAGGTTCAGGATGGCGTCGTCGGCGGGGGCCACCACGTCGATGGGGTTGCCCGCCGCCTTCTGGGTCAGCGTGTAGCTGAACGGCGCACCGGAGCCGACCACCCGCTCACCGGCCAGGATGTCGGTCACGGTGTCGACGTTGGACTGGCCGACCTTCGGCTTCTGCTTGCCGAAGGCGCGCAGGTAATCGTCGCCGTACTTGCGGCGGATGGCGACCACCCAGTTCGCCACGTCGCCGGAGAAGGCCGGGCTGCCCGTGGTGATCTTGCCGTGCCACTGGTCCTCCAGCAGCGCCTGCCAGCTCGGCGGCGGGGTCTGGACCTTGCCCGGCGCGTAGTTGATGCTGGTCAGGCTGATGGCGCCGACATGATACATCTTGTCCGGGTCGAGGTTGCGGAAGGCGTCCGGAATGTGCACGGCGTCCGCCGGCTCGACCGGGGCCAGCGCGCCGATCTTCTTCAACTCGGTGTAGTGCAGCAGGTTGGTGGTGCCGAGGGAGTCGCACTCGTGGACGCCGCTTTGCAGCTCCATCCGCAGGCGGGTGTAGACGGTCTGCGACGCCTGGCGGAGCAGGTTGACCTCGATGCCCGGATACTTCGCCTTGAAGGCGTCGCGGATCGCCTCCATCGTCTGCTGCTCGTAGGAGCCCCAGTAGAGGGTCAGCGCGCCTTCCTTCTTTGCGGCGGCGTAAAGCGGATCGTCCGCCGCCGCGGCGAAGCGCGGGAAGGCGGTGCCGGCCAGCCCGCCGGTCACAAGGGCGGTGCCGACGAGCCCGCCGGTCTGGAGAAGGCGGCGGCGCGAGAATTCCATCATGTTGCCAATCCCTGTCTTGTTGTTGCGGAACCGCCGTTTCGGCGTCGTTCTTCGTTCTTGAGCGGAAATCAGTAATCGCCCGTGGTCGCCCCACCATCGGCGACGATGGTCTGGCCGGTGACGTAGGCCGCGTCGTCGGACGCCAGGAAGGCGACGACGGCGGCGATCTCCGCCGGCTTGCCCAGGCGCCCGATGGGGGTCTTCTCCAGCCATTGCGAGCGCACCGCGTCGGGCACGCCTTCGACGATGGCGGTCTCCACCACGCCGGGCGCCACCGCGTTGACCAGGATGCCGCGGCGCGCCCCTTCCAGGGCGGCGGTGCGGGTCAGCCCGACCACCCCGGCCTTGGACGCGGAGTAGTTGGCCTGCCCGAAGGTCCCCAGGATGGCCGTGGAGGCGATGTTGACGATGCGCCCCCAGCCGCGGTCGCCGACCAGCCGGAAGGCCGTCTGGCAACCCAGCCAGGTGCCGCGCAGGTTCACGTCGATGACCGCGCTCCATTCCGCGTCGGTCATCTTGGGCAGCGAGCGGTCGCGGACGATGCCGGCGACGTTGACCATGATGTCCACGCCCCGGAAGGCGTCGGGCAGCCCGGCCACGGCGGCCTCCCAGCTTTCCCGGTCGGCGACGTTCAGCGCGGTGGCGTGGGCGTGGCCCCCCGCGGCGCGCAGCGCGGCGGCGACGGCCTCGGCGGCCTCCGCCCCGATGTCGGCGACGACGACCGCGGCGCCTTCGGCGGCCAGCCGCTCGCAGACGGCGCGCCCGATGCCTCCGCCGCCGCCGGTGACGAAGGCGACACGGCCGGCGAGGCGATTCGACAGAGCGACGGCGGGGCTCATGCCTGCGCCTCCTTGCGGGCGACGGAGAGGACGTCCTCGCCTTCCTGCACGGTCTCGCCGCGCTGGTTCTTCACGGTGACGGCGACGCGGACGATGCCGCGGTCGGGCTTGGAGGCGCTGGGGCGGACCTCCGCCACTTCGGCCTCGTAATGCACGGTGTCGCCCGCGAAGACCGGGCCGACGAAGCGGCGGCGCGTCTCCAGGAAGGCGAGGATCGCCCAGTCGTCGATGGCGGAGCGCAGCCCGGTGCTGAGCGAGTGGGTCAGCATCCCGTGGGCGATGGTCCGCCCGAAGCCGTTGGCCTTGGCGGCCTCGGCGTCCATGTGCAGCGGGTTGAAATCGCCGGTCAGCCCTGCGAACCAGACGATGTGCGCCTCGGTGACGGTGACGCGCGAGGAGCGCGCCTTGTCGCCCGGCTTGATGTCGTCGAGATGGATGGCGGTCATTCTTGCTTCCTCAGGCTTGCTTCCTCAGGTTTGCTTCCTCAGGCGGCGGGCCGCGGGCGGAACACGGGGAGGCTGGTGGCCTCGTCCAGTTGGTGGAAGGCGACGGCGAGCGGCAGGCCGGGCCGCAGATCCGCCTCCGCGATCCCCTCGACGCGGGAGAAGACGGTGACCCCCTCCTCCAGCCGGATCAGCGCGCAGACATAGGGGTCGCCGCGCTGGTTGCCGCGGTGGACGACGGAATAGGTCAGCAGTTCGCCGCGCCCGCTCGCCTCGACCCATTCCGGGCGGGCGTGGGGGGCGTGGATGGAATGGGCGCGCGGGTACCACTGGAAGCGCCCGGTCTCCGGGCAGCGCTGGATCAGGAAGCGCCCCTCGCGCGCCGCCTCCCAGAAGGGGGCGGAGGTCTCGTCCTGGACGGGCGGGATGGTCATCGTGGTCATCGGGCACCTTACCGGGCAAGAATGGCGGTGGCGGCGGAGCAGAAGGTGCCGCCCAGCCCATGGGCCAGGGCGAGGCGGGCGTCGGGCACCTGCACGCCCGGCCCCTCGCCGCGGAGCTGGCGGACGCTCTCGATCAGGGTGAAGATGCCGCGCTTGCCGGGATGGTTGGACGACAGGCCGCCGCCGTCGGTGTTGGTCGGCAGGATCCCGCCCAGCGTCAGGTTGCCGTCCGCGACGAAGGCGCCGCTCTCCCCGCGTCCGCAAAAGCCCAGATCCTCCAGCGCCAGCATCGGCGTGATGGTGAAGGCGTCGTAAATCTGCGCCACGTCGATCTCGTCCGGGGTCACCCCCGCCATGGCGAAGGCGCGCGGGCCGGACAGGGCCGCCGGGGTGGTCAGGTCGTCGGGAATCTGGCTGTTCTGGGTGCGCGCCACGGCGGCGCCGTAGCCGACGAGATGGACGGGCGGCTTTTTCAGGTCGCGCGCCCGCTCGCGGCTGGTCATCACGATGGCGCCGCCGCCGTCGGTCACCACGCAGCAGTCCAGCCGGTGCAGCGGCGATGCGATCATCGGCGAAGCCAGCACGTCGTCCACCGTGATCGGCTTGCGCAGCCGGGCGTCGGGGTTCCGCATCGCATGATTGCGGAAGGTCACGGCCACCTGGGCGAGCTGTTCCGGCGTCGTGCCGTACAGGTCCATGTGGCGGCGGGCGAACAGGCCGTAGGTGGAGATCAGCGTCGGCGCGTAGGGAATTTCGTACTGGCCGGGGCCGGCGGGGAAGACGAAGGGGTCGAAGGACGGGGTGTTCAGCGGCCACCAGCGCGGGCAGGCGGCGTAGCTGATGACCACCACCTCGGCCAGCCCGGTCGCGATGGCCGCCGCCGCCTGCCCGGCCTGGAGGATGTAGGAGCAGCCGCCGACATCGGTGCTGTTCACGTAGGTCGGCGCGATCCCGATGTATTCGGCCAGTTCCACCACATCCATGGTGCCGCCGCCCTCCGCCCAGTCGCCGGAGGCCGCGCACAGCCCGTCCACGTCCTTCAGCGTCAGCCCGGCGTCGTCCAGCGCGCCGAGAATGCACTCCATCTGAAGGGCGAAGGGGTGGACGCGCGGCGCATCCCGGCGGGGCGATTCAAAGACGCCGGCGATGGCCGCCTTTCCCGAAAGATCCTTCACGCGCGGGTCGTCCTTTCCTGGTTGTGGAAGGCCGCGCATCGCTGCCGCGATGCGCGCCGAGCGGCTTCACTCGACAGGCGGCGAGAGTAAAAGAACCGCCTGTTTCGGAAATCGCGAAGACTTTCCGATGGCCGGCAGAGATTTCGATCAGGCCGATCCGCTCCCGGCAAGGTCAAGAGTACCGGACACGGTTCGCGTCACAAGCAGAAAAAACGCTGCAATCCGGTGCACGGAACGCACCAATGTCACGCCGTTCCCGTCCGCGGAACGGTGCCTTCCATGCACCGGATTGGGCCAAACTAAGCGATTGTTTTCCAACCGCCGCGGCGCAAGCCTTGGGCATCGCATTCCCGCCGCCGCCCTGGACCGGACAGGCTTCCAGCCGGGCGCGCGGCCCCGCCCGGCCCGTTTGCGCGGCGTCCGGCCATCCGAAGGAACCTGCATGCTCAACACCGATACGCAACGCCGCGAAGGCCCGCTGGCCGGCGTGCGCGTGGTCGATCTCACGCACATGTTGGCCGGTCCCTACAGCACCTGGCTGCTCGGCGCGCTGGGGGCGGAGGTCATCAAGATCGAGCGTCCCGGCAAGGGCGATTTCACCCGCGTGATTGCCCCGTTCAGCGAGGATGAGAGCATTTACTTCCTCAGCGTCAACCGCAACAAGCGGAGTCTGACGCTCAACTTGAAGGAGGAAAAGGGGAAGGAGATTTTCAAGAAAATCGTCGCCACCTGCGACGTGCTGGTGGAGAACAACCGGGCGGGCGCGATGGACCGGCTGGGGCTGGGTTACGCCGACCTGAAGGCGGTGAATCCGCGGCTGGTCTACGCCTCGATCTCCGGCTTCGGGCAGGACGGCCCCTACCGCCACCGGCCCTGCTTCGACGTGGTGGCCCAGGCGATGTCGGGGATGATGAGCATCACCGGCGAACCGGGCGGCGATCCCTGCCGGGTCGGCGCATCGATCGGCGACATCGGGTCCAGCCTGTTCGCCGCCATCGGCATCCTCGCCGCCCTCCAGAAGCGGACGAGCACCGGCGAGGGCGGCTTCATCGACGTGGCGATGCTGGATTGCCAGCTGGCGCTGATGGAGAACGCCATCGCCCGCTTCCTGAACGCCGGGGAGACGCCGCGGGCGCTGGGCAGCCGCCACCCGCTGATCGCCCCCTTCCAGGCCTTCCCCACCGCCGACAAACCCATCGCCGTCTGCGTGGACACCAACGAGCAGTGGGACCGGATGTGCCGCGCCATGGGGCTGGAGCATCTGCTGTCCGACCCGCGCTTCCCCACCGGTTCGGCCCGCAACGCCAACCACGCGGAGTTGGAACCCCTGCTGCGGGAGGTCTTCCTCACCCGTGGGCGCGATGCCTGGCTGGACATGCTGGAGGCCGCCGACGTGCCGGCCAGCCCGATCAACAGCGTGCCGGACGCCCTGAACGATCCCCAGGTGGTCCACCGCAAGATGGTCGTGGAGGTGCCGGAGGGATCGGGCAAGCGCTTCGCCGCCGTCCCGATCACCATGCCGGAGGCCCCGCTGCCCGCGGAAAGCCCGGCCCCGCGGCTGGGCGAGCACACCGACGCCATCCTGGCGGATCTGGGCTTCACCCCCGCAGAAATCGGCGCCTTCCGGCGCGACGCGGTGGTGTGATGGCGGGCGGCGAAGGGGCGCGTGCGGTGCTGGCGGAAATGTTTCATACTGCCGCCGGGATCGCTCCCGGCCTCGCCCCAGGCCCCGTCCACAACCCAAAGGTCCGCATGGCGCGTCGCCTTCCGCCCCTTCTCGCGCTTCGCGCCTTCGACATCTTCGCCCGGCAGGGCACGGTGCGGGCCGCCGCCGACGAGCTGGCGGTGTCCCACACGGTGGTGTCGCGCCACATCCAGAATCTGGAGCAGTCGGTGGGAGTGAAGCTGGTGGCGAAGTCGGGGCGCGGCCTGTCCCTGACCCGCGAGGGCATCCGCTACGCCTCCCAGCTCCGCCGCGCCTTCGACCTGATCGCCGACGCCAGCAACGAGCTGCGCAACGGCGGAATGGAGGCGGTGCACATCTGCTGCCTCGCCGGGCTGGCCTCGCGCTGCCTTCTCGCCCGCCTGCCCGAGCTGGAGGAGGCGCTGACCGGACGGGAGGTGATCCTTCAGCCGACCTCGACCCGCCCCGACTTCAGCCGGGAAGAGGCCGACGCCGAGATCATGTATCTGGAGGACGGCGGCGCCGTCGCCGACGGGCTGCGCTCGGAGATGTTCGCGCGGCCCCGCATCCTCGCCATCGCCAGCCCGGAGTTCAAGGCGCGCTATCCCGACGTGCGCACCCCCGCCGACCTTGTCGGCCTGCCGCTGATCCACGAACAGTCCACCGGCATGTGGGAGGCGTGGTTCGAAGAGGCCGGCATCACCGAACTGCCCCGCCTGCGCGGCCCCCGCCTGTGGCAGGCGCATCTGACCATCGAGGCGGCCCGGCTGGGGCGCGGGGTGGCCCTGGTCAGCGACCTGCTGGTGACCGACCCGTTGGCCAACGGCGATCTGGTGGAGATGGCGGACAGCAACGTCACCATCGGCGGCTATTACTTCATCGCCCCGGCCCACCGCTGGAACACGCCGGTCATCTCGGCCATCCGGCAATGGCTGCGCGCCGTCTTCCCGCCGGAACAGACCCCCACCCTCTGACCACCATCCATGACCGAGAGCCTTTCCATGAACCAGGACAGCGCCCTGCCGCCGGACATCCTGCTGTCCGGCGTGCGGACCGTCGAAGAAAGCTGGATCGACCTGTATGGGCACATGAACATGGTGCGCTACGTCGCCCTGTTCGACGATGTCGGCTATGCCCTGATGGAGCAATGGGGGCTGGGCGAGACCTACACGCGGGACGCGGGGTTCGGCCTGTTCGTGGTCGATGCCGCCGTGCATTACCGGCGCGAGCTGCGCGCCGGCACACCGCTGCGGGTGGCCCTGCGGCTGCTCGACGCCGACGACAAGCGGCTGCTGAGCCTGCTGGAGATCCGGCGCGCCGACGACGGGACGGTCGCCGCGTCCATGGAGCAACTGTCGATCCATGTCGATCTGGGCACCCGCAAGGTGACGCCCTTCCCGCCCGCCCTGGCGGAGCGCCTGCGCGCCCTGGCGGCGGTCCAGTCCGCCCTTCCCCAGCCGCCCGGCCACCGGCGGCGGCTGCACTTGGCGTCCAATCCTTCTCCCGCCCCGTGAGAGGGTGCCCGCGAAAGCGGGCGGATGAGGGTTGCGCGAGGATCGAGGCACTGATCCCCGGCGTTACCCTCCCCCTTTCCACGCTTCGCGCGGGCCCCTTCCCTCTCCCGGGGCGGGAGAGGGAACTTTGAATGCAGCGGAAACGGTTGCCGCCCGGCGGGGGCTTCCCGATATGTCCGCCATGACTTTTCTGCGCATCGCGTTGAAGCTGGCTTGGCGGGACCTGCGGGGCGGCGTCGCCGGTCTCTGGATCGTCGTCCTGGGGGTGGCGCTCGGCACCGCCATGATGGCCGCCGTGGGCTCGCTCGGCGCTGGCGTGCTCGACGGGATGCGGGCGACCGCGCGGGAGGCGGTCGGAGGCGATCTCTCCCTGCGCCTGTTCCATGCACCGGCGACGCCGGAGCAAATGGCCTTCCTCGAAACGCTGGGCACGGTCGGCGAGACGGCGGAGCTGCGGCCCGTGGCGGCAACGGTGGCCGGCAGCGCCCGCACCCTGGTCGAACTGAAGGCGGTCGATGGCAGCTACCCGCTCGTCGGCGCGGCAGCGGTTTCGGGCGTCCCCTCCCTCGCCGACGCGCTGGCCCGCCGGGACGGGCTCCGGGGGGCCGCGGTCTCCGCCGACCTTCTCGGCGCGCTGGGCCTGGGCGTCGGGGACCGGCTGCGGCTCGGAGCCGCCGAGGTCGCGATCCGCGCCGTTCTGGAGCATGAGCCGGACCGGGCGTTCCGCGCCTTCTCCCTCGGCCCGCGCGTCGTCATCGACCGGCGGGCGCTGGACGAGACGGGCCTCGCGGAGCCGGGAGCCCCCATCTACTGGTACTATCGGCTTCTTCTGCCGGAGACGGTCCGGTCCGACGCCGTCCTGCGCGAACTGGAGCGCCGTTTCCCCGACGCCGGATGGCGGATCGTCGATGCCTCGCACGGCATTCCCGGCGTGGACCGCACGGTGCAGCTCGCCCGCGCGCTGTTCCTCCTGGGGGCGCTGTCCATCCTGCTGATCGGCGGCGTGGGGGTCAGCCGGGCGCTGTCGGCGCATCTCGCCCGCCGCTTGCCGGTCCTCGCCACGCTGAAGGCACTGGGCGGGTCGCCGCGCCTTCTCTTCACCGCCTTCCTGATGCAAACGCTGGCCGTGGCCGGCGTGGCGCTGCTGATCGGCGCGGTGGCCGGCGCGTGTCTGGCCGCCGCCGCCGCCCGCGCGCTGCCGCTCGGCTGGCTGCCCGACAC
>NZ_JAUJFI010000128.1 GCF_030849505.1 Azospirillum isscasi | reverse complement strand
GCCGGGGGCGGCCAGCCCGACCGGGCCGGACGCACGGTCGGCGACCTCCGGCCCGGCGTCGGCGCCCAGGATGCCGATGGCGCCGGCCAGCGGGATGGCCAGCCAGTCGGGCCGGTTCGCCAGCTCGTACCCGATCTCGTAAAGGGCCTTCTCCAGCAGGAAAAGTTTCAAAAGCTGCGTGGCCGTGGCGGGATCGGCGGGCCAGCCCGGGCAATCCCCGATGGCCTCGCGGTAGCCGGCGACGAAGGCGGATGCGGCCTCGCCCTCCCACCAGTTCAGCCAGGCGGTGCGGGCGCCGCGCGCCGTCTCGTCCAGCGTTTCGGGCAGGGTGGCCCGCGTCCCGGCGGCGGCGTAGGTGATGGAGCGCAGCATCCCCGCGACATCGCGCAGAATGCAGTGCTTGGCCCGCCGCTCGGCCAGCGGGCGCATGGGTTCGCCCTCAAAATCGACGATGAACACGTCGTCCCGTCCGGCCAGCACCTGCCCCAGGTGATAGTCGCCGTGCAGGCGCATGGCGTGGAAGCCGCCGCGCGGCGGGGTCAGCGCCTCGATCTGGCGCATCACCGTCGCTTCGCTGTCGGCCAGCGAGGCGGCGTAGGGGGCGACCGCCCCGTCCAGCCGGGGAACGGCGTCGCGCAACCGGCCCAGCACGCGGCGGGCGAGGGTGCGCACCCCGTCCGCCCAGCCGCGCAGCATGGCGGGCGTCACCGGTTCCGGCGTGAAGGCGCCGTCATCGCTGGGGGTGGCCAGCGCCCGGTGCATCTCCGCCGTGCGGCGGCCCAGCCGGCGCATGAAGGTCATCAGGGCGATGTCGTCCGCCGTCTCGTTGTCGAAGCGTTCGACGCGCTCCTTCAGGCAGGCGGTGACGTGGCTCCAGGCGTCGCGGGCGTCGGGCACCAGCTCCTGCAGGATGCACAGGGTGGCGGGTTCGCCGTCGCCGGTGCGCTCCACCCAGCCCAGCAGGGCGGGGGTGTTGCGGAAGCCGGCGACCTCGGTCAGGAAGCGCCCGACCTCCAGTTCCGGATGGGTGCCGGATTCCAGCTTGCGCAGCCCCTTCAGGATCGCGGCGTCGCCGACGCGGACGGAGGTGTTGGACTGCTCCGCCCCCG
This sequence comes from Azospirillum isscasi, assembly GCF_030849505.1. Lineage (GTDB taxonomy): Bacteria > Pseudomonadota > Alphaproteobacteria > Azospirillales > Azospirillaceae > Azospirillum > Azospirillum isscasi. Next base: position 15,609 of record NZ_JAUJFI010000128.1, on the reverse strand, counting down.
TCCAGCGCAGCGGGGTGTCGCCGGCCAGCGCGCCTTTCAGGGCGTCGAAGGCCCGGCTGCGCCCGAAGCGCAGGCCGCCGCCCTCGCCGCCCTTGCGGATGCCGTCGAGCAGGGCGCGCAGCACCTCCTCGTCGCCGTAGCCGTCGCGCAAGGACCCGGCCCAGGGGAGCGCGTCGGGGCCGGCGATGGCGAAGGGATCGGCGGGATCGGCCTTGCCGCCGCGGTCGAGCACCAGGGGAAGCTGGTAGAGCTGCGGTTCCCGCCCCGGCGGCTCCACCCGCAGCAGGCAGAGCTGGGCGGAGCCGGAGGCGAGGGGCAGGGGCAGCGCATCGACGATGCGCACGCGGGGCGTGCCGGCGTCCTTGGCGGCGTACCAGCGCCGTCCGGTGAGGAAGCCGGGAAGCAGGTCGTCCTGAAGCAGGGACAGGGCCTCGCCCACGATGGGGCCGGGAAAGGCGTTCGGTTTCGGCACTGTCGGCAAGACACGTCTCCCCTGTTGGGCGGCACGGCTCGCACAACAACCGTGGCGGTTGGGTGTTCCTCCCGCCTAACCGTAGGTGGCTAGCCGTCGGACATGCGCGGATGGTGGGGCAGGCGGCCCAGCCGGCCGATCCGTTCGGCCAGTTGCAGCGCCTCCACCACGTCGTCGAGGCGCCCGCACTGCATCAGCGTGTGGGCGTGGGTGTTCAGCGCGGCAACCACCGCGCGTTCGTCGGACACGCCGTCCGCCGGGCGTCCGTCGCGGTCGAGGATGACGGCGCCGAGCGCGGCCAGCGCCTCCGCCGACAGGTTGACGGCGTCGAGCATCGCCGCGTCGTCCTTTTCCGCGGCGTTCAGCACGGGTTCCAGCACCTCGGCGAGCAACCGGGGATTCATGAAGGCAGGCTCCTGACGGCGTCTGTGCTGTCAAACACTGGAGATGGTCCGTTGTGCCGCCGCAGCAAGCCGGTGCCCCCCTCACCTGAACGGGAGGTAGAGGGCGCTTACGCCGCGGGCGGCTGGAGCACCGCGATCTCCTTGCCGTCCTCGGAATAGGTCCGCAGCGGTTCGATCAGCAGGCCGCGGCGGTAGACTCCGTGCTGCATCAGCGCGCCGGAGGGGAAGTAGCGGCGCAGGACCCCGTCCTGAAGCCCGTCCAGGAAGGCGGAGCGCTCGCTCACCGTGCCGTCGTCGTAGTAGCCGAGCACCGGGCCGTGCAGGCGGTCGCCGGCGTAGCTCTCCCGCCGCATCGGACGGCCCTGGGGGCTGTGGAACAGCGCCTCCCCCTCGCGCTTGCCGTCGCAATACTGGAAGACGGCGGCGACGGTGCCGGTCTCGTGGAAGAAGACCGACGGGCCGTTGAGAAGGCCGTCGCGGTAGGTCATGCGGCAGGTCGGACGGGCGTGGGCGTAGAAGGTGGTCAGCCCGTGCTGCACGCCGTCCACATACTCCGCCACCTGGACCAGGGCGCCGCCGGGGGCGTAGTTGCGCACCTCCCCGTGCAGCTTTCCGGCGCGCAGCCGGGCGCGCAGGACGGGGTGTCCGTCCTCGCCGTAGGCGGTGTAGAGGCCATGAAAAAGCTCGTCGCGCAACTCGCCGCTGCGGACGATGCGGCCCTGCCCGTCGCGCTCCTCCACGGGTTGGGGGCCGGATGAGGGTTCGTCCGCCATCTCAGTTCACCTTCACCAGGGTGCCCTTGACGGTGAGGATGCCGTTGGCGCTGACCTCGCCCATCCCCTGGGCCTTGATCGCGGTGCTCAGCCCCTCGGCGGACAGGGCCATGCTGGCCTTCAGGTTCATTCCCATGCCGGCCTTGATGTCCATGCCCATGCCGGACTTGATCTCCATCGCCATGCCCGACTTGGCGTTCAGGGCGCCGCCGGCGTCGATCTTGGTGTCCGCCCCGGACTTGATGCCGACCTCGCCGGAGTTCGCCGTCACCTTCACCGACTTGCCCTTGATGATCACGTCGCCGGTCACGTCGATGGTCAGGTTGCCCTTCACGGTCAGGGTGTAGTCGCCGTCCGCCTTGTGCGTGAAGTCGGCCTTGTTGGTGTGGGTCTCGTTGCCCTTCACCGTCACGGCGCGGGTGCCCTTCGCGACGTCGTGCGTCTCGTTGCCTTCCGACACGGTGATGCTGCGGTCGTTCTTCACGGTCAGCTTGCGGTCGTGCTGGACGTCGATGGTGCTGTCGTTCTCGACCGTCTCCACCTCGTCGTGCTTCACGAGGCGGGTCAGGTCGTTCAGCACTTCGACGTTCATGTCCTTCTGGGCGTGAACGAAAATCTCCTCGGCATCGGCCTTGTCCTCGAACCGGATCTCGTTGAACTTTCCGGCGCCGTCCTTGGAGGTCTGGGTCTTGATGGTGCTCCTGGTCGAATCGCCGGGCAGCGTGTAGGGCACGGTCTGCTCCGCGTTGTAGACGGAGCCGGTGACCAGCGGGCGGTCGGGGTCGCCGTCGAGGAAGGTCACCACCACCTCCTGCCCGACGCGGGGGAAGAACATGATGCCGTAGTTCTTGCCCGCCCAGTTCTGCGCGACGCGGACCCAGCAGGAGCTTTTCTCGTCCTTCTTGCCCAGCCGGTCCCAGTGGAACTGCACCTTGATGCGCCCGTACTTGTCGAGCCAGATCTCCTCCCCGCTCTTGCCGACGACGATCGCGGTCTGGGTGGAGTGGATGCGCGGCTTCACCGCCGTGTCGAGCGGGCGGAAGGGCAGGTCCGGCGGGAAGGCGGTGAAATGGGCGTCGAAATGGCCGCTCGCCCCGTCGATGCGCACGGAATGCAGAACGTATTCGGCGTTCAGGTCGCTCTTGCGGTGGCCCGACACGGTGATGCGCGTTCCCGCCTCCAGCGAGCGGCATTCGCCGCTGCCGCGCACCCGCCGTCCGGGGAAGGCCAGGGCCTGCTGGCGCAGCTTCGCCAAAGACTCCCCGTCGGAGGAGGTGGTGTGGCGGCCCGGATAGTCGCTGACCGTGCCGAAGCCGGACGCGCCCTCCGCCGTGGCGTAAAGGTCGGTCGAGGGCGTCTCGAAATGGTAGCCGTCGATGCCGTAGCTCTTGGGCGTGACGCGCCGCTCCACGCTGAGCCCGGACAGCACGTTGTCCTCGTCGTCGTGCCCTTCGGTGGCGCGGTATTCGAAGGCGTCGAGCAGCGGGCTTTTCGCGAAGGCGCTGCCGCTGTCGCCCAGCACCAGCGTGTGCTTCCCGTCCTCATGCGCAAAGTAGTAGAAGATGCCTTCCTCTTCCAGCAGGCGGGCGACGAAGTTGTAGTCCGTCTCGCGGTACTGGACGCAATATTCGCGCGGGCTGTAGCTGCCGGTCAGCGACTTCCTGATGTCGGTGTAGCCGGCGCCCTTGCAGACCGCCTCGACGATCTCCGGGACGGTCTTTTCCTGGAAAATGCGGCAGTCGCCGGAATGGGTCAGCATCCACAGCCAGGGGTGCAGTTCCGCCTCGTAATGGGCGACCTGGCTGCGGTCGTCCACATGGGTCAGCTCGATCCGCCCGACGATGGCGTTGATGTAACGGACCGTCTCCTGGTCGCCCAGCGTGATGGCGACGGTCACCGGCTTGCCGACGATGCGGTCGAAGGCGATGTCGTCGTCCGACGAGATCATGGTGACGCGGTAGGTGAACAGCGACGACAGCCGCTCCTCCCCCACGATGGTGCGCAGCGCCAGCGCGTCCGGCCCCAGCGGGGTGGTGATGGACAGGTACTGGCTGTCCTGGGAAAAGCGTTTCGCCATGATCGCCGCTCCCCGGTCAGCGTGCCGTGCCGTCCACGCCGACGGTGAAGCGCCCGTCCGCGCCATGGTCCACGGTGATGCGGCCCACCGGCTGGCCGGCGGCCACGCGGTCGAGGATGCGGATGGCCACCTCCGGCACCACGAACTCCGACAGCAGCGTGTCGATCATGCGCGCCCCGGCGTCGGAGTTGAGCGCGCGTTGCACCAGCGCCTCCACCGCCGCACCGGTGACCGCCAGTTCGGCGCCGCGGTTGCCGGCGGTGCGGCGTTGCAGCTTGTCCAGCTTCATCGTGACGATGCGGCGGATCTGCGCCTCGCTCAGCGGGTAATAGGGCACGACGGACAGGCGGCCCAGGAAGGCCGGGCGGAAACGGCGGCGCAGCACGTCGGAGATGGCGGCCAGCCCCTCCTCCCGCGCCTCGGCGATGCGCCCGGCGTCGAGCGCGTCGCGGCCCAGCGCGAACAGTTCCGTGTCGCCCAGGTTGCTGGTCAGCAGGATCAGCGTGTTGCGGAAGTCCACCTCCACGCCCTCGCCGTCCTCCAGCACGCCCTTGTCGAAGACCTGATAGAACATGTCCAGCACGTCGGGGTGGGCCTTCTCCACCTCGTCCATCAGCACCACGGCGTGGGGGCGGCGGCGCACCGCCTCGGTCAGCACGCCGCCGCTGCCGTAGCCCACGTAACCGGGAGGGGCGCCGCGGAGCGTCGCCACGGCGTGGGCCTCCTGATACTCCGACATGTTGATGGTGATCAGGCTGTCCTCGCCGCCGTTCAGCAGCTCGGCCAGCGCCAGCGCGGTTTCGGTCTTGCCGACGCCGCTCGGGCCGCTCAGCAGGAAGACGCCGATGGGGCGCTGCGGCTCGCCCAGCCCGGCGCGGTAGCCGCGGACGGCCCGCGCGATGGCCTGGAGCGCCTGCGGCTGGCCGACGACGCGGGCGGCCATGCGGTCCTCCAGCGTGGCGACCACCTCCAGGTCGTCCTTGGACATCGAGCCGACCGGGATGCCGGTCCAGTTCGACACCACGGCGGCGACCACCGCCCCGTCCACCCGGTGCGGGACCAGCGGGCTGTCGCCCTGCACGGCCTTCAGCTTTTCCGTCGCGGCGGCGGCCTCCACCGCATGCCCGGCCTTCAGCGCGGCCTCCACCGCCTCGACGAGATCGCGCTCGCGCTTCCAGCGCTCGTCCAGAGCGGCCTTTTCCAGGGCGAGGGCGCCGCGGCGTTGCGAAATCTGCGACAGGCGGGCGTGGTGGGCGGTGCCGGGTTCGGCCTCCAGCCGCTCCGCCTCGCGGGCCAGGATGGCGTCCTCGCGCTCCATCGCCTCGATGGCTTCGGGCTTGGAACTGCGGGCGATGGCGACGCGGGCGCAGGCGGTGTCCAGCACGCTGATCGCCTTGTCGGGCAACTGGCGGGCGGGGATGTAGCGGGCGGACAGGGCCACCGCGGCGGCGATGCCGTCGTCCAGCACGCCGACCCCGTGATGCTCCTCGAAGCGGCGGACGAGGCCGCGCAGCATCGCCGCCGCCGCCGTCTCGTCCGGCTCCGGCACCGAGACCGGCTGGAAGCGGCGGGCCAGCGCCGGGTCCTTCTCGAAATACTTCTTGTACTCGGCCCAGGTGGTGGCGGCGATGGTGCGGAACTCGCCGCGGGCCAGGGCGGGCTTCAGCAGGTTGGCGGCGTCGCCCTGGCCGGCGGCCCCGCCGGCGCCGATCAGCGCGTGCGCCTCGTCGATGAAGACGACCATCGGCACGGGGGAGGCCGACACCTCCTTGATGATCGACTTCAGCCGGTTCTCGAACTCGCCCTTCACCCCGGCCCCGGCCTGGAGCAGCCCGAGGTCCAGCGTGCGGATCACCATGCCGCGCAGCGGCGGCGGCACGTCGCCCTCCGCGATGCGCAGGGCCAGCCCTTCCACGATGGCGGTCTTGCCGACGCCGGGGTCGCCGACGAGGATCGGGTTGTTCTGGCGGCGGCGCATCATCACGTCGATGACCTGCCGGATCTCGCGGTCGCGCCCGATCACCGGGTCGATCTTCCCGGCCTTGGCCTGGGCGGTCAGGTCCTGGCTGTACTGGTCGAGCATGGACCGCCCGTCCGACGCGGCGGAGACCGGAGCGGTGGCGGGAGAGGAGTCGGACGCGGCGGCGGACGGCCCGCCGTCCTTCAGGGCGCGGACCAGCTCCGGCAGGTCCGACGCGGTGCGCTCGCGCGGCAGGGCGAGCAGGGAGGGGGCGGATTCCGTGACCACCGCCCGCACCGAATCGCAGGCGACCGCGGCCCAGAGGATCGCCGGCAGGAGGATTTGCGGGCTGTCCAGATGGGTGACGGAGATCAGCAGCGCCGTCTCCAGCATCTCCGGCACGCGGGGGGAGAAGGCCGGGGTGCGGCTGTTGCCGCGGCGGATGCGGTCCAGCGCGGCTTCAAGCTCCGTCTCCAGCCGGTTCGCCTCGACGCCGTAATGGCGCAGGATGCCGGCGACGGTGCCGTCCTTCAGCCGCAGCAGCGCCAGCAGGACATGCTCCGCCTCCACGTCGTAATGGGTCTGCGACACGCACAGAGCGGCGGAGCGTTCCAGCACCTTGCGCCCGTCGCGGTCGAGCTTTCCGATGAGGGACTTGATGTCGGCGGTCACAGGACGGCTCCCTGGGATGGCGTTGCGGGCGGGGCGGGGTCGAGGGTCAGGCGGCCGTCCTTCAGGCTCGGGCGGCCCGGCGCCCGCAGCCAGGAGGTCCAGCCGAGGCGGCTGCCTCCCTCCGGCTTGGTGGACAGGCGGGTCGGCGGCACCTTGGCGGCCTCCAGCACCAGCACGATGCGGAAATCCATCCCGTCGCCGGTGTGGAAGCGGGCAAGCGCGCAGAGCGTGCCATGGTGCCGCCCGTCGGGCAGGAACTCGCGGAAGCGCTCCAGGCTGTCGAGCGTCAGTTCGATGGCGTAGCAGCTCTGCTGGTCCCAGACGCGGCGGCCCAGCACCACCGTGCGGCCCAGGCTGTTGTTCCGCGCGCCGAAACCACTCCCGATCCGGGTCCGGCTCTCCTCGTCCAGCGGCAGCCAGCGCCCGACGAAGCTGCGCACCCGCACCCGCACCCGGAACACGGCGCCGAGAATCGCCTCCAGCCCCGCGGAGGAGCGGCGCCGGTTGGCGAGGATGCCGGAAAAGGCCAGCAACATGCGGTCCGGCGTGCCGGGCAGGCGCTGCTCCAGGCCGGGCGTGCCGATGCCGGACAGGGCGCGCAGCACGCGGGCCATCAGGGTCCGTTCCGGGTCGCGCTCCAGCAGGGGCAGGCTGCCCTGGCGGGTGCGGTAGAAGATCGACATCAGGCGGTGGTTGAAGATGTCGTAGAAGGCGGTGCCCGCCGTGTCGCGCCGCGCCGCCCGCTCCACCAGCAGTTCGGTGGCGACGTAGGGCAGGGGGCCGTTCATGCCCGCCACGCCCAGCACGGGGGAGCGCACCACCCCGCGCCCGTCCGGGGTCCGCCGCGCCTCCACCACGTCGCTGGCGGGGAAGACGAAGCTCGGGTCGTGCTCGATGCGGACGGCCTCCTGCTCCGGGTCGATGCCGGTGCCGAGCGGGGCCAGACCGGGGGCGGCGCGCTCCAGCAGGGCGATGGCCTGCAACAGGTCGAAGCCCCAGGGCTCGGCCTCCAGCCGGTCGATCAGGGCGGGGGGAGTCATGGGGGAGCCCGTCACAGGACCGGCTGGCTGCCGGCAAGGCGCGACCATGCCTTCCACACCCCTTCCCGTTGCACCGAGCGCAGCCGAAGCTGGGCGAAGGCGTTGACGTTGACGTAGAGCCCGAGGAAGCGGCTGAGCACCCCGCCGAAGACCAGCGGGCTGGCCCCGACGAAGTTCCGCTCGTCGAGGTCCACCGTCACCTCCAGCCCGCGCACGAAGCCGCGCCAAGCGTCCTGGCCCATGCGGTGCAGCACCGGGCGGGAGAACAGGCCCTGCACGCCGCGGATCTGGTGCCGGGCGGTCGGGTCCTCCGGGGCATGCAGCAGCAGGATGGATTGCAGGGCGCGCAGCCCCTCCGCGTCGGCGGTCAGGCTGAGATGGTTGACCGACAGGTGGGAAATCAGCTTCCAGGCCGAGGAACCGCCCGCCGGGGCCGGGCGTCCGGGGGTGGGCTTGTGCAGGCAGCGGATGGTGGCGATGGGGGCCGCCTCCTCGATCATCAGCGCGGCACCCGCCGGGACCTGCTCCGCCAGCGCCCGGTTGGTGCACAGCGTGCGGACCAGAAGCGTCTCGTCCGCCGGATCGGTCGGCGTCAGGTCGAGGTGGTGCAGGCTGAGATGCAGGTCGGTGCCGGGCACATCCTCGCGCTGGGTCGGCTCGCGCGCCGCCAGCCAGAAGCCGCGCGGCTCCGCCTCCGCCTCCGCGTGCTGGTGGGAGAAGAGGGGGACGTAGCGGTGGTGCATCCCGTCACCGTCGCGCAGGCCGCTGACCTCCAGGATGGAGTGGACCTCGGTCGTCCGCTCGCGCAGGGCGTCGGGAACGACGCGGTAGGCGGTGCGGCGGTGGTTCAGCCGGATCGGCTCCGCGGTGCGGGTGAACAGGTTGACGATGGGCGTGCAGCCGAGAACGAAGCTGTCCTTGCGCAGGGTCAGCCGGTTGGGCAGCGGGCGCGACACCGCGATCAGGATGTCCACGGTTTCCCCCGACAGCCGCCCCCGGGGAAGCGGCAGGTCGTAGAAGTCGAACTTCTGCGGAAACTCGAAATACTCCTGCAACAGGCCGTAGGCGGGCTGGGCGTGCCTGGGATGCGGCAGCACCGTCTCGTCGGGGCCGAAGCCCACGGGAGCGATCAGGGTGTCGCCGCGCAGCCGCACCGGCGGCTTGCCGGGCTGGACGTAGGCGATCTCCACCACGCCGCACAGGAACAGCTCGTGCAGGGCGGAGGTGAGGATCGTCTCCCCGTTGATGAACAGCCGCAGCCGGTCGATGGGCAGATTCTCGAAGGACTGGTTGCGCGTCTCCAGCCGCAGCCGCAGCACCGACGCGGTGGCGGCGCCGTCGAGGAAATCGTAACGGTCCGCCGGCTCCACCGCGGCGTCGGTCAGGGCGACCGGCCACAGCGTCACGTCGTAGGCGGTGCGGAAGCGGCAGCGCAGATTGCCCTCCGCCACGGCGTGCAGGGGGGTGCCGCGCGGCACGCGGAAGCCGCCGGTCAGCCGCCCCTCGCCGGGCACCGGCTCCATCCGGGCGATGCCCATGGCGGGGATGGGGGCGATCATCTGCGGGTGCAGGATGCCCAGCAGCGCCTCGGAGAAGCGCGGGAACTCGCGTTCCAGATTCAGTTGCAGGCGCCCGGACAGGAAGGCGAAGGATTCGATCAGCCGCTCCACGTTCGGGTCGGCGGCCTGATCCGGCCCCAGCGCCAGCCGGCGCGCGATCTTGGGATAGCTGCGCGCGAAGGCTTCCCCCGCCCGGCGGACGTACAGAAGCTCGCGCTCGTAATGGTCGAGGAGATCCTCGCGCCGCATCCTGGTGCGTCCTTATCCGTCGGACCGGTCCGACGTGTTGGGGGCCGGGCCGCGCAGGCCCACGTCGAACTCCAGCCGTTCGGTGACGGTGCCCGCCATCACCTCGCCGGAAATGCTGGCGGCCATGGTGCCGCGCCCGGTCCCGGCGGTGACCGTCACCCGCGGGCGCTTCAGCCGCGGTTCGAAATCGACGATGGCCTGCCGCACCATCCGCTCCACCAGACGGCGGTCGGCGTCGGAAGCGGCGTCGAGATGCGTGATGTCGGACAGGCCGTAGTCCAGCACCGTGCCGCCCAGGTCGGGGCGGCGGGTCCCGGTGCTGCGGCTGTCCAGGATGCGCGCGACCTCGCGCCGGATGGACGCCTTCAGGTCGGGCATGGACAGAACGGTGGCGGAGGGTTCGTCCCCCGTGGGGCGGTCCGGCTCGAAGTCGATCAGCCGTTCGAACAGCAGCGACCGTCCGCCGGTCATGGTCTTTGGCTGGGTCATCGCCGTGTCCGTTGGGGGTGGGGAATGTCCCTCTCCCGCCCCGGGAGAGGGAAGGGGCCCGCGCGAAAGCGCGGGAAGGGTGAGGGTGCTGTCGGGGGCCGAAGGCCCCGATTCTCGGGCGACCCTCACCCGCCCGCTTCGCGGGCACCCTCTCCCGGGGCGGGAGAGGGTTTATTCAGAGGCTTAGCTGTCGGACACGGTGCCCTTCAGCAGGTTGAACTTCACGCCGCCGCCGCCTTCGTGCTTCTGCTCCTCGGTGTAGCGCTTGTAGGTCCAGTAGATTTCGGTGGCGTTGATCTCGATGGTCTCGGTGGTGTCGCCCTCGTTGACGTTCAGGCTGTGCTTGGCGATCAGCGGGTTGGTCAGCTCGATCGTCAGGAACTCGCCCCACTGGTGGGTGTCGCCGATCGGCTTCAGGCAGTGGATGGTCCACTGCCTCTTGGCCGTGTCGGAGTTGGCCGAGCGCAGGAGCAGCGAGATCAGCTTGGGCGAAGCCCGGTCCCACTTGCGCTCCAGCGTGATGTTCTCGACCTTCGGGGTGTGGACCGTGCGGCGGGCGTTGGTCGAGACTTCCATTTCGACGGTCATGTCCTGCGACAGGGATTCGCACAGGATCATGTCCTTGAACACCGTGCCCCCGGCGATCTCCACCGCGGACTCCCCCTGGACGTTGGGGATATCGAGAATGATCATAGACATGCGGGTTTACTCCGGACGATGCGTTCGGGGGATGGGATCAGGCTTCCGGCGCCGGCAGTTCGGCGACCATGCGGATGGAGGCCGACAGCTCTTCAAGCTGGAAATGCGGGCGCAGGAAGATGTTGGCGCGGTAGACGCCCGGACGGCCCGGCACGTCGTAGACGTCGATGCGGGCCTCGCGCAGCGGGAAACGGGCCTTCGTGCCCTGCGACGCCTCGTCGTCCAGGAGGACGTAGTTGGCGATCCAGGTGTTCAGGTGGTCCGTGATGTTGTTGCGCGTCAGGAAGGCGCCGATCTTGTCGCGCAGCATCACCTTCAGGTAATGGGCGAAGCGCGACGACACCAGCATGTACGGCAGCATCGCGGAGATGCGGGCGTTCGCGTTGGCCTCGTCGGTGTTGTAGACCTTCGGCTTGTTGGTGGTCTGGCCGCTGAAGAAGGCCGCGTAGTCGGTGTTCTTGCAGTGGACCAGCGAGATAAAGCCGAGGTCGTTCAGCTCCTTCTCGCGGCGGTCGGTGATGGCGATCTCGGTCGGGCACTTCAGGGCGATGTCGCCCTCGTCGGTCTTGAAGGTGTGGCTGGGCAGCCCTTCGACCTTGCCGCCGCCCTCCACGCCGCGGATGGCCGCGGTCCAGCCGTGCTTGGCGAAGCTGTCGGTGACGCGCGCGGCCAGCGCCCAGGAGGCGTTGCCCCACAGATACTTGGAATGGTCGCGCCCGTCGGTGTCCTCGACGAAGTTCATGCCCTCGACCGGCACGGTGTTCGGGCCGTAGGGCAGGCGCATCAGGACGTGCGGCATGGTCAGCGCGACGTAGCGGGAATCCTCCGACGCGCGGAAGGACCGCCACTTCACCATCTCCGCCGTCTCGAAGATCTTCGACAGGTCGCGCGGGGCGCCCAGTTCGCCGAAGCTCTCCATGTCGAACATCGCCGGGGAGACGGCGCTGATGAAGGGCGCGTGGGCCGCCGCGGCGAGGTTGGACATCTTCTCCAGCAGGGAGATGTCCTGCGGGTGGCGCCCGAACTCGTAGTCGCCGACCAGCATGCTGTAGGGCGTGCCGCCCAGCGTGCCGTATTCGGCCTCGTAGACCATCTTGAACATGGCGCTCTGGTCGAATTCGACCGCGCTGTCCAGGTCCTTCTGGAGGTCCTTGCGGGAGACGTTGAGGACGCGCAGCTTCAGCGTCGTCGAGGTCTCGGTGTTCATGACGAGGTAGTTCAGGCCGCGCCACGTCGCTTCCAGCGTCTGGAAGTCGGGGTGGTGCATGACCTCGTTCAGCTGATCGCTGATCAGTTCGTCGATCTGCGCGATGCGCTGGTTGATCGCCTCGACCACGTCGACGGCGGAGGCGTCGCCGGTCTCGGCGAGGACCTGATCGACGAATTCGGTCAGAAGGTCGCGGGCGTAGGGCCGCTGGCCCTCCTCGCGCGCCATCTTGCCTTCGACCATCATGCGGTCGAGCAGGGACAGACTGGCGGCGCTCTCAACGGACGTTTCCGTGCTCACCTGTTCGCTCCGTGAAGGGGGTTCTGGTTGGGCTTGCCGGGACGGGGGATCAGGCGGGCTCGCCCGCGGGTTCGCCGGCGGCCGGGCCGAGGAGCTTCTTCAGCTCGTCCTGCTGCTCGGTGCTGGTGATGACGTCGTTCAGCAGGCCGTTCAGCTCGTCGTTGCCGTCCAGCTTGGCCAGCAGGTCCGACAGCTTCTGGCGGGCTTCGAACAGGCGGCTCAGCGTCGGCACCTGCTTCAGCACCTCCACCGGCTGGAAGTCGTCCATGTGGCGCATGTTCAGCAGGATGTTCAGCTTGCCGCCGTCCTCCTGGAGCTTGTTGTCCACCTGGAAGGCGAGGCGCGGCGCCGTGGCGGCCATCACGTCGTTGAAGTTGTCGCGGTCGATCTCGACGAATTTGCGCTCCTTCAGCTTGGGAAGGGGCTTCTCCGGCTTGCCGCTGAGGTCGGCCAGGATGCCGACCAGGAAGGGCAACTCCTTCATCTCCTGGGCGCCGCCGGTGTGGACCTCGTAGGTGAGCTTCACCCGCGGCGGGCGGACGCGCTCCAGCTTCTTCTGACTGCTCTCGCTCATATCTGACGACCTCATAGGGTTGTGCGCGTCGCGCGCCGGCTGTCGAGCTTCGCCATCATTCGGAAGGCACCCCGGCGGAGGCCAGCCGAGATGGACCCCAATTGGACGACATCGCCCCGGAACACCTCCGTTTCGGAGGGAATGCCCGGCACACGAACCATCGCCGGCTCAGCTTCTCAGGTGCTGCAAAAGGAAGTTGCGGGCCTCCAGCAGCTGGCTCATCCGCTCGGCGCTGGACAGCAGGCCGGTGTCGGGGTGGAAGATCGGGGCCAGCGTGCGGAAGCGGCTGTTGACCGTCTGCGTGTCCAGGCCCCATTCGTGGGTGAAGCCCAGCACGTAGGTGGCCTGCCAGGGCTTGCGGATGGGCTGGCGCAGCGGGCGGAAGGCCAGCGTCTCCAGCGCCGCCGTCAACTGCTCCAGCCGCAGGCGGCAGCGGCTCATCTCGCTTTCCACGGCGTTCAGCTCGCCCGCGGTGATGAGGTGCGCGCCGTCGTCGCTGCCGATGGTGGCGGCGACCCAGGCGGCCTTGCGGACGGTCGCCGCGTCCAGCGGCGTGGCGTGGCGCACCCGCAGCTTCGGCACGACCCGGATGCGGCGGGTGCCGCCGTTCCTCAGCGTCACGGTGCGGTGGGAGACGTCCACCGGTTCGGGGCTGCCGGGGTCGGGCAGGTGGGTCAGCGCCTCCGGCCCGACCAGCGTCAGGCAGGAGCGGATCAGGGCGGGCACCGTCATGCCGCGCGCCGCCGCCGCGGATTCCACGGCGGACAGAAGGGCATGCTGACAGGATGCGGTGATGGTGGGCAAAGGGCCTCCGGGTAGGCTCGGCGGTTTGGCCCCGCAAGGTGGGCGATGGCGCGCCGCCGCGGAACGCCTTGTTGGTCCACTCCCGAGACACGCCGCCGGAACTGCGTCCGTTGCGGAGCGAAGGCGTTCAGGCGTCCCCGTCGCCGCGGAGCTCCCCGATCGCGGCGCGGATGCCGGTTTCCAGCGCCCGGACGCGGCGGCGCTGCCGCTCCTCCCGCCGGGCGGCCTCCTGCGCCACGCCGCGCAGCCGGTCCACCTCCTCGACCAGCGAGGGGGCGACGGTGCCGCGGTCGGTGTAGAACAGCCCGACCTGGACGATGTCGTGCAGGGAGGTCCCGGCGGGCATCAGCCGCTCCAGCGCGGCGAGGGCGGCCAGCCGCTCGCCGGGGGAGTCGCTGCGCAGCCGGGCGAGGATGGCGTGCAGGCGGGCGTCGCGGTTCATGGTGCCCCGGTTCATGGTGCCCCTTTCTCTGCGCCGGGGCTTACCGCGGAGGCCGGCGGGCGGCAAAAGCAGATCAGACCAAGTTGGGCCAATCTGAACGGGCCGGCCCCGGGGAAAGCCGCTATAGCCGGACCCTGGGAGGCTGGCCATGCTCTACGGTTTCGGGCGTCTGGCGCTGGTGTTGTGGCTGTGCGCCGTGGGCGGGCAGGTGTTCACCCTGTTCGCCTTTCACAACGCCGTGGCGGAGGCGCACACGGCGGAAATCGCCGCGCGTGCGTCGGCGCTGGCCAGCCGCGTCGCGGCCAGTGCGGCGGAGCGCGCGGCCATCGGCTTCCCGCTCGCCGACCAGAACGACTTGCAGCGGCTGATCGAGCTGGCCTCGACCGGCGGCGGGGGCTTGCGCCTCTACGTCGTGGACCCGCGGGGGACCGTGCTGTTCGCCACCGCCCAGGCAGCGGGAACGCCGGTGCCGGCCTCCTGGATGGGGGTGGGCTGGATGGGTGCGGGGGCGGGGCTGCCGGCGGAACCGTGGACCCTCGCCGACCGCGACGGCGTGCTGGTCGGCGTGCCGGTGGCGGACGCTCTGGGCAAGCCCGCCGGGGCCGTCCTGGGCCTCGCCCCGCAGCAGGACGCGCGGGTGGAGATCCTGGCGGCGCTGCGCGAGACGGCGACGGTCACCGCGGTGTTCCTGGCCGCCATCGGGGTTCTGGCCGTTCTGGGCACGCGGTTGCTGCTGTCGGGGATCTGCCGGTCCGTTCTGGAGCGGACGGCCTTCTACGCCGCCGAGGCCCGGCGGCTTCAGGCGGACGCCCCCGCGGCGGCGGACGACCCGGCGCTGTCCGCTGTCCTGGCCGGGCTGCGCAAGGCGGAGGCCGAAGCCGCCCGCATCGACGGGGAGGTTCCGCGATGACCCGCGCGGCGATGCAGCCCCCTCGACCCGGTGTCTTGCGCCGCTTCATCCCGCTGATGGCCGTGGTGGTCGTGGTGCCCTGGCTGGCCACGCTGGCGGCGGCGCTGATCGCGGCGGCGGGGCTGGCCGACCGCGGAACCGCCTCCCGCGCGGAGATCGTCGGGACGGCCATCGCGCACGACCTGGAGAAGGCGCTGGCGCTCGGCCTGCCGCTCGACCGCATGGCCGGGATGGACGACTATCTGGGCGAGGCGGCGGGGGTCTTTCCGGAGATCCGGCTGATCCTGGTGGTGGACGGCGCGGGACGCCCGCTGTTCCAGAAATCCGACGCGGCGCGCCCCGACCTGTCGGTCCGGCTGGTCCCGGCGCAGACCGACTGGGCCGCGCTGGGGCTGGTGCTGCAACGCTTTCCCATCCGCCAGGGCGCCGTCACGGCGGGCGAGGTGCTGCTGGGCCGCAACGCCGTGGCGCAGCCGGCCAACGCGCCGCGCATCCTGATCGACTTCGCGGTGGCGCTGAGCATCGCCCTGGCGCTGGGCGGGCTGGCGCTGCGCACCATGCTGAACGCCCAGGTGACGGCGCCGCTGCGGCTGGCGGCGGCGCTGGAGGCCAACCTCGCGCGCTCCGCCTACGACCGCATCGCCCCGCCGGTGGAGCAGAGCCTGATCGGCGGGCTGCTGGCCGAGATGAACCGGGTGGTGACCGGCGTCAACGACCGCTTCGCCCGGCTGCGCAGCTATCTGGCCGAGGTGCGCGACCTCAGCTTCAACAAGGACGCCGCGATGCAGGTGGCGCCGCTGATCGAGCGGATCGAGCGGCTGGGCCGCTTCTCGCCGGACCGGCTGACCGCGCTGGCCCCGCCGGACGCCGGGTCGCTGCCCTACGCCGCCGCCTTCTGCGCGGGCGTGGTGGCGGCCATCGCGGCGGCGGTGGCGGCGCGGCACCTGCCGCCGGGCGTGGCGCTGGCCGGGGTGACGG